>DASWBG010000200.1:0-5812 GCA_036390715.1 Gemmatimonadaceae bacterium
AGCAGTGTGCTGTACGATCGCGCGGCGTCCGCCATCAGCAGAATCCAGCCCGGCAGCATTGACTGGCCGTCCGTGTTCAGCGGCACGCGCTGGTTCCACGTCAGTGGCATCACGCCGGCGCTGAGCGAATCCGCTGCCGAGGTCACCGCGGAGGCGCTCGTCGCGGCAAAGAACGCGGGCCTCACCGTCAGCTACGATCTGAATTTTCGCAGCAAGTTGTGGAGCGCAGAGCGGGCGCGTACGGTGCAGGAGCCGCTCATGGAGCACGTCGACATTCTCATCACGACGGAAGAAGACACGCGCGTCGTGTTTGGAATCGGCGCCGAAGCGAAGGGTAGCTACGAGCAAGTAGACGCGGAATCGTACGCGCACGTCGCGCGCGCGCTCGAGAAGAGATTCAAGCTTCGCGCGGTGGCCATCACCTTGCGCGAGAATCCGCGTGTGCTATTGAACACCTGGAGCGCGATCGTCGCGGCCGATGGCAAGATCCACCACGCGCCCCGGTACGAGGTGGAGGTCGTGGATCGCATTGGCGCCGGCGATGCGTTCAGCGGTGGTCTGATCGTGGGCCGCCTCGACAATCGCGGCTGGGAAGAGGCGGTCCGTTTCGCGACGGCGACCTCCGCACTCAAGCACAGCATCCCGGGTGATTTCTGTCTGGTGACGCGCGGCGAGGTGGAGCGGCTTCTACAGGGGGCGAGCCTCCGAGTGTCTCGATGACGAGGCAAGCGCGCTTACGTCTCATCTCGGCGCCGCGAAAAAGGTAGCGCCTGATGATCACGTTTCGTTGGTTCGGGCCGCGCGACCCGATTCCGCTCGCGTATATCCGACAGATTCCAGCCGTGCACGGCATCGTCGGGGCTCTTTTCGATATTCCTGTCGGAGAGCCGTGGCCGCTCGATCGCATCGCGGCGCTGCGCGAAGATGTCGAGCAACACGGCATGTCGCTCGCGGTCATCGAGAGCATTCCCGTCCACGAGGACATCAAGCTCGGCCTCGCCTCACGTTCGCGGCTCGTCGACAATTATTGCGAGAGCATCCGCAACATGGGGCGCGCGGGCGTACCGGTGCTCTGCTACAACTTCATGCCTGTCTTCGACTGGATGCGCACGGACCTCGCGCGCAGGCTCGACGACGGCTCGACCGCGCTTGCGTTCGACGACGACGCGCTGGCGAAGATCGATCTCTCGCGTGGAACCGCCGACCTGCCCGGCTGGGCAACGGCTTATAGCGCCGACGAGCTCAGCAAACTTCTCGACGCGTATCGCTCCGTGAATGAGAACAAACTCTGGGATAACTTTGCGTACTTCCTGGAGCGCGTGGTTCCTGTCGCCGCATCGTCGGGAGTTCGAATGGCGCTGCACCCGGACGATCCACCGTGGTCGATCTTTGGATTGCCACGGATCATCACCAGCGGAGCGGCGCTCGAGCGCGTCACCAAGGTCGTCGACAATCCCGCGAACGGAATAACCTTTTGCGGCGGATCACTTGCCGCGGATCCGAAGAACGATCTTCCGGCGATCGTTCGGAGCCTCGGAGCGAAGGGGCGGATCCACTTCGCGCACTGCCGCAACATCAAGCGCACCGGTAAGCATTCATTCCAGGAGACGGCGCATCCGTCTGAGCGAGGCGATATCGACGTGCACGCGGTGCTCAGCGCGCTGCACGATACCGGCTTCACCGGGCCGATACGCTCCGATCACGGACGCATGATCTGGGGCGAGAGCGGCCAGCCGGGTTACGGACTGCACGATCGCGCGCTCGGCGCGATGTATCTCCATGGCCTCTGGGAAGGCATTACTCGTGGAAGTCCCAGCTAGTGGCAAACACGGCTGACACGGAACGCCTGTCGTCCTACAGATGGACTATCTGCGGGCTGCTCTTCGTCGCTACGACTATCAACTACGCCGACCGTCAGGTACTCGGCATCCTCGCGCCGACGCTTCAGCGCGAGCTGCATTGGACCGAAGCCGACTACGGCGACATCGTCTCGTGGTTCAGCTTCGCCTACGCATTCGGGTTCCTCGTCGCCGGTCGGGCGATCGACTGGATTGGCGTCCGGCGCGGATTGGCGGCGGCAGTGGTTGCCTGGAGCGCCGCGGCGATCGGGACCGCCTTCGCGCGAACGGCGGCGGGCTTCTCGTTCGCACGCGCGATGCTCGGCGCGAGCGAATCGGCGATTTTCCCGGGATCGATAAAAACGATCGCCGAGTGGTTCCCGCAGAAGGAGCGCGCGCTGGCGACCGGGATTTTCAACGCCGGCACCAACATGGGTGCGATTCTAACGCCGCTCCTCGTGCCCTGGATTGCGCTGACGTGGGGATGGCAATGGGCATTCGTCGCGACTGGCGCGCTGGGGTTCCTTTGGCTCCTGCTCTGGATTCCGCTATATCGAAGCCCTGATCAGACTGTCGGTGCCATGGGGAATGCGGACGAGGCGTCTGGCGACGCATCGGTCGCACGGGCACCGTGGATCAGTCTTTTCGGGTATCGACAGACGTGGGCGTTCATCGTCGGGAAGCTGATGGCCGATCCCGTTTGGTGGTTCTATCTCTACTGGCTGCCGAAATTCCTCGACGCGAAGTATGGCGTCAAGCTCGCGCAGGTCGCGGCGCCGATCATCGTCGTCTATCTAATTGCAGACGTCGGTTCAGTCGGCGGAGGCTGGATCTCGAGCGCGCTGATCAAGCGCGGCTGGTCGGTGAACCGCGCGCGCAAGACGACGATGCTCGCAATGGCACTGCTGATCATTCCGACGACGCTCGTTTCCCGCGCGCCTGGCATGTGGGCTGCGGTGCTTATCGTCAGCGTCGCCGCAGCGGCGCATCAGGCGTGGTCCGCAAACGTCTATACATTGGCTAGTGACATGTTTCCCAAATCCGCGGTTGGCTCGGTCGTGGGCATCGGCGCGTTCGCGGGAGCGATGGGAGGCGTAGTCTTCCAAAGGGTGACTGGCCGCGTTCTCCAGGCGAACGGCAGCGATTACGCCCCGATCTTCGTCGTGTGCGGGCTTGCGTACGTGACGGCGTGGGTGATTATACATTTACTCGCGCCGCGCCTCGAGCCGGCGCGTCTCGCAACCGGGCAGACATGACCCCCTACTATAGAAGTGCACTCGCCAGAATTCCGTTCGCCAGCGTTGTGCTCGCTGGCGCGATCGTCGCCCTCGCGTGCGCGCCACGCAACTGCTCCGACGTCGCAGGATCCAAATGCAGCGGAACAGTGGCCGATTACCCTCCTGCCCGCGTTTCTCCCCAGCAGGGAGTCTTGGTAAATGGTGATCCCGCCTTCTGGCCGAACAGATTGACCCCGGAAGAGCAACGCGACGGCTGGCAACTGCTATTCGACGGGAAGACGTTTAACGGCTGGCGCGGACTCGGCTACGACACCGTACCCACCGCGCATTGGAAGATCGAAAACGGTGTGATCAGGAAACTCGCGGACGGACAGGTGCCGCGACTACCAGACGGCCAGCCCGCCGCCGGCGGCGATCTCATGACCCGCGAGACGTTCCGCGACTTCGAGCTCAAGTGGGAATGGAAGATCAGTCGCGCCGGCAACAGCGGCGTGAAATACAACGTGTCGGAAGAGATCTCGATGGCCAATGCCCCCAACCACGCCGCGCTCGGCTTCGAGTACCAGATGCTGGACGACAGTCTTCACGAGGACAACAAGGTTCCGTCACATCGGGCGGGCGCGTTGTACGATCTGATTCCTCCGAACGCGAACAAAGTGCTGGCACCAGTAGGCGAGTGGAATGATTCGCGGATAGTGTTTCGTGGAAATCACGGCGAGCATTGGTTGAACGGTAAGAAAGTCGTCGAGTTCGAGCTCGGCACACCGGTCATGGACTCGCTTCTAGCGAAGAGCAAATACCGCGACATCAAGGGCTTCGCCGACAAGCGCGCGGGGCACATCGTGCTGCAGGATCATGTCGATGAAGTCTTTTTCCGGAATATCAAGATACGCCGCCTATAGAGTGTACCGCCGATACCGACATACGCCGCCTGTGAAGTGCGCTGCGGATATCGAGATCTGTCGCTTATAACCGCTGGGAGCGCCGATGAAAAAGGAGTCGCTGGACCGCCGGGATTTTCTCAAGACAGCCTCAGCCGCGGGAGTCGGCGCCTTCGCCGCGTCCCGTGGGATCGGCCCCCTCTTCGCGTTCGACGGATCTCCGAACGAGAAGATGGCGGTCGGCGTGATGGGGCTGAACGGACGAGGCATGGTACACGCCCAAGATTTCGCGCACGGCGCCAACACGACCGTCGGCTATCTCTGTGACGTCGATTCCAACGTTCTGTCGAAAGCCATGGCTGCGACCACGCCACTCCAGGCGACAGCACCGAAGGCGGTAGGCGACTTTCGGCGCATCCTCGACGACAAGAATGTCGACGCGATCTCGATCGCTGCTCCGGATCACTGGCACGTGGCGGCCACGATCCTCGCGCTCGACGCCGGCAAACACGTCTACGTGGAAAAGCCAAGCGGACACGATGCACGGGAGGACGAGCTGATCGTCGCGGCCGCACGCAAACATCCCAATCGCCGAGTACAGCTCGGCACGCAAGCTCGCTCCGGTCCGCACTTCATCGAGGTCCTGCAGTTCGTTCGCGGGGGCGGGATCGGGACTCCCTACCTCGCGCGTGCCTGGTACGCCAATACACGAACGAGCATCGGAAAGGGCAAAGTGGTTCCGGTGCCCGCGAATCTCGACTACGAGCTGTGGCAAGGCCCCGCGCCGCGCACGCCTTACCGTGACAACGTCATCCACTACAACTGGCACTGGTTCACCAACTGGGGAACCGGCGAGATCTGCAACAATGGAACACACGAGATCGACGTCGCCAGATGGCTGCTCGGCGTCGACTACCCGACGAGTGTCATCTCGACTGGTGGACGCTTTCACTACGCCGACGACTGGCAGTTCCCCGATACACAGGAAGCGACCTTCGTCTTCGACGGCGGCAAGAGCATCATCTGGCAGGGTCAGAGCTGCAACGGACTCGATCTCTACCAGCGGTCGCGTGGTACGACCGTCCTCGGCACCAACGGTAGCGTCGTAGTCGATCGCGACGGTTACGTCATCTACGATCTCAAGAACAAGGTTGTCAAAGAGCTGAAGGCTGCTCCCAAGGGCGACGCCCTCAACACGGTCGGCGACGACTGGTTGACGCAGCTCCACATCGACAACTTCGTCAACGCCGTGCGCACGGGCACAAAGCTCTCCGCGCCAATCGAAGACGGGGCAAAGACCGGAACGCTTTGTCACCTCGGGACGATCTCGCAGCAGGTTGGCCGCAAGCTCACCATTGATCCGAAGACTGGACGCATCGTCGGCGATGGCGATGCGTCGAAGCTGTGGTCGCGCGAGTACGACCCGCGGTGGAAACCGGTGGTGTGAGCCCGCTTCACGAGGATCGCTATTTCGATCCCGATCCCGTAGTTCGACGTCACGCGCGCGCGTTGTACGATGAGACGCGCGCGCTTCCCATTGTCTCGCCGCATGGTCACGTCGATCCCGCGGTTCTCGCATCTGATGATGCGTTCAAGGATCCGGCGTCGCTGATCATTACGCCAGACCATTACGTCCTACGGCTGCTATACTCGCGCGGGGTACCGCTCGAGTGGCTTGGCGTCGCTCCAATCGACGGCAAGCCACCGAATGCCGAGCCAAATCCGCGCAGAATCTGGCAGATATTCGTCGACAATTGGCCGCTTTTCCGCGGGACACCGACACGTGCGTGGCTCGAGTACGTGCTCCACGAGGTATTCGGCATCCAACACGAGCTGGATCCGGCGTCCGCACCCG
>DASWBG010000201.1:0-2916 GCA_036390715.1 Gemmatimonadaceae bacterium
GGCGTGCAGCGTTCGCGCGAGGGGCAGCGTGTCGTACGTCGAGAAGTCCGTTCCGCCCGGGAGCTTCGCCGCCATTCGTCGCAGGATCGGAAAGTCGAACGTGTAGCCGTTGTGCGCGACGAGGATGTCCGAGCCGCAGAAAGCACGGAACTCGGGCCACATCGCCTCGAAGTACGGTGACTCGGCTACATCCTCCTCGGAGATCCCGTGCGTCGCCTGCGCACCTAGCGTGATCGGCACCCGCGGCTTCACCCGTGTCTGGTACTCGTCCACGACTTTCCCGTCGCGCACGCGAACCGCGGCTATCTCCACGATCTCTGCGCCCTCCACGTCCTTGCCGGTAGTCTCGAGATCTACGGCCGTGAAATCGCGAAACGTGCTGGCGAAGGATCGGGTGCGCACGAGCTGGGCTGTCTTGAAGAGTCCGAGGCCGAATCCGAGCGATGGAAAATCCTGGGGGCTGATGCGCAGAGCATCGGCGCTCGGTGCTCCGCCCAAGGTCACCGAGCGCACGCCCATCTCCATCAACATTTTCTTGGCAGCGATCTCGGCGCCGCCCGAACGCGGAATCCAGACGGATCGCCCCTCGTCGATCGTGCTCTGGATGCGTTCAGCGAGGGCGACCACCTCTTCGTGAGTCGCCGGGTCGCTCAGCTCGTCCTGGTGCTCCTCGAGAACCGTGCGATAAGTGCCGACTTTTTCCGAGAGGATGTCGTCCACCAGCGATCTCAAAGAAGCATGGCTCTTCGCGAGGGCATCGAGGTTTTGCAGCGCGTAATAGCCCCGCCAGATTTTTTTGGCGTCCCCGTGCTCGCGCGGCAGCGTACGAGCCATGTGCACCAACTGCTCGACAAGGGTGCGTCCGGTCTCTTCCGCCCACGCACGGGCGCTATCGAAGAGTGCGTCGGGTAGGACGGTCTGGTAGAACAACTCCTGCTGGATCTCGTCGTGCGGGTTCGCAATCACCCGCAATGCTGCGAGAACGTAGGCCACGACCTTGTCATCCGCGAGCGCCCGTCCCTGCGCGAGGCGGCAAGGAATTCCCGCGTTCAGGAACGCGATTTCGAGGGCGCTGCCGATCTTGTGCGTCCGATATAGCAGCGCCACGTCTCCCCATCCCAGATCTCCATCGTGTGCAGCGCGATCGCGCCGCAGATCATCGATGATCCAGCTCGTCTCGCGCTCTGCGTCCGCGAAATCGATAGCCGCAACGGCAAATTCCGACTCGTGCGTGGTGCGCTGGGGCGCGCGGTCCTCGAAGATCGACTCGTTCATGGCGATAAGGCGCCGGGCGAGGTCGAGCACCGCGGGCGGGCAGCGGCGATTGTCCTGGAGGTGGACGACATCGCCGGGCGCAATGCCGAAGTCCCTCCTGAAATTGAGAAACACCTTTGGGTCGGCGCCCGTCCACGAGTAGACCGACTGTTCATCGTCACCAACCACGAAGACGTGGCGATGGTCCCGCGCCAGCTCTCGGATGACGGCGTATTGGATCGGGTTCAGATCCTGAAATTCGTCGACGAGGACGGCGTCCCAGCGTCCCCGCACTTCGGCCGCCACGGCCTCGATTCTGAGCAGCTCCGCTGTCTTGAGAACGAGGGTATCGAAATCAGCGACATTTCGCTCGGCAATCATTTGTCGATAGCCATCGTAGAATCCTTGATATCGGGGACCCATCGGCTCACCGCGAAAGCGCCAGCGCGCGAAGGCGTCGAGAACGCTCTTGTGCATCTTTGCCGGCACTTTGAGCCGGCGCAGAACGGATCTCTGATAAGGCTCGTCGGCGATGCCGAAGCCGGCCTGGAGTCCGACCTGCTCGCCGAATTCGCGCAGCAGCTCGGCGCAGAATGCATGGATCGTCCCGCGCTTGACGCGCTCGACGCGGGAGCCGAGCTCACGCACGAGGCGCTCGGCGATTTCGCCGGCGGCCTTGTTGGTGAACGTGAAGACGCAGATCCGCTCGGGCTTAATGTCGAGCTTGTCGATCAGGAAGGCGATCCGCTCGATGAGGCAGAAAGTCTTCCCCGCTCCCGGTCCCGCCAGCACCAGAAGTGGTTGTGGAGGACCTTCGATGGCCAGGCGCTGCGAGGCCGAGGGGACGTGCGGAACAGAAGCGGCGTCGGTGCCTACCGCCGCCGCTTCAGGGATTGTCACTATGTCCGTTCGCGCGGATTCGTCCGCGCGCGTGGTCGTGACCGTCAGGACGTCCTATAGAAGAATTGCTCGCGCACGATCTTCCCGTCCTTCACAGAGTAGAGCGCCATCTCTTCCATCGGGGTACGCTTGCCGGTCGGCTTGAACGTCACGTCGAAGTTGTAATAGACGGCGAACTTGTCCTCGCCGACGAAAGGACCATCGACGACGGAGGAATGCACCTCGTTGTTCTCGGCCCACCATTGGTTCTTTCCCCGTATGGCGTCAATTCCCTTCATTTCGCGCGGCATCTGTTCGTTGCCCATCGATTCGATGCTGACGATGTCGGGAGAGTAAAGGTTGTTGATCGCTTCCGTGAAGTTGCCGGTCCTGCAGAAGGAGACGAGCTCCTCGGCGACGGCGGCGGTGGTATTAGGAGCGGTGGCGGTGGTCATTTTCTCTCCTTTTCTGGGTCTTCTTCATTGTAGCAAAACATCTGCCGGATGCCAGCGGAAGACAGTAAAACAACTGCAACAAAACGGGTGTCAGACGTCAACTCAACTGCAACTGAACCGGTGCCGGACGTCAACTCAACTGCAACTGAACCGGTGCCAGACGTCAGTAGCGTAGATGGCAGTTACGGGTTCATTACGCCCTGACTTATCAGACGCCATTTGAAGGCAGAGCAGTTTCTTTCACGCGACGGAGATAGGTCAGTGCGTAGTGAACTGGCATACTGACATCTCTGTCACTGACGTCTGGCACCCGTTCTGTTGTAGCTGC
>DASWBG010000202.1:0-4586 GCA_036390715.1 Gemmatimonadaceae bacterium
TCATAGCCGCGATCCAGCGCGTGCTGCACCATGTACTTTCCGAGCTTCCCAGAGGCCCCGACGATGCAAACCTTCATCATGTGCGCCACGCCTCCAGGAGCTTCGTCTCGGTCGGTTGCGGGAGCCACTTAGCCTCCTGACCCGCTCAGTGCCATCTAACGCATATTTCAGCGTCTCGCCGACATCTCTATTTGTAGATGCAAGTCTACATCCGTAGATATCTACATCTATTCGTGGATATCTACTCCCGCTCACGATTCATTTGGTGTCGCGGCGGTGCATGGCCGTGCTTCCGCCAATTCAATACCGTCCCCTCGCCCGCTCTTTCGCCTGTAGCGGCCGCGACGGAAGTCTGCGAGACGATCGCGAAGAAGTGCCCGCGCGCCACGATCGTGTCGGGCGCGCTCGAGTTCCGGCAGAAGAGCATGTTCAACCGCCTGCTGCACAACGAGGCGCCGATGTTGATTCAGCGCCGCCTGCAGTGGTTCGGCGTGCCGATGATCGTGCTGCCGGTCCGGACGTGGGTGTAGCGGGTTGCCCGATTCGCTCCTCGCCCGCGCGTTCGGCTATGATCCGGCGATCCATGAGGCTTCGTTTCATCGCCAGCGACCTGGCCGCGGCGGCCGCGTTCGCATTGTTTGCGCATCCGGCTCTGCAGGCCGCGCACAGCTCGGAGGCACGCGAGATGCGGATTCCGGCCGGCGACGCGTCGCTCTATGCACGTGAGATCGGGCGCGGACCCGCGGTCATCGTCCTCCACGGTGGGCCCGACTTCGACAGCGGCTATCTCCTGCCTGATCTCGATCGGTTGAAGGACTCCTATCGCCTCATTTACTTCGACCAGCGGGGGCGTGGTCGATCCGCGGATCACGTGCGACCGGAGGAGGTGACGCTCGCATCCGAGCTGGATGACATCGACAAGGTGACGAAGCACTTCCATGTCGAACGGCCCGCGTTGCTCGGTCACTCGTGGGGTGCGCTGCTGGCCGTCGAGTACGCGCTGCGGCACCCGACGCGCGTGTCGCGACTGATCCTGATGAACCCGGCGCCGCTCTCCGCGAGCGACGTCGCGCTGCTGCGGAAGTCGTATGTCGCGGCACTCGGCGCCGACATGGACCGGCAGAGAGAGATCCTGGCCGGCGACGCATACAAGTCGGGCGACCCCGACGCGGTCGCTGCACGCTATCGCATCCACTTCGAGCACGCTCTGAAGCGCCCGGAGGATTACGAGAAGCTTATGGCGACGATGAAGGCGGCGTTCGCCCGACAGGGGAAAGACGGCATCGTGAAGGCGCGAGCGGTCGAGGACCACCTCTATCTCGATACGTGGCAGGTGCCGGGATACGATCTCCTGCCGAAACTCCACAATCTGCGCGTTCCGACTCTCGTCATCGTCGGCGACTCCGACTTCATTCCCCCCGAGATCGCCGGGCGCATCGCGAAGGCGATTCCAAGCGCGAAGCTCGTCACAATTCCAGACTGCGGCCATTTCGCGTATCTCGAGCGCCCAGACCAGGTGCGCGCCGCGCTGAACGACTTCTTTCGGCGCTGATATCTTCCCGCCCGCCCGCGCTTTCGCCGGCGTGACCCGTGAGCCGCTCCCTCGAAGGACTGATGCTGTGCTCATTGCGCGATTCTGGCGGCCGGAGCGAAACCAAGCGACTGCATAGCGATGGTCGCGGAGAAACAAAGAACCACCGCTACCGCCACCAGACTCCAGATGCGCTTCATCGGCACGCCGTTCTGAGCCGCACCGAGGACAGCGCCTGCCAGACCCAACTCGACCGTCTGGCCGATCCACCATCCAGCCAAGAGTGGCAGTGTCGCCGTGCTGATGGAGTAGAGCCCAACCGTGAATGAGCCCCACATCACGGCGCCAGCGACTGCTCCATATCGGGAACCCGCGACGGCGCCGCGGACGCCGAGCCGACGTAAGAGCCAATACAAGGCTCCGGTCAACACCAGGAATGCCAAATAGCCGAGTGGAATGCGCCGAAATGCGTCCGCGGGACCAAGGAGAAAGCTGTTGGGCTCCATGTAAAGGCGTGCGAGCAGTCCTCCATGGAGAAGCACGTCAAATCCGAGCGACATCAACCATGCCGCTGCGATGGAGGCTGCGATTCGTGAAGGGCCCACAGTTCCCGCGCGGTCACCAGCCAATGCCGTTTCAGTCGAATGGACGCGCATTTTCGCATCTCAGGCGTGATGCTCTGTTATTCAGCAACTAACGTTTTTGGCAGAGCGGCTTCGGCCCGCGACAGTTTGTGCAAAATAGCCTAGCAGAGACCGCGCCGAAGTCCGCTCGAGCGCCGAGTCGGGCATCAAACGTCCCATCTGGAGCTTGAGCACGTACACAGGCACTAATGCTGCCGCGTCCGCGAGAATCTGCAGGTCGAGCACGTGCAGCGCCTGCCTTCGAGCCCGAGACAGCCGCGGAGTGAGAAGAACACGATGATTGGGAGCTGCAGCGCCATGAGCGACTGCGATATGTGCGCCGGACGTTCTCATAGGCTGGCGGATCACGCCGATCTGGAGACGAACACGAGCACCGTGGTCAGCGCCAGCAGCGACATGAGCGGCGGAAGGAACGCGCTCGCGTGTTTCATCATCGACCGCAGTCCCGTGCGAGCCCCCATGCTCGAAGACGACCACCGGGCGAGAGCCGCCTGCACCTCGGTCGAACGTCGTCAGCGGTGCGCTAGCGTGCGGCGCGCCTCACGGTGATGACCGAGCCGATCATGCAGACGGCGTAGAGCGGAGCAAGGATGGTGACCACGCTCGTATGCCCGACGACCAGGAAGGTCGCGGCCAGCGCGATGGCCCAGAGAAGGACGACGGCGATCTCCGGCTTCTTCATGATGCCTCCTGATGTGTGCCTAACGTTTAAGAGTGAGCGGCTTCGGCCCGCCACGCAGCTGATGCAAAACAAACTACCAGATCGGCGGGCCGAAGTCCGCTTCAGCGCCGGTTGATCCCGTTAGTTAGCCTGCTGCGGCTCGGCCGCCGAAGCTGACGATGTAGCCGTCGGGATCCTCAATGTAGAAGTCCTTCGTGCCCCACGCGGTCGGCGTGAGTGGCTTGAGGATCGCCGCACCGTTCGCAACGCACTGCTCGTAGAAGGCTTCGATGCCGTCGACGCCGGCCGAGGCGTCGAGATGCTCGTTCGCACGGCGGTGCCGTCGCTCCGCTTGGTTCTTGGGCGCCTCCTTCAGGTGAAGTTCCAATCCGTCCAGATGACCGATGGCGTAGAAACCATCCCACGCCTCGCCAAATGTGAAGCCTATCTTCCGGTAGTACGCGATCGAGCGCTCGAGGTCATCGACGAGGAATTGCGGAGCGAAGGACGTGACTCGCGGCTTGATCGCAACGGACGTCATCGAAGCCTCCCTTCAGCAGCTGACGTTTGAAGCTGAGCGGCTTCGGCCCGCGCAGCTTTTGCAAAATAGCCTACCAGAGCCAGGGCCGAAGCCCGCTCCACCGACGAGTTGGGCCGGGTGTCACGCCTCACGTCTCGCGGAATTGCCGGCGCCTTATGCGCTCTCGTCAATTGCAAACCTCACAAAGCTCAAAGTGCTTTCGAAGTCCGTGGGGTCCGCTGGTTCGCGAACCGACGCAGCCGGGTTGGGGCGTCCGTCCCACGCCCGATCAATAAGCGCCGACCACGCTAAACCAAGGGTCGCCTGTGCCCACGCCGCTCCGGCGCGCTTCGATCCGGGATACCCGTTGACGAGGTCATGCATCATCCGGCAATAGTTCAAGACGATGTATGTCTGGTAGAAGCGATTCCTAAAGTGTTCGGGATGGCGAAGGATCTGCTGGCCCCAGTCTCGGATCGTCCCGCGGATTTCATGACGGAGCGCGTCCGCAGAAATCGGATCGACCATTGTGGCTGGATTCGGCCCGGCAAGCGCAACGCCCTGCTCGCGCACGATCCATCGAACGACGAGCGTGTTGCAGTGATCGGACCTCACCAGGGATTGACTTCCGTGGTCGAGATACCAGAGTGGTACCGCGCCTTGGTTATTGTTCCGGAGGATCGCTGCTGGAAAGTAAGATCCCTCCAGATGCTGCGCCCACGGAGAGGGGAGACGATAAATCCTGGCATGCATTGCCTGCAGCGCATCGACATGAGCATTACTCAGCTCACCCGCCACGGCGATCACAAAGTCCACGTCACTGTGGCGATCAAAGTCTCCAACGGCGAACGAGCCTTGGAGGTAGGCGCCGACAAACGCATTGTCCAACGCTGCCTTGGCGTTCGTGACGAGCGTGTCGAGAACCGTGTTGAGCTCCGGATACGGCGTTGGACGGATCATTTGCTCAAGTTTGCGACACAGAGTGGACGGATCATCTGCACATCGGCCCAACGTCCCTGCGTTTCAGCGGCGCGGTGCCTCCTATATGCTTCGCGAACCATCAGTGTTGCAGTTCAAAGTTGAAGCTAAGCCGTTACCCTCCCAGTACTTGATGATTGGTTCTAGCTCCTGCGGCGTAACGGCGGACTGTTGCACAAATTGTGGCTGAAGACGCGTGTAAGCCGCGTTGGAGAGCGGCATGTGCATGATACCGGGAGGCTCCGGCTCATG
>DASWBG010000203.1:0-6016 GCA_036390715.1 Gemmatimonadaceae bacterium
CAATCGTACGTCCTGCGTTCATGTGGTTCATGTATATCCGGCCGCTTGCCGGGTCGACGCTTTGATAGTCGAATCGATTCGCCGGTCCCGGCAGAGGGATCTCGCGCACGAGCTTGAGACCCAGCTTCGGTTGCGTTGTGGCGGCGACGGCTGGCGAGCGCCAACTGCCGGGAGTCAGCGATAACGCAGTCGCAAAACAGCCGCCGCGATTTTGCTGCGCTGAAGCGCTCGCACCCGCCAGAGTCGCGATGAGGAACATCGCATTGCGCATTCTGATCAAGATTGCCCAGCGCATTCTACCGAGCCTCCCTCGCTTCGAGAGACGGATCAACCCGCTGCGGATTCCAGGTGTGTCTTTCGGCGCGAGCCTCGCGTAACCACGTGTAGAGTGCATCGTAGATGACGAATCCATGCCGCAGTTGCTCATGGTCATCCTGAAAAAGCCGGGAAAGCCCCAGGGATATCGCCAGCAGTCCAGCACATTGAGGCTCGGTATCGAGTCTATCCGTGTCGGCACCGCGAACGATGCGCGCAAGGTCAGCGAGTGCAGGATCTCGCAGCTGATACTTCTCAATGAATGCGTCGAAACTGCAGCGCGGCCCGTCGTGGGATAGCTCGACTCCTTGGACATCAAATGGAACGGCGCCGGTCTCTCGTGCCACGCGAGCCACTTCGTCAGGCGACACAAACAGGAACTCGGCCTCCTTGTCGATGAAACGCTCGATAAGCCAGGGACATGCGATCCGGTCGATCTTGGGTCGCTCTCGTGTAACCCACTTCATTCTGACCTCCCGTCAAAGATCATGCGCGCTGCTTCCGAAAGAACGCGTACAAGTCGTCGAGCACCGCGGATCCGCGTTCTATTCGTGCGTGATCGTCGTCGTGTGCCTGTACGATCCCGCTGATGAGTCCCGAAATCCCCGCGGTCTCGGGCCGATTGAACTGCTCGTCCTTGCAGTCAATGTCGTGGACTGCCTCGCCAATCGCGCGGACTGCAGAGTCGCGTAGGCCGAATTGGCGAACAAGCGTCTGAAACGTGCAGTCCTCGCCGACGTGCGTGTATTCGGCTTCGAACATGTCGAACCGAATCTCGCCGCGCTTCGGCTTGTAACCACGCGCCGCGACGAACTTGAATCGCGCCTCCACATCGATGAAACGGCGAATCAGCCACGCGCTCGCGATGCGATCTACATGCACGTTCTGACGAGTGACCCAGGTTCGGCCCCGCTCAACCTGATGCTTAGTCGCTACCTCAGTATCCTCGACGCTCCCAATCCCTCTTTCGGTTTCTAGCATAGCTTCCAGCTCCTCATCGGAGATACCGCCGATCAAGTCCGCTTCCGCGATCACGGCACTCCCGCCCTCCGCTTCAATCTCCCGTCTCAGCCACTGCAGATCCTCCAGCGCTTCTTCACCGCTCGGCAATGCGTACACAGTCTGTTTGATCGCTACCGCGCCCAACTTGCGCAGCCGGCGTCTGATCTTTACCCGCAGGTAGTCCGGCTTCGGCGGGAGCTGGTGGATGAAGAGGAGCCATCGGTGCGCACTCGCTTCCCCCGCCGCGTTTGCATCTCCTGAATCGTTCATTGATTCAACTGTATCATTGCGGCGTATTCACGTCAAGCCCCTAACCGCGGTCACCTACACTCAGTCGTGTGAATGGCGGTGATGGATGTCCGGATAGTGCGGATGAGAGTGTACCATCCGTGCGTGACGATGCCGATGTGTATGTGGTGTTGGATCAGTCACCGGCGGGTCGCCCGGTAAGTGAGCGTGTTGATGATGGCCGTCGTGAACGTGAGCGTGATCATGGTCCAACGCGACGTGCTCGTGCTCATGCTCGTGCCGTTCGGTGAGATGTAGCCAGACTCCGACGGCCATCAATGCCCCGGCGACGACGAATAGTGGTGTCGGCCGTTCTCGAAAGATTGCAAGGGACAGCACAGCGCCTACGAACGGCGCTGTCGAGAAGTACGCACCGGTCCGCGCCGTTCCCAGGTGGCGGAGCGCATGAACGAAGAGCACCAGGCTCACGCCGTAGCTGAGGAGTCCCAGCGCCAGAGCACTGCCAACGCGGGGCGCGTCAGGCAGGCTCGCGCCGAGAAGAAGAGCGATGACGGTGTTAACGCTTCCGGCAACCAATCCTTTGAGCATTGCGATCTGCACCGGATCGCCGGCCGACACCTTCTGCGTCAGGTTGTTGTCGATCCCCCAGCAAAGGCACGCACCTGCAACGGCGAGCGGTCCTGCCAACCCGCCCCACGACAGCCGTCCTTCCCACGAGAGAGCGAGGCCGCCGACGACTATGGAAAGCATGCCGAGTGCGATACGTCGGTCGAAGTTCTCGCGAAAAACGAACCACGCGAGAAGCGCCGTGAAAACACCTTCGAGGTTGAGCAGAAGGGACGCACCCGACGCCGGAGTTCGGGTCAATCCAATCATCAACAGGAGAGGCCCGAGCAAGCCGCCGAAGACAATCGCCGCGGCAAGCCATGGGATGTTGCTCCTTGTCAACGGAGTCTCGCGCGTGCCCTCGGCGGAGTATCGCCCGCCCAGCCACACGATGCCGAGGCCAAGACCTGACCCTAGATAGAGGAGTCCGGCGAGAAGCTGAGGTGCGGCATCAGTCAGTAGGAGCTTGGCGAATGGAGAGCTCGCGCCGAAGAGAACCGCGGCCGCGAGCGCCAAACCGATTGCGCGTCGTGATGCCCGCATGTGTGAGGGTGTGAGGACCACAACTCCAGGATAAATTGTTGGCCGCAGGTTCCGGATTAAATCGCCGGCCGCTGTCCCCCAACAATCCTAATTCAGATGCGCAAGATTTTGTCAGGGCTCCTGTTGCTGTTTGCTGTGCAACCGATTGCCGCGCAACAAACCAGGCCATTCGACTTCTCCATCAAAAACATCATGCGCGGGCCGGAGCTGTATGGCCGGCAACCCGACAACATCCACTGGAGCGCCGACAGCAAGTGGATCTACTTCACCTGGCTCGAGCCGGGCACCGACTGGCGTGAGACGCCGAAACAATTCCGCGTTCGCGCTATCCCCGGGGCCAAGCCGGAACGAGTCTCGATTCAACAGGCCGACTCGACCGGTTATCGGTTCGCGCCGAGCGAACGATCCCACAATGGGAGGTATTCAGTCGTTGAGTTCAACGGCGACATCTACGTCAACGATCTCACCGCCGGCACGGTCAGACGCCTCACGCAGACGGTGGAAGCAGAGCACAACCCGCAGTTCTCGGCCAACGACCGGGAGATTTTCTTCGTTCGCAGCAACAACATCTACTCGATCGATCTGTCCTCGGGCTTCCTCCGCCAGGTGACGGACATCCGGCAGGGGCCTGCGCCCATTGATTCGTCGAGGGCGCAGGGACAACGTGGCCGACTCGAACAGCAGCAGCGCGATCTCCTGGAGGCAGTTCGCGATCGCATCCGCGCCGACAGCATCGCGCGCCTGGAACGGCTGCAGCGCGACTCGCTGGGACTCAAGCCCGTTTATTTGCAGAGCGGTGAGCAGGTGGCGGATTTCTCGATATCGCCCACTGGCACCTCGCTCATGATCACGACTCGCACGCCTGCTTCCGGAAACCGAACGACCGACATCCCACAGTATGTCACCCGCTCTGGATACACCGAAGAGATTCGGGTGCGCACGAAGGTCGGAGATGCGGAACAGCGAGGACGTGTCGCGCTCATCACGATTCCAACTGCGGCGATAACCTGGCTCAAGCCCTTCGCTACTGACACGACCACCGGCGGGTACGACTTGCTTGGCTGGAACGATACTGGTACGCGAGCCCTGCTCTACGCCTACACCGGTGACAACAAGATGCGCTTCCTGCAGGCGGTCGATCCGGCGGCGAAGGTCACGACACTGGATGTCGAGCGCGACACCGCCTGGGTCGGCGGTCCCTGCAGTGAATGCGGAGGATGGTACGGCGGCGGCACTGGACGCGTCTGGTTCGTCTCCGAGGCAGACGGATTCGCCCACCTATACACGATCGCGCCTGATGGAACCGGAAAGCAGCAGCTCACGAAGGGCAAGTGGGAGGTCCGCGAGGTCGCGCTCTCGCCAGAGGATCGCTGGTTCTACCTGCAGACGAGTCAGGTCTCGCCGTTCGAGCAGCATGTCTACCGGCTGCCGACCGCGGGCGGAGCGATGGAAAAGATCACGACCAGGCCGGGCAGGCACAACGCGGTCGTGTCGCCTGATGGCCAGTTCGTCGCCGATGTCTACTCGTATGTGAATCGTCCGCCCGACCTGTTTCTGCTCAGCGAGAAGCCCGGCGCCGAGATGTCGCAGCTGACGGTATCTCCGAGTGCGGAGTGGCTATCGTTTGCGTGGATCGTTCCGGAGATCGTGATGATTCCGGCGTCCGATGGCGTCCAGGTGCCCGCGCACATTTATCGGCCGAGTGACATGCACGCGCAGCCGAACGGAGCGGCGGTGATTTTCGTGCACGGCGCCGGATACCTGCACAATGTGGGTCGTTTCTGGTCGGAGTATCCGCGCGAGTACATGTTCAATCAGTTTCTCGCGTCGAGGGGGTACACCGTCCTCGATCTGGATTATCGCGGCTCGGACGGGTATGGTCGCGATTGGCGGACGGCGATCTACCGGCACATGGGCGGGCGGGACCTTCAGGACCAGGTAGATGCATCGAAGTACCTGGTCCAGACCGTAGGGGTTGATCCCAAGCACATCGGCATCTACGGGGGGAGCTACGGCGGGTTTATCACGCTTATGGCCCTATTTACCGAGTCCCCGCACTTCGGAGCAGGCGCGGCACTTAGGAGCGTCACCGACTGGGCGCACTACAATGGGGGTTATACCTCAAACATCCTGAATCTTCCGCAAAACGATACGCTAGCGTACCGTCAATCGTCTCCTATTTACTTCGCAGAAGGTCTCCAGGACCCGCTGTTGATGGCGCACGGAATGGTAGACACCAATGTCCACTTTCAGGATATCGTAAGACTCACCCAACGATTCATCGAGCTTGGCAAGACGCGCTGGGAGCTTGCGGTTTATCCGGTCGAGGATCATGCATTCGTGAGACCCTCGTCGTGGGCGGATGAGTACCGCCGCATCTTCGAGCTGTTCGAGAGATATTTGCCGGCTCGTAATTCGTCCAAATGATCACCTACATCACTTCAATGCTCACCCGCGCAGCTTCTATAGTCCGAGCAGTCCTCGGCGTCCCCGACTACGGGCGCTATCTATCGCACATGCGGTCTGCCCACCCGGGCGATCGGGTGATGAGCGAAACCGAGTTCCGTCACACTCGCATGAACGATCGTTACAACCGGACAGGGTCGAAGTGCTGCTAAAGCCGTAGCTGTGCAACAAATGATTCGGCTGGCGTCTCCAGTGAGACCCCAACCGAGTCAGAAATGAAGACAACAACCTTGATCCTTCTCGCCGCCTGCGCCCTCACGGGGTGTGGCGGCGATTCTCGTTCGCCGGCCAATGGCGGTGTCGCCACCGACCACGTGGAGCTATCGGGCAAAGCCGTGAGCCAGCCCGGCCCAATGCCAACCTCCGGTGTGGCGGGTTTCGGCATGGCAGGCGGTCAGGCGAGCAGCCCTCGCGCAATGATGGATTCGAGGGGGGACGCGGTATCCGAGGCGAGTTCCGCCGTTGATGCGCCACAGAACGCGAGTTCCGCCGCCGACCCGCTACAGAGCGTGAATTCCGCGACCACCGCCGTACCCTCGATGGTGATTCGCACTGGCCAGGCGTTCATCGAAGTCGACAAGGTCGATCCGGCGATTCTCAAGATTCGCCAGCTCGCCGCGCAGCTCGGCGGCTACATCGCAAACTCCTCCATCAGCGGAGGCCGCGATCAGATCAGGCAGGCGACGCTCGAGCTCAAGATTCCGGCGCCGAGGTACGATCAGGCGGTTGGGTCGCTATCGACGATCGGAAAGGTCGAGACCGTGAACTCCACGGCCCAGGACGTCGGTGAGGAGTTCGTCGACGTGACTGCTCGCGTCAGCAACGCGCGGCGTCT
>DASWBG010000204.1:0-23719 GCA_036390715.1 Gemmatimonadaceae bacterium
GCTTCATCGTCACCTGTTTCGGCTCACGCGCCGAGAGATCGACCGGCACGGTCTCGGCGCCAAAACCGAGGTGCCGCGCCAGAAGAACGTGAGTGCCAGAGGGCAGATTCCGTATCGAGAATTCGCCCTTTTCGTTGGTCATTGCAATGACGTCGGTTCCCACTACCTCGACACGGCTACCGGCATTGGAGGGGGCACCTTCGAGAATGACACGGCCGGACACGACAGCGTTACCGGTCTTTGCCCCTGAATCCAGGCGCGACAGCAACATCGTACGGGCAAAGAGCTCCGAGTCCTGGTCGCCGAGCTCAATCGGGATTTCCGCGGTGACCGCGCCGGCCTTTCTCGCCTGGAGCGTCGCCTTCATCGAGTTCGGCAGTCCGCAAAGCTTGAACGCGCCCTGCGCGTCGGTGCTGTCGCGAATCACGCGGGGCGTCCGCCTGACACCGATCTCCTTCGACACCTCGAGCTGGGTCCAGGCGATCGACACGTCGGCTCCCGCAACAGGCTGGAGGGATTCGGGATCGGTCACGTGTCCGATCACGGCCGACGTCCCCTGCGGGCGGAAGCCTCGTACCGGACAGGCGGCGCGAATGATCGTCCTCGCCGACGGCACCGAGAGAAGAATGAAGCTCGAGCTGTCGCGACCGACGTGAAAGGGCGCGCTTGCGAGTGAGATTCCAAGAGTGTCGAGCAGCGCATGGAAGACACCGACCTGATAGGTGCCCGGCGGAAGGCTGTCGATTCTGAACTTCCCGAGCGAATCCGTAACGAGCGACTTCCTCGCGCCCTCGATTATCACCTCCGCTCCCGAGAGGAATCTTCCATTCAGGCTATCGAGGACGATACCGGCTATCGTGGCTGTCCCCGGCTTCGCTGTTGTTGCCGTCGCCGGCGGCGCGGGCGGCGTCTTCTGCTGGGCAAAGAGCGGCGTGGCGGTTGTCGAGACCGCGAGGGCCGCGGCGAGTGACAGCAGTGTGACGAGTCGCATCAATCTTCCAGTGCCGGTTCGTACGCTGTCTCGGTGTGCGGAGCAACCTGCGCATTCGAGCGGATAATACGCGTGCAGGTATTCCATCTCAGAATCGCATCGTCGTTGCCCGCAGGCCGGATCGCCTCGGCCTTCTCGTACCACATCATCGCTTCCCGCAGCGCATCGTACGCCATGCCACCGCTGCCCATCCCGCCCCTGTGGAGATGCGCCTGCCCGCTGCGCTCGGACGCGATGCCGGTGTAATACGCCCGCTGATACTCGTCCGTAATACGGGGCAGCGTTTCGCGAACAGCTTTCATGACCGTCGCGTGTCCCTCCGCCAGCTGGTCTGTCAGTGCGAGGACCAGCATCACCAATACCTGTTGGTTGCTGGGGTCGATCTCGAGAATGTCCCGACAGATGCTCTCCGACGCCCACGATTGATTGAGCAAACGGTACCGCTCGGCCTTCTGCACCGCGCGCGGAATCGCTTCCTTCGAAATCGGCTTCAGCTTGAAATCCCTGAAATCCTCTTTCACCGTGCTTCTCCCTTCCCGGTCTCCGTTGACCTGCTACCCCGCATCAGGCGCACGAGTTTCCCGAGTGGGTCGTAATGCTTGTCCACGACGCGCTCCTTGAGCGGAATAATGGCGTTGTCAGTAATGGTAATGTTCTCGGGGCAAACCTTCGTGCAGCATTTGGTGATGTTGCAGTAACCGATTCCGTGACTTTCCTTCAGCTCGTCCGTTCGATCGAGAATGTCGAGCGGGTGCATCTCGAGCTGCGCCGCGTGAACAAGGAGTCGCGGACCCACGAACTGTTCGTGGAGCTGATGGTCGCGTAGAACGTGACAGACATCCTGGCAGAGGAAGCACTCGATGCATTTCCGAAATTCCTGAACGCGGTCGGCATCGGACTGCGCGATTCGCCACGTGCCGTCGGGCGCATCCGGAGCCCTGGGGGTGAACTTCCGAATCCTCTTCTTCGCCCGGAAGTTGGAAGAGACATCAGTCACCAGGTCTTTCACCGGTGGGAACGCGCGCATTGGCTCCACGGTGACCGGCTGCTTGAGATCGAGCTCGCTCAATCGCGTCATGCACATCAGTCGCGGCATACCGTTGATCTCCGCCGAGCACGACCCGCACTTCCCTGCCTTGCAGTTCCAGCGCACCGCCAGATCGGTGGCGCCTTCAGCCTGTATCTGATGGATGGCGTCGAGGACGACCATGCCCTCCGAGACATTCGTCGAATAGTCATGGAGTTGTCCGCTCGCACCCGCGCCGCGCCAGATGCGAAAAGTCGCCGCGCGCGCCTCGGTGCCGGCACTCGTATCGCTCCTGGCGGCCGCGCGCTGGCCGCTTTCGACAATGTTTCGCGCGAACGACTGGTTGACGGAGCTTAGGCTCTTCCCGCGAACGCTTTGACCGGCGTCCATTTACTTGTTCTCCTCGACAATCCGCTTGAGATCTTCACGCATCTCGGGAATCGGCTCGTGCGTCACCTGCATTTCGCCGTTAGGCCCCCGTCTGATGACAATGTTGAACTTTCCGTAGCTCGGATTCTTCTCCGGAAAATCGTCCCGGAAGTGACCGCCGCGGCTCTCCTTTCTCTCCAGAGCCGCGCGGGCGACAATCTCCGACACGGTCAACAGATTCTGAAGGTCGAGTGCCGTGTGCCACCCCGGATTGTACTCACGGTTTCCGGTAACGGAAACCTTTCGCGCCCTGTCGTTCAGGGTTTTGAGTGCGTCGAGTGCGCGCCTGATCTCGCCCTCCCGGCGTACAATACCCACCAGCTCCTGCATCATCGTTTGTAGATCGTGCTCTACCTGGTACGGGCCTTCACCACCGCCTTGCCGGTCGAAGGGCTCGAGCGCCGAACGGATGATCGCATCGGCATTCTGAGCATCAACTCTGGCCGACGATTGCCTCGCCGCGAATTCGGCTGCGTACTTTCCGGCTCGCATTCCGAAAACCAGGAGATCCGAGAGCGAGTTTCCTCCCAGTCTGTTCGCGCCGTGCAGACCGGCTCCCACTTCGCCCGCAGCGAACAAACCCGGGACGGAGGACATCTGCGTGTCACCGTCGACGCGTATTCCGCCCATTACGTAGTGAGTCGTGGGTCCAACCTCCATCGGCTCCTTCGTGATGTCGATATCGGCGAGCTGCTTGAACTGGTGGTACATGCTCGGGAGCTTCTTCTTGATATGCGCCTCGGCGTTGGACAGCCTCGAGCCGATCCACGAAATGTCCAGGAAGACTCCGCCGTGCGGGCTTCCCCTCCCTTCGCGCACTTCCCTCATGATGGCGCGCGCGACGTGATCACGAGTCAACAGCTCGGGCGGACGCCGCGCGTTCTTGTCCCCCTGCGTATAGCGCCAGCCTTCCTCTTCGTTGTCGGCGGTCTGGCTGCGGTAATTCTCCGGAATGTCGTCGAACATGAAACGACGCCCTTCCTTGTTCACCAGAATTCCGCCTTCACCGCGCACGCCTTCGGTCACGAGGATTCCGCGCACGCTTGGCGGCCAGACCATTCCTGTTGGATGGAACTGAACGAATTCCATGTCCTGCAGCGCGGCCCCCGCGTTGTACGCCAGCGCGTGTCCGTCACCAGTGTACTCCCAACTATTGCTCGTAACGCTGTACGCTCTGCCGATGCCGCCGGTCGCAAGCACCACCGCTTTCGCCGCGAACAGCTTGAATCGTCCGCGCTCACGATCGTACCCGACCGCGCCCGCAATCCGGTTTCCGTCTTTGAGGAGTGAGACGATCGTGCATTCCATGTGGACATCGATGGGCTGATAGATCGCGTAGTCCTGGAGCGTTCGGATCATCTCGAGCCCGGTACGGTCGCCAACGTGCGCCAAGCGCGGGTATTTGTGCCCGCCGAAATTGCGCTGGAGAATGCGGCCATCCGCCGTCCGGTCAAAGACAGTTCCCCACGCTTCGAGCTCGCGCACACGATCGGGCGCCTCTTTGGCGTGCAGCTCCGCCATCCGCCAATTGTTGAGATACTGGCCGCCGCGCATCGTGTCGGCGAAGTGCACCTTCCAATTGTCACGGTCGTCCACGTTGGCGAGCGCGGCCGCAACTCCGCCTTCAGCCATCACCGTGTGAGCCTTGCCCAACAGCGACTTGCAGATGAGACCTACCGACGCTCCGCTGTGGGCTGACTCGATCGCCGCGCGGAGCCCGGCGCCTCCGGCGCCGATCACGAGCACATCGTGCTCGTGTCTCTGGTATTCCGCCACCTAGAACAGCCTCACGTCGTGCCAGATGCCCATCGCGCAGAGTCGGATGAACACGTCGGAGAACGCAACCCAGATCAGGCTCAACCAGGCCCAGCGCATGTGGCCGCGATTGAGACAGCTGACGCAATCGTACGTCTTCTTGCGGACTGGCGCGCGGGATAGCTGATCGAGATATCCGCCCACCAAATGCCGGAGCGAATGGCATCCCAGCGTGTAACCGCCGAGCAGGATAACGTTGACGACGAGGACGATCGTGCCGAGGCCGATCCCGAAATCCTGGTGGCCTGTGTTTCGATCGAAGAACCACATCGCCTTGTAGGCGTCTCTGGCAAGGATGACGAGGAATACCAACGCCGCGTACAGGAAGTACCGGTGGATGTTCTGAATCACGAGCGGGAAGAATCGTTCGCCGCGATAACTCTTGCGGGGCTCGCCCACCGCGCAGTTGGGCGGGTCCGCCCAGAAGCTCTTGTAGTACGCTCCCCTATAGTAGTAGCAGGTGAGTCGAAAGCCGGCGGGAAAGGGGAGAATCAGAAGGGCTGGCGAGAACGGAATGAATGCGGGAAGCCAATTTGGCCGGGCGCCATGGATCCACGCGTGAGGAGACTCGGAGAACAATAGCGGCGAATAGAACGGCGAGAGGTAGTTTCCGAATGCGTAGTATTTGTTCTGAAAGGCGGCCCACGTCGCGTAGACGAGAAAGCTGGCGAGAACCACGAAGACGACGAGCGGCTGAACCCACCACGCATCTCGGCGGGCGGTCTGGCCGAAACCGCGGCGCGTAATTTGGACGACTTCAGACGCCATTGATCATGTACCTCGCGCAGGGCGCGTGAGCAATCGGGCCGAACAAGTTCCGTCCTCGCAAAACTAATTTTTGCGGCGATGCGCGGATAGTCTTGCGACAGATGCAAAGAGCCTCCGACACTTTTCAGTGCCGGAGGCTCTTCAATTCCGCGAGTTGCTACTACTTACGACTTTGCGGCGGGAGCGGTCTTGCCCTTCTTGCCCCAGCCTTTATGTCCACCCTTTCCACGCTCAGCCATGTTCTTCTGGCGAGCGTCCCACTTCGCCTGCTGATCAGGCGTCAGGATCGCGCGAATCTCGGCGTTTTCCTGGTTACGGAAAGTCTGGCCGCCCTGCATTACCTGGCGGGCCTTTTCCATGTTGGTGCGCGCTGCAGCGGTGTCGCCCTTCTGGCGAGCTGCGCGGGCCGCATCCATGAACGGCTTCGCCTGGTTGCGAAGCGCTTCGTTCTGCGGCTGATACTTCGCGCGAATCGTCTTGATCTGCGCTTTCTGCGCGTCGGTCAAGTTGAGGTCACGGCCAAACTCACCGCCACCTCGGCGACCCTGAAACTGGCCGGAGCGCGGAGCGCGCGTCGGCGGAGTCGTTGTAGACTGGGCCGCTGAAACACCCGCCACGCCAACGATCATCAAGGCGCCGAGCGCCAAGGTACGAACTGACGACATTTCAATCCTCCACAACAGTTATAAGCGCCGCGCGCGAAAGTGCCGCGGCTGAACTGGTAGACGGACGGAAACTGATGGCGTTAAGGCCGGGGCGTTGGATCGGGCTCCTTCAATACCTGACAGGAGGCTGACAGCCTGGAACTATCCCGCAGCTGCCTCCGGGACCGTGCCAAATCGGCGCTCGCGAGTATGGAACTCGTTTACAGCGCCCTGTAGGTCGGCGGCTGTGAAATCGGGCCAGCGCCGATCAGTGAAGAAAAGCTCGGCGTAGGCGCATTCCCAGAGGAGAAAATCGCTCAGACGCTTTTCTCCTCCCGTGCGGATCAGAAGATCAACGTCGCGGGACTCGCCGTCCCAGTGATCGACCTTGGCCATTGCCTGCGAAAGATCCTCGCGGGTGATGCTGGCGGTCCCACTCAGACGCTGAGCGGCTCTCAACAACGCGTCACGGGCCGAGTAGTCGACGGCAATCCGCAGATCCAGTCGCGTGCCTTCCTTCGTAGCGTCCTCGGCAGCTCTGATCGCGCGAAGTAGCTCGGCCGGGATGCGGTCACGGCGGCCAACGATGCGCATGCGCACATCATTCGTTACGCAGCGATCGGTTTCGGCAACCAGATAGCGCCGGAATAGCCGCATCAAAAGGGCAACCTCGCGCGACGGACGCGCCCAGTTGTCCGCTGAGAACGCGTACAGCGTCAGCATTCCGATCCCGCAATCGGGAGCGGCCTCGACGATTTTCCGGACGACCCGCGCGCCAGCGATGTGCCCGGCTGTTCGCGGACGCCCCCGCGCGTTCGCCCACCGTCCATTGCCATCCATGATGATGGCGACGTGAATTCCGGATTGGGCCTTGGTTGGCTGCGGGTGCCCGCTTGCGGGCGAATGACGGGCGTGCGCGTGCTTCATTGCGTGGTGTGTGTGGGGCACTCTGTCAGCGCTCCCGAGTGGCGCGAATGAGCGCCTCCATGTGATCGAGATAACGCTCCAGCGCGCGCCGTCCGGTGGCCGTCAGCCGATACTCCGTCTTCGGCATCCGCCCCTCGAAGGACTTGGTGCACGTGATGTATTCAGCTTCCTCGAGCTTCCGCGCATGGACACTCAGATTGCCGTCGGTCGTCTTCATCAGTTTCTTGAGGTCGCTGAAACTGAGCGAATCGTTGACCGCAAGCGCGCTCACGATGCCGAGTCGCAGACGTTCGTGAATGAGCCGGTCGATCGCGTCGCCTCGCATCGATGCCGGCCCTACGTCCGATTTCCCGCGAAGGGTGCGCAACTCGCCAACCGTCGGGCGACGGTCGTCTCGCGCCGTTCCGTGCTTAGCCACCGTGCCTCCGCGCGATCGGAATCCCAAACGCGATGTGTAGTCCGCCGAATGCGGACGCCATGATCCAGTCGTTCCACGTCGCTGGAGTAAAGAGAGCAAGAGTTCCAGCCAGCATGAAGCAGATCCCCATCACCGGTACGACTCTCACCGAAAACGCGCCGCCGGCAACGACTCCCGTTCCATAAAGAAGCAGCCACATTCCCGGAATCGCCTCGACGACACCCGCGCGGTAAAGCACCACTGTCAGTAACGCTCCGACGAGCATCGGCGGCGAAAAGCTCAAAATGAATTTGCGACCCGGTCCCGACAGCAATGGCACGTGCGCTCTACGCGCCTTTCGCACGATTGCCCAAAGCATTACGCAGGGCGCGAGAACAGCGGCCGCCATCCAGACATAGATCGATCCAAGCACAGAGTGCTGTGCGTTGGCGATTACGGCTGCGATTGTAGCAATCATTCCGACGGCGACCATACCCCAGCCCGAAACGGCAGTGAACGAGCCGGCTGCCTCCATCGTGTCGCGGATGAAGGCGAGGTTGTCCATCGCGCGCACATGTAGCGCTGGCGGTTCAGGCGCTGGAGCGCGATGAAGCGGTGTAACCGAAGCCATGGGAGCGAAGGTAGGTGTTGGGTTGACGGCTGTCAAGTACTTTGCAGTGCAAAGCACGTGCCGCTTCTAGACGTGCTTTGACTCTTATTACCCCAGAGCAATAGGTCCGGGCAGCGGGTCGCTCGCCGGGAAGCTCTGCTCTACCATCTTGTCCAGGCGCCGCTCGTCGATGGCCTCCGCTAACAGCTCGACCAGCTTCGCGCAAAAGGCCGGAAGATCATCGGGCTTTCGGCTTGTTAGGAGCTTTTGATCGACCTGCACCTGCTTGTCCACCCACGCCCCACCGGCATTCCTGACGTCAGTCTCGAGACTGGGCCACGAAGTTATGGTCCGTCCGCGGAGGGCATCGGCTTCGACCAGCAGCCAGGGGCCATGGCAAATCGCCGCGACAGGCTTGTCCAGTTCCATGAACTCCCGGACGAACTTCACCGCATCCTTGTTCGTGCGCAGCTTGTCGGGATTGGCAACTCCGCCCGGAAGCACCAGAGCATCGAAATCACGGGCCGTAACCTTGGGCACCTCGATGTCCACGTGGAACCTGTCTCCCTTCGCGTCGTGGTTCATCGCCTGGATCTCGCCCGGCTTGTCCGATACGAGCACCACATCAGCCCCCGCTTGCTTTAGAGCGTTCCACGGCGCGGTGAGCTCTACTTGTTCGACTCCGTCAGTAGCGAGGAATGCGACTTTGCGCCCTTTGAGCTGGCTGGGCATGACGATCTCCTAATTGCGGTTTGGATCCACGATGACGCTGTTATTCAGGTCAGAAAATGTGCCATTGTCCGAACATAACAACCCACCTGACCCGGGAGGCTGCTCTGACCATATTTCGACGTGCCGATCGTCGACCTTTACGGACATGAACACCTGCGCGAGCGACTGGACGAGAGCATTCGCGCCGGAACGCTCCCGTCGAGCCTGCTGTTTCAGGGACCCCGCGGGGTCGGCAAGCAGCGCCTCGCTCTTTGGCTCGCCCAGCGCCTACTCTGCACTGAGTCGAACGCGCCGTGCGGAGCGTGCAAGAGCTGCCGCTATGTCGCCGAGCTGACGCACCCGGATCTGCATTGGATCTTTCCCCGGCCACGGCTCAAGGACTCCGATCCGGACCTCGAGCAGGTGCGTGACGACTACGCCGAGGCCATAGCGGAGCGTGCAGCGGCGAACGGCCTCTACGCATCACCGTCCGGAACGGAAGGCATCTACGTCGCCACTGTTCGTTCTCTGGTTCAGCGGGCAGCTATCTCGCCGGCGATGGGGAACCGGAAGATCTTCATCATCGGTGACGCGGAGCGAATGGTTCCCCAGGAAGGCGCGGATATGGCGGCAAATGCGTTCCTGAAGCTGCTCGAGGAGCCGCCTGCTGATGCGACCATCATTCTCACATCGAGCGAGCCTGGCGCGCTATTGCCGACGATACGCTCGCGCGTCATAACAGCCCGCGTGCCTCTCGTGCAGGACAGCGCTGTCAGGGCGTTCGTGGAGAACCCGGTCGTCAAGAAGGCGCTCGATGGCAGGGCCAAAATGACGACCTCTGAACGGGTGCGGGCGGCTGCCGGTGCGCCAGGGCGACTCCTTACCGGCGATACCGACGCCAAAGCTACCATCAATGCCCGAAGAATCGTCGACGCTGCCACGAGCGCCCGGCCGTCGCTGATGCAGTCGACGGCTCTCTCCCAAGGATCCGCGGGGGCACGCGGTGCGTTCGCGGAAACGTTGGAAGCGCTGGTCGAGCTACTCGGCGAGCGCGCCCGTGACGCACTTCACAAACAGGACGTATCAGCCGCCGACTCCGCGGCGAGGGCTGTTGATGCGGTCCTCAAAGCGCAGACCTACGCCGATGGAAACGTGAGTCCGCAGCTCATAGCCTCGAAGCTGATTCGCGATCTCTCCGCGACGCTGCGATGAGCGATCTGACGCACCTGGACGCCGAAGGGCGTGCACGCATGGTCGACGTCGGCGGAAAAGCGGTGACCGCGCGTACCGCTTTTGCGGAAGGCTCGATAATGATGAGCGCCGAAGCGTTGGATGCGATCGAGCGACGCGCTCTCTCAAAGGGCGACGCCATCGCTGCTGCGCGCATCGCCGGAATAATGGCGGCAAAGCGGACCGCCGAGCTCATTCCACTCTGTCACCCAATCGCGTTGACTGACGCTGGAGTCGATGTGGAGGTGGATCGATCCTTACCGGGACTCCACGTCACGGCGTGGGCGTCGACCCTTGGGCGGACGGGCGTTGAGATGGAAGCGCTGACGGCCGTTAGCGTCGCGCTGCTCACTATCTACGACATGGCGAAGTCACTCGATCGTGGCATGCAGATCTCGGGTGTGCGTCTCGCGGAGAAGCGCGGCGGAAAGAGCGGCGACTGGAAACGAGAGTAGCCGCTTTATTCAAACTGGCGGCAGGCTCAGCACCGGATCGTCCGACAGTTTTTCACTCTTCCGATACGGTTCCATGTGAACGAGCACGCCCGCGACGCTGGGAATCGCTTCCACGATCGCGTACTTGACCGTCGCCGCGATTTCGTGCGCGTCTTCGAGTGAGATCCCGGGGTCCGCCTGCACGTGAAGGTCGACGTAGAGGCCGAGCCCGGATCGACGCACTTTGAGATTCTCCACGTTACGGACGCCATCCACGGCGCAGGCTGCTTCGAGCACGCGCTCCCTGACCGTGCGGTCAGGCGCTTCGTCCATTAGGCCCGAAATCGCGGGACGGAGTGTTCTCACGCCATTCACCGCAACCACAAGAGCGGCGACGAGCGCGGCCCAATTGTCGGCAGCCTCCCAGCCACGACCGCCCAATAGCGCGATGCTGATTCCAATGAACGCCGCGAGGGAGCTGATTGCATCCGCACGGTGATGCCACGCATCAGCGGTGACAGCCGTGCTCCCCACGTCCTTGCCAACCCGCGACACCCGCCGGTAGAGAATTTCCTTGACGATGATTACACCCGCCGCGACGAACAGCGTGAATGGCGCCGGAAGGTGATGCGGCGTCCGAATTTCACGAATCGCCAGGATCGAGATCCCGACCGCCGCGCCGAGCAGCATCAGCGAAACTACTACGGCGGCGAGCGGTTCGGCCTTGCCGTGACCATAAGGGTGATCTTCGTCGGCGGGACGGGCGGCAATGCTAAGGCCCATCCACACTATCAGCGAAGAAAAGATGTCGCCCGAGGACTCGATTGCGTCGGCCACCAGCGCATTCGCGTGACCGATGATCCCCGCCAAGAGCTTGACCAACACCAGGACCGCATTTATCAGCAGGCCGGCCTGCGCCCAGCGTATGCTCCGGCGCGTCGCGCTATTCACATCAGAGGCCGACTAAAGGTCGACTGTCTCCAACCGTTCAGCGGCCCCATTGATGCGCGCGGCGTAAGCCTCTGAATCCTCTCCGGGTACGCGAAATGGAATCACGAAATCGGGATTCTCCGGCGGATTGGAGGACGGCGTATTCACGAAGAGGTCTCCTCCACGAGCGATGACCGCCGCCTCGAAGCGATCGATAGCGGTCATGAGATCGTCGAGCTGGCCACTGGTCTCGCGTCCAGTGAGGAGCACGCCCCGCTGCCGAAGTCTTCCGGCGAGCTCGAGAGTAGCCCCGGCTCTCTCCTCGCGGCGATGCGGGTCGAGCGTTTCCTGCTGCTCCTCAAAGGATTCTTCTGTCATCCAGCCTCCATGATTGCTGACTCGCGGAGATTACCTGCAAGCCCCGTGGTACCGGCTTGAAAGCTGCGACATTACATCCCTTCCGTCGAGGGCAGTCGAAAACTATAGTAGCGGCCACACATCCTCGCTCCCCCGGAGAACCGATTCGTGAAATTTCGCGCCTTTTGCCTGTTGGTCGGCGCAGCGCTCTCGACCCTGTCCCTCTCTCCTTCGTCCGCCATTTCGCAGCGTCAGCCGCTTCCGGGACGCGCGATTCCGGCCGCACCGATGTCGTCGACCACGTACGACAGCAGTACCCTTGCCGCGCTCCACTGGCGTGAGATCGGGCCGTTTCGAGGCGGACGATCGGTCGCCGTGGCCGGATCGAGCAAGCGACCCAACGAGTACTACTTCGGAACGACGGGGGGCGGAGTCTTCAAGACGACCGACGGCGGTATCACCTGGGCGCCGGTCACCGACAAGTACTTCGGCGGCACAATTGGCGCGATCGGCGTAAGTGAGTCGAACCCCGACATCGTCTACGTCGGCGCCGGTGAGTATCCGATTCGCGGAAATGTATCGCACGGCGACGGAGTCTGGCGCACCAGCGATGGCGGAAAAACCTGGGTCTCGCTCGGCCTCGCCGACACTCGGCAGATTTCACGCGTCCGCGTAAATCCCACGAACCCCGACGTCGTTTACGTGGGAGCGCAGGGTCACGTATTCGGCCCGAACGCGGAGCGCGGTGTCTACAAGACCACGGACGGCGGAAAGACGTGGAAAAAAATTCTGTACCGCAACGACTCCACCGGCATCACGGACCTCGTACTCGATCCCAACAATCCTGAAATCATCTACGCTGCATTCTGGCAGGCGTGGAGAACCCCGTGGCAGCTCGTGTCAGGCGGAGCGGGAAGCGGGATCCTCAAATCCACAGACGGCGGCGAACATTGGTCCGAGCTCTCGCGCAATCCCGGGCTGCCTCAGGGCGTGCTCGGCAACATCGGGCTCGCTGTCTCGCCGAGCAACTCGAACAAGGTCTGGGCGATCGTGGAAGCCGATTCGGGCGGAGTGTTCCGCTCGAGTGACGGAGGCGCGACGTGGACTCGCGCCAACAGCGACCGAAGGCTGCGCCAGCGCGCGTGGTATTACACTCGCATTTTCGCGGATCCGAAGAACGACAAATCGATTTACGTACTCAACACCGGGATGTACCGGTCGACCGACGACGGAAAGACATTCCGACCGATCCAGGTTCCGCATGGCGACAACCACGACCTCTGGATTGCGTCTAACGACGCCGACAGAATGATCGAGTCGAACGATGGCGGCGCGAATGTGTCGTTCAACGGCGGGAAATCGTGGACGGAGCAGGACCAGGCGACAGCGCAATTCTATCACGTCGTCACGACGAACCATTTCCCGTATCGCGTATGTGGCGCGCAGCAGGACAACTCGACGCTGTGCGGGCCGAGTCGCAAGAGCGGCGGAATCGACATCGGCGACTGGTACGACGTCGGCGGCGGCGAGAGCGGCTACATCGCAGTCCGGCCCGACACGCCCGACATCGTGTTCGCCGGATCGTACGGCGGCCTCCTCACCAGAAAGGACATCAAGACAGGCTTCGAGCGCGACGTCAATCCGTGGCCGAACAACCCCATGGGCCACGACGCCGCCGATGCGAAGTATCGCTTTCAGTGGACCTATCCGATCGTGATCTCTCCGCACAATCCTGGACGCATGTACGTCGGGAGCAGCGTGATTTTTCAGACCGATGACGAAGGCCAGACGTACAAACCGATAAGTCCCGATCTGACCCGCCACGACCCCCGCACGCTTGGCGCGTCCGGTGGTCCGATCACAAAGGATCAGACATCGGTTGAGTACTACGCGACCGTATTCACGATCGCTGAATCGCCGCGCACCGCCGGCGTGATCTGGGCGGGATCGGATGACGGACTGGTCCACGTAACGCGCGATGGCGGAAAGACCTGGAAGAACGTGACACCCGCTGGACTTCCGGAGTGGGCGCGCATCTCCATGATCGACGCGTCCAGCTTCTCGGCAGGCACCGCGTATCTTGCGGCGAACCGGTACCAGCTCGACGACATGAAGCCGTACCTCTACAAGACCAGCGACTATGGAGCAACCTGGACACCCATTACGAACGGGATCCCCGCCACCGAATTCACTCGCGTTCTGCGCGAGGACCCCGAGCGCGCGGGACTTCTTTACGCCGGGACGGAACGGGGAGTCTGGGTATCGTTCGACGACGGCGCAAACTGGCAGTCGTTGCGGCGAAACCTGCCGATCGTTCCCATTCACGATCTCGCCGTGAAGGAAGGCGACCTGATCGCCGCGACGCACGGGCGCTCGTTCTGGATACTCGACGATCTTTCCGCGCTTCGGCAGATGAGTCCGGATATCCCTCGCACTCCCGCGCATCTGTTCAAGCCGCGAAAGGTTTATCGCGCTGGATTTGGCGGAGGCGGTGGAAACGGAGCGGCGGGCGGACATCCCACCGGCGCCAATCCTCCGTCTGGCGCGGTCGTCTACTACTCACTCGCACAGCCGCGTCAGCTCGTGACGATGGATTTTCTCGACCCGCAAGGAAAGATCATTCGCAGCTTCACCAGCGAGCAGGATCCGAAGGTCGCGGCCGATTCAGTTCGTGCCGACAGCATTCGCACGGCTCGCAACGATAGCTTGAGGCGCGCCGGCGTTGCTCCCGACACGACGGCGCGCGCCGAAGCGAGAGGCGAAGAGACGCCGCCGACTGAAGAAGGTCCGGTGCGGCGGCCGCCGCCTCCCCGTGTTGCGAACAAGGCCGGACTCAACATGTTCGCCTGGAATCTTCGCTATCCCGATCCTTCGGTTTTTGACAACATGATTCTATGGGCCGGCAGCATCGCGGGACCGGTCGTTCTGCCGGGAACATACACCGTGCGCCTCAACGTGAACGGTCAGAGATACACGCAGCCTCTAGCGATCGTGAAAGACCCGCGCAGCACCGCCACTGACGGTGATCTGAAGGAGCAATTCGACTTCCTGATGCGTATTCGCGATAAGACCAGCCAGGCTAATGATGCGGTGAAAACCATCCGCAACGTAAAGGCACAGCTCGCCGATCGCGCCAAGAGAATGCCAGCCGACAAGAAGGCCGCGTTTTCCCGCGTCGCTGACGATCTCTCGAACAAGCTCTCCTCCGTCGAGGGCGAGATATATCAGGTCCGGAATCAATCGAGTCAGGACCCGCTCAACTATCCGATCAAACTCAACAACAAGATCGCGGCGCTGTCGGGCGTCGTTGGAGGGACCGATGCCAAACCGACTGCGCAGTCGTACACCGTGTTCAGCGATCTCTCGGCGCAGCTCGATCGACAGCTGTCGGCGATGCGGGGCGCGCTCGTCATCCTGCCGTCAATCAACGCAACGCTGACGGCGGCCGGTCTGCCAGCAATCGTGCCGAGCACCGAGGAGATCAAGACTTCTCCGGCGGGAGCGCCTTCGGCGACCGACGCCGACGAGAACGAGGGCGAGAACTAGACTCGATGCGTGCGCGCGGCATCTTGATTCTCATCGGCGCGGGCGCCGTTGCCCTGAGCGGAGCGTGCAACGCCGGGGGCGACAAGTCGGCCACACACATTCGGGTGATCGATTCGACGTACACAGAGTCGTGGGCGCCGATGGAGGACACGGGCACCGTGTACCGGATTGAAGTTGTTTCCCCCCGTGGCGCCGACACGATCCGCAATGTTATTCCTCCGGCGCCGATTCTGGTTGGCGATAGCCTCGTCATCGGGCTCGTTCAGCTTTCCGAGGACTCATCGACGCCGCAGCGCCAGATTTTCCGACTGCGTCTCGGCCAGCACCGCATCGAAACGAGCCCGTTGCCCGACGACGTGTGGTCATCGTACCAGGATGTCCTGGTCTCGCCGGATGGGCGCTTTCTCGCTTACGTCGGCGAGGATACAACTCCAGCCTATCCCGGCACCTACGGAATCGTGCGCGACATCAAGACCGGACAGATCGTGATCAGAGGTCCTGGAGGTGGCGGATGCGACTGCGACGAAGACTTCAACCATGCGCGCTGGTTCGCACCTGACAGTTTCGAGATCGCCGTCGCGCACAGCAACACCGGCGGTGGGTGGCAGCGACTGTCTGGCGTGGCGTCCACGCGTCGCGTTCACGTGGACACGCTCACAGACGAGCCGGACTGGCATTGAAGGATCCCAAGCGCGCTTTCCTCCGGCACACTCTCGCGACCATCGCCTATCGCGCGGCTAAAGTCGAGCGCTATGCGCCGCCCGGATTCGGAAATTTTCAGCTTGGAAAGGCTGCTCGCACTCCAGTGCAGATCATCGCGCACATGGCCGATCTATTCGATTGGGCGCTGCGAATGGCGCAAGGAAATTCTGACTGGGTCCAATCCAAGCCGCAGGCGTGGAGAAAGGAAGTCGAGCGGTTCCACGCTTCGCTTCTGGAATTCGACAGGTACCTAGCGTCGGATGCGCCGCTGGGCACGACCGCCGAGGAGTTGTTTCAGGGTCCGATTTCAGATGCGCTGACGCACATCGGCCAGATCGCGATCTTGCGGCGGCAGGACAATTCGCCAGTGCGCTCGGAGGTGTACGCGCGGGCGGACATCGCACCAGGTCGTGTCGGAGCGGAGCAACCCAAGAGTCCGTTCGAGTTCGACAGTCCGACAGTACCGAAGACGGCCAACTAATGCATCTTACCTCTGAGGTTCGTGTAACCTGTTCCTCGCTGAATTCGTAGAGATTACCATGCAGACATCGGCTCAGTCACCCGCGCGTTCCGCCCCTCCGGCAGGGACCGGCCCCATAATCCAGGGAGTCCCGACGACAACTCCCTCGCAGATCACGGTCAGTCTCGGACCTCCGGGCTCCGAGGTGATAACGATTCCCACCCCGCGAACCGCGAGGGACATCGACGCGCTCAAGGCGCGCCGCGAGGAACTTTCGAACCAGCTGCAATCGGTTGATTCACGACGCTCGAAGTTGATCAGCCAGCTGAAGCAAACCTCGGATCCGACGGCGGTCCAAGGATTGGAAGCCCGCCTCTCGCTGCTCGATTCGCGACAGCTACAGCTGGAATCAGATATTCAGCAGACCGGGCAGCAGCTTACGAGTCCAGCCGCCGGATTATTAACAAGCACGGCGGCGCCGGTTTTCGGCGGTCTTGGGCAGAGGGACGTAATGACACTTTCGGTGCTCTCGATTCTTTTCATTTTCTTCCCGTTGGCGTTCGGTGCCGCCCGCGCAATGTGGAAGAGGTCCAGCAGACCCGGCCCCGCGCCGTCTGTGTTTACGGAGACCGCCCAGAGGCTGGAACGGTTGGAAGCGTCGGTCGATGCGATTGCGATCGAGATCGAGCGGATATCGGAGGGGCAGCGCTTCGTCACCAAGCTTCTCTCCGAGGGCCAGCCGGCGCCAATGCTCAGCGCCGGCCAGCGCACTCCGGAGACCATCCGCGGGAGCTAGCCCGCGGACGAAACAGGTTTCGGGTTGGCGTCGGCAAGCGTCTGCGGCCTAAGCGCCGCGGCGCCCATCATACCGCCGAGTCCCATCGACTCAACCACGTTGCTCGGCACTACCATCAGCGCGCCCTTTTCCTTGAGTCCTTCGTACAGGATGTTCATCGCGCGCAGGTGAAGCGCAGTCGGATTATTCTCGTACGACTTCGCAGCCTCAAAGAACAGCTGCGCGATCTCCACCTCTGCCTGTCCGAGGATAATGCGCGCCGACTTTTCGCGTGACGCCTGCGCTTCGCGGGACATCGCGTCCTGGAGTGAAGTCGGGATTACAATGTCCCGCATTTCAACCGACTGTACCGTGACACCCCACGGATTTGATCTCTGATCGATCAAGGCTTGTAGCTCTGCCTCGATTCGCTCGCGCCCACGAAGTAGATCGCTGAGCGACGTGCGACCAATGATGTCGCGAAGACCGGTCTGGGCTGCCCAACTGACGGCTTGAGCGTAATCCTGAACTTCGAGCGCGGCCTTCTCGGAATCGTGGACCATCCAGAAGAGCACTGCGTCGACGTTCACCGGTACTGTGTCAGACGTGAGCGTTTCCTCGGCGGCGAAGCTCGTCGTGATCACACGCTGGTCGATGTAGATCGAGATGGTCTCGACGAACGGAACGATCCAGAAGAGGCCCGGGCCACGCAGTCCCGTGTACTTGCCGAGATGCAGCACAACAGCCCTCTCCCATTGCTTCGCAATCTTTGGCGATTGCGAGAGAAAAACCCCACCCACAAAGATCAGAAGCCAGGCCGGATTCTGAGTCGCGGCCATCATGGGAAACGCGATAAGGAGCGAGACGAGCAGAATGAAAATTGATACCACATTGGCACGACTCTGCGACCGTGAAGCCCGCGCGGCGCGGCGTGCTGCGAGAACTTCGTCCATTGCCGGCATTTATTTTTTCTCCTCGTGTCTGAGCTGAGTGATTAGCTCGGATAAAGTGAATCCCAACAGCGCGGCATCGCCAACGAAGCGTCGGATCAGCTCGCGCAGCTCTCGCTCACGGTGCGCTCGCGCCGCCTGTGGCGACGGAGATTCCCGAACGAAAGTGCCCACCCCGCGTCGTGTTTCCAGAATTCCATCGCGCTCGAGCTGGGCGTAGACCCTGGCGACCGTGTTGGCGTTCACGGCCAGGTCCACTGCGAGTTGCCGAACAGTCGGCAACTGCGCCCCCTGCTCTAACTCCCCTGTCGCGATCGCCGTTCTGATGGACCGGTCCAGCTGAGCGTAGATCGGCGTGGGGCTGGTTGAATCGACGCTGAAACTAGGCATTGTCTGCTTGTACTATCACATTAGGACAATACGGGGGCAAGGGGGGACTGGTTTCAGTAGCAATTCCGGGGGTTAACTGCAACTGAACGGGTGCCAGCGGTCGGGGCCAAACTGCAACTGAACGGGTGCCAGCGGTCAGTGGATAGATGCCAGTTCGGTAGTTCACTACGCCCTGACTTTTCTCGCAAAGGTTCGCGGCACGAGCCACTGCCCCTGCCTTTGGAGCCGGTGAGGCAAGTCCGGGCGTCGTGAACTAATCACTCGGAACTATGCTACTGAAGCCTGGCACCCGTTCAGTTGCAGTTACCAGTCAGCAGGCCGGTTACCTGTTATGAGTGTACATGAGATCGACAATCTCATCGTACATGCTGTCCGCCTGTGACCCTCCGGTACGGATCGCCCCCGTCGCGCAGTGCTTGAGATGGTTTCGCATCAGCTCGCGGCCCACGCCGCGAAGCGCTTCCTGAACCGAGGATATCTGCGTGAGGATGTCGGCGCAGTACCGGTCCTCGACAACCATCTTCTGCACCCCCCGAACCTGCCCTTCGATACGGCGGAGCCGTTTCAGGTTTCTGGATTTCACTTCCGGGTCGACGCCGATCGCCTTTCGCGAACCCGCCGATGCCTCGCGCACCGCGCAGCCGCACTCCGCGCCGTCCGCCCCAGCGATCTTAGCGACTCCCTTTGCCTTCGTACTCATTTGATCTCCTCGTTATCTCAGGGCAGGCGGACGTTGCGCAGACGCAGGCTGTTGGTGACGACGCTCACCGAGCTGAGCGCCATCGCGGCGCTGGCAATGATCGGACTCAGCATCAGCCCTGTCACGGGGTAGAGCACGCCGGCGGCAATCGGTATTCCAATCACATTGTAGACGAACGCCCAGAACAGATTCTGTTTCATCGTCACCATCGTCTGGCGCGAGAGCGAGATCGCGGTCGGCACTCCGCGCAGATCGCTCCGCATGAGAGCAATGTCGCTCGCTTCGATGGCGATGTCCGTTCCCTTTGGCATCGACACACCGACATCCGACTGAGCGAGCGCCGGCGCGTCGTTGATTCCGTCGCCGACCATCGCCACTACCCTCCCCTTCATCTGCAGAGCGCGAACTTCCATCACCTTGTCCTCCGGGAGCACCTCCGCGACTACCCGCTCGATTCCGGCCGCCTTCGCCACTTGCTCGGCCGTCGATTTCCTGTCTCCCGTCAGCAGCAGCACATCTATTCCCATTCTCTCGAGACGTTCGACCGCTTCGCGCGATGTGGGACGGATGGAGTCAGTAACGACGATGATCGCTGCGAGCCGGCTATCAACCGCAACGAAGAGCTCGCTCGCGCCAGGAATGGATCGCGCGGCTTCCGATTTCCCCGCGGCGTCCGTCACGTCGAGCTTCAGCTCGCGCATCAGCTGTGCATTGCCGACCGCGACCTTGTGACCGGCAACTGAACCGGTCACTCCACTTCCCGTGTGTGATTGAAAGTCGCTGACGGCGTCGAGGTGAATGCCGCGCTCCCCCGCAGCGCGCACGATCGCTGCCGCGACCGGATGCTCTGAATGCCTCTCGAGTGATGCGGCGGCGGCGAGAGCCACATTCTCCTCCATCGAGGCGATCGCGATTACACGTCCGACAGAAGGAGTTCCTTCAGTGACGGTTCCTGTTTTGTCCAGCACCACCGTGTCAACGTCGCCCGCGCGCTGCAGGATCTCGCCACCCTTGATCAGCAGCCCAAGCTCGGCCCCGCGGCCAGTCGCAACCATCACCGCCGTGGGTACCGCGAGTCCCATTGCGCAGGGACACGCGATGATGAGGACGGAAACGGCAGCTGCGATCGCGCGAGGCAATGCAGCCGTGTCGGCGAGAAAATACCAGGTGAGAAACGTCACGATCGCGATTGATACGACCACCGGGACGAACACGGCGCTGACTCTGTCTGCCAGGCGCTGAATGGGAGCACGAGAGCTCTGAGCGTCCCGCATCAGCTTTACTATGCGCGCGAGAACACTGTCCGCGCCGACGCTCGTCGCGCGATACCTGAATGCACCAGTGGTGTTGAGAGTCCCGCCCACGACCTTTCCACCAATCGTCTTCGCGACAGGCAGCGGCTCACCCGTCAGCATCGACTCATCGACCTCGCTCGCTCCATCGATGATCGTCCCATCGACCGGGATCCGCTCGCCGGGTCGAACTACGACGATTTCGCCCGACGCTACCTGCGACAGTGGCTTGTCTACCCAGGTGCCTTCCCTCTCGACTCGCGCAGTAGGCGGCAGAAGTGTGACCAGCTTCCTCAGCGAGTCTGAAGTCTTGCGCCGCGCTCGAGCTTCGATCGCTCTGCCGGCGAGAACGAGTCCGATGATGAATATCACCGCCTCGTAGTAGACATCCGGCGCGATCCCGTTTCGCGCGAAGAGATTCGGAGCCACGGTCGCGACCAGCGAATAGATGAACGCGGAGCCTGTGCCAAGCGCGACCAGTGTGTTCATGTCCGCCGAGCGGTGGCGAATGGCTCGCCAGGCACGGCGATAGATGTCGCGTCCGGCCCATGCGAGAATTCCGCTCGTGAGCAGCAGAAGGACGTAATTGACGATTGGTTTCCCGATGGGCAGCATGGAGAAGAGCAGCGTGAGCGCTCCAGCGAGAACACTGACGGTCGCTTTGACCGCGAGCGCGCGCGCCTCGCGTATCTCGGCTTCCTCTCCCACTGTATCCGCGCTGAGCGGACTCCTTTCCACTGAGGGCAGCTCGGCGTCATATCCAGTCGCGCGCACCGCTGCGATCAGGTCCTGCGGGGTAACGGCTGCCGGGTCGTAGCGCACGGCGGCGCTCCTCGTGACCAGATTGACCGACGCGTCGATCACGCCTGGCTCCGCGGAGAGCGCGCGCTGCACCCGTGCCTGACAAGCCGCACATGTCATCCCCGTCACCGGAAATGAGATCGAACTCTCCTTCTCAGCTGCGACCAGCGTTGTCAATTGATTACCCCCATGTGCTAAATCAATATACCCCCTCCCCCTATGTCAATACTTCAACCCTGCTGCTCGAGGAGCAATTCATTCTTATCCTCCAGCCCATCTACACAGCGCCGCCGACGCGCAGGTGTCGCTGGAGAGGCCTAACCGGAGCATGTCTCTTGCGTTGTAAGGAGTCCGGAGCTCGCTGTGTTTTTTTGAGAGGGTGGAATGATCGCATTGCAGGAATCGCTCGCCGAAGCTGCGGATATTGAATTCGAGAATTGCACGCTGGCCAAGGCACTCGCCGACAGGATGCGCTCCAGCAGCGAGGAGCTCACTCGCCGCTGGCTCGACCGGATCAGCGCCCGGGTCACGCTCAATCCAAATCGCATCTTCCCCACCGACGCTCTTTTGAACCACGTCCCGCTGCTCATACTCGGGATCGCTGACTACATCGAGAACCCCGAGAGAGTGATTCTGTCCGAGGTGCCGGTCGTGGCCAAGGCCATGGAGCTGGGCGCCCTTCGATTCTCGCAGGGATTCGACGAGTACGAGCTCATGAAAGAGTACGAGATCTTCGGCGGGATTCTCTTTTCGTTTCTCTCGCGCGTCGTCGACGGAATCGACGAGCCGTGTAGCAGAGGCGAGCTGCTGGCATGCGCGCACCGCCTCTTTCTGGCCGTTGCGCTCATCGAACAGGCGACATTGACGCACTACCTGAGTCTCGTCAAGGAACGGCTGAGCGAGCGCGACCAGCGGCTTCGAGGCTTCAATCGCGCCCTCAGTCATGAGCTTAGGAACCTTATCGGGACGATCTCAGGCGCGGCCGAGGTTCTGGAGATGGGCCCGGATTCGGCCGAACAGCACCGGATCATGACGTCAATGATTGTTCGCAATAGTGCGAACATGAAGGTGACTCTCGAGAACCTCGTGGAGCTTTCACGGCTGGACGAGGATGCGCGCCAATCGCGTCACATTACTCTGCCCAAAGCAGCCTCGGAGGTGGCACGGCAGCTCCGGGAGTCGGCCCGCGCGCACGGTGTTGAGATCAGACTATCGCCTGATCTGCCTTCGATCACCGTGAACGCCGCGGCGTTCGAGCTATGCCTCTCGAACCTCCTGACGAACGCGATAAAGTATTCCGACCCTGCCAAGGACAAGCGATGGGTCGAGGTTCGCGCCTATGTCGCCGGGCTGGATGATGGCTCGAAACCCGAGACCGTCGTGGAAGTGCGCGACAACGGACTAGGCGTTCCCGAGGCCAAGCGCGCGGATCTCTTCAAGCGCTTCTTTCGCGCGCACGAGGATATCAACGGAGAGATCGACGGAACGGGACTCGGCTTGAGCATCGTGCGCGATACCGTCACTTCTCTCGGCGGGAGAGCCTGGGCGGATTTCCACGAAGATGGAACGGCGTTTCTGTTCAGCATGCCGAACCGCCGGGCGGAGGACGAAACACCAGCCGACGCGCCAGACGTTCCCGCATCGTCGGTTACGTTATCGGACGATCGAACCGCAGAGGATTCGGCACGTTGAAGCTGAAGTGCCACCACTCCTGGTCGTAGTTCACGAATCCATCGCGTTCCATAGCTGCCTTGAGTTTCTGTCTGTTCGCCGCCGCCTCGCCCGACGCGTTTGCGGTGTGAGCCGCTGCTGAGAAAGTATCGAATGGCGTGCCCATCTCGAGCTCCTTGCCAGTCGCGATGTCGATCAACGTAAGATCGATGGCGAGGCCGAGGTTGTGTCGCGAGCGACTCGCGATGTAGCCATCTGTGAGAAGATCCGGCCGATTCACACGCTGCGTCCAGGCGACCATCGCCAGCGTCGCTCGCACAGGACGATACGCGTCGAAGACTTTGAGCCCGAGGCCCCGCGGCCAAAGATCACCTTCCACCCGGGCGAGGGCAGCCGCAGCCTCGCGTCTCATGAACGCGCGGTTGGCTAGATAGCCGGGGAGCGGAGCGCCAGTGAAGTTGTTTGCCGTGGCGTAGCGAAGCTCGACGACGATCCTCGGGTCGAGTGTCCGCACGTCAGTGAGAAGAGTGTCTGCGACCGCGTCGGGCGCAACGGCGGTTTCCTCGGTGTTGACGGAAGGCGCTGGAGGTAGCGTCGTCGCAGGCGGCGATGCCTGGACACACCCGCACAGAGCGAGTGACGCGGTAAGCGAGCGAAGCCCGTGATTGAGCATCCGTCAAGATATGATCTAAACCATTATTTTGGACCTGCTGTCAAATACCTGACGTGCTCCCTTCGCACCCGTCGCTCATGAATCTGCTGCGCCGCGTCGGCATAACGTTGGTTGTCGTTTGCGCCCGCTCGCTGCTGGGGCAAGTTGATCCCACAGCGAGCCACACGGGGACAAACCGGCCAACGCCGGTAGTGATGGCGGCCAGGCTGACCGGTTCCATCAATCTCGATGGAAAGCTCGACGAGCCAGCGTGGGCGAGCGCATCGCCCGTAAGATCGTTCACCCAGTACGATCCAACCGAAGGCGCGCCCGCGACGGAAAAGACAGAGGTCAGAGTGCTCGTAGGTCCAGATGCTCTCTACATTGGCGCCAAGCTGTTCGAGTCCGATCCCGCGAACATTCGTCGGCGTCTCTCTCGACGCGACGAGCCGGTCGACGGCGATGTCTTCGCGGTCACTCTCGATTCAAGGCACGACCACCTCACCGGTT
>DASWBG010000205.1:0-2271 GCA_036390715.1 Gemmatimonadaceae bacterium
GCCAGCCGAGCTCGAGGAGCGCCGGCGCGCTGCCGCTGACAGCAAGGAAGCGTTCAAGTACGACCGCCGTTGCGATCGACTATCGCGCGAAGAAGTAGAACGAAAGGTCGCCGCCGGAGAGCCATACGTAATTCGATTCCGCGTGCCCGAAGGCACGACCGAATGGGCTGACATGGTCCACGAACGCATCTCGTTCCCCAACAAGGACATTGAGGATTTCGTCATCCTCCGCTCGGACGCGACGCCAATCTACAATCTTGCCGTCGTATCCGACGACATCGCCATGGGAATAACCATCGTGATGCGTGGCGACGACCATATCTCCAACACACCAAAACAGATTCTTCTCTACCGCGCGCTCGGCGCGCCGCTGCCGACGTTCGCGCACTTACCGATGATTCATGGGCTCGACGGAAAGAAGCTGAGCAAGCGTCACGGCGCGACGGCGGTCGGAGATTACCAGCACTACGGACTTCTTCCCGGCGCGATGCTGAATTTCCTCGCGCTTCTCGGGTGGTCGCCAGGTGGCGATCGCGAGGTCATGACCATTCCCGAAATGATAGAGCTGTTCAGCGTCGATGGCCTCCAGAGAAAGGCGGCGATCTTCGACCCGAAAAAGCTCGAATGGATGAACGGACAGCATCTGTCGATGATACCGCTCGAGGAGTTGGAGCCGCGGGTCACCCCGGCGATTGTTACCGCGCGTCTCGCGACCGAGGAAGATCTGGTGGAGCGACGTGACTGGTATATGCGGCTGCTCGATTTGCTGCGGATCCGCTCGCGCACTATCGACGACATCGTGCGCCAGGCTGGCCCGTATTTCCTCGACGAAATCGAATACGATCCCGTCGCCGTCGCCAAGAACTGGAAGGATCCGGCCGAATCGGCTGCTTTGCTCCGGGACACCAGGGCTGCTCTGGCCAAAGTGACCGATTGGCAGACGGAGCCGCTCGAGACCGCCCTCCGGTCACTCGCGGAATCGCGCGGAATTACGGCCGGGAAGGTCTTTCAACCCCTCAGGGTGGCCTTAACCGGTCTTACGGTCAGTCCCGGCATCTTCGAGATGTTGGTCCAAATGGGCCGTGACCTCTCCCTCAAACGCATCGACAGAGCCCTGGCGGTACTCGGCGCGTAACGATATGGGTGAGGGCAAGAAACTGTTGACCAGGTACGGTTTCGAACACACATTAGTCTTCAACGCGAGCCGCCGGACCCGCCCCGATCTCGCCCTTCCAGGATCCTCAGATGGCCGAGCAGTTAACCAAGCTGGAGAGCTCGGTATATCACTATCTTCTCGACTTCACCGCCGAGAACACATACCAGCCCAGCATCCGCGACATCGGTAAGCAGTTCAAGATCAAGTCGACGAAGACCGTCTCCGACCTGCTTCAGTCGCTCGCAAAAAAGGGATATATCGAGAGAGACCCCGCCCGATCGCGTGGTGTCAATCTCCTCGGCTTCGGCGCTGCGCTCCGCACACAGCCCGTGCCGTTTTACGGGCGGATTCACGCCGGCGAGCCGGCGCTCATCCCCGAGCACAGGCAGGGATTCATAACCATTGATCGACGGTTCGTCCCTTCCGACGAGGTGTTCTTCCTCAAGGTCAAGGGAGACAGCATGGTCGGCCGCTGCATCAACGACGGCGACTACGTCATGGTCAACCCGAAACAGGATCCCCGCGATCAGGACATCGTTGCGGCCCGCCTTGGGGAGGACGCGACGGTGAAGACTTATACTCGTCGCGGTGGATCGGTGGTGCTCGAGGCGGCGAATCCTGGCGACCGGGATATTTCGGTACAGCCGGGTATGGATTTTGGAATCCTCGGCGTCATCTGCGGAGTCTTCCGTCCGGGGTTCGACGCTAACCAGACCACCAACGTGGCGCAGTCGTAGCTGGAACAAACTGGCAACTTGAGCGGTCGGCCTCGCAGGCCGGCCGCTTTTTCGTTAAGGTGCAGAACTCCTCCAAGGTGCAATGATGGCTGAAGCGAAATCCGACTCCTCAGGAGCGGCTGCTCACCCCGCGCTCAAGCAACTGACCCCGGTACTGATCGTGGACGCCGTCGAGCCTTGCATCAAGTTCTGGACGGATCGTCTCGGGTTCGCCGTTACGAACAAGGTTCCAGACCCCGAAGGAAAACTGATCTTCGCCAGCGTCGAGAAGGAAGGCATCGAGATCATGTACCAGACGCGAGCGAGCGTGATCAGCGAACAGCCCGGGTCTGCCGGCGAGTTAATGGGACACTCGGTCGCTCTTTTCATCACAGTCGC
>DASWBG010000206.1:0-9696 GCA_036390715.1 Gemmatimonadaceae bacterium
CAGCCTCTCGCTCGCCCAAGCGGAGACAACGCTGTTTCCTCGGATCAAAGTCGTAGCACCCGCCATTGGCCTACTCTTGCTCGCCGCAGTCGAGCGACCGATTGCTCGACTGCAATTGTTCGCGTCCCCCCGGCAACAGACCGCCAGGCGTCTCGTTCCCTTTCGCGTTCCATCAGAGGACGAGATGAAAGACAGCGTGTACCGGGCATCTGCGCTCCGGGGACGCGCCATTCTTCTGGCCACTCGCGACAGTCTTCCCCACAATGTCGGCAATTCGCTGCGCTGCGCCAGTTGTCATATCGATGGCGGGCTGCGACAGGACGCGATGCCGTGGGTCGGAAGCTACGTGAGATTCCCGCAGTATCGCGCGAGAAGCGGCAAGGTGGATCTGATCGAGGACAGAATCAACGACTGCTTCCGCCGAAGCATGAACGGCCGAGCCCTGAATCCAGCGGGCAGTGACATGCGTGACATCGTGACCTATTTCGCATTTCTGTCGAGCGGAATACCGGTTGGCGCGGAGATGGAGGGACAGGGTTTCCCGCGCCTTCAGCTACTCAAGGGAGATCCCGCGCGCGGAGCCAGTGTTTTCGCCAGCACTTGCGTACGGTGTCACGGAGCGAAAGGTCAGGGGACGGCGCTCGCACCGCCGCTGTGGGGACCTCATTCGTACAACGTTGGAGCAGGAATGGCCAGAATCAACACGGCTGCTTCGTTCATTTACGCGCTCATGCCGATCGATCGCGCTCAACATCTTAGCGCGCAGCAGGCGTTCGATGTCGCCACATACATCAACACGCGGCCCCGCCCCGATTTTCCGGCGAAGGTGCGCGACTGGCCGCGCGGACAAAAGCCTGTCGACGCCGATTATCACGTTCTACCGGGCCACGAGTGAATTCTTGCCTTCGGGATGTGACCTCCCGGTAACCCGAACGGATACCGCAAGGTTCGTAATCAATCTCAGCTGTTAACGTCCGGCCGGGTGGCGCGTCTCTCAAGCTGAACGGTGCGCGAATGCGCCCACCCGAAAACGGATCCTCGAGAGAGGAAGGAGATAACAGATGTCGAATGCGAAGCTCGCGGCGTTTACGGCCGCTCTCGTTCTGGCAGTCAGCTCACACGCCTCGGCGCAGTCCGCTCAGGCCACGCTTAAGGCGCCTCCGCACATGACGAGGGCAAAACTCGTCACGTGGTGCAGGAACCACCCAAAGGCATCCGCGGATTGCAAGGACGTTCGTGCCGACACTCGTGAAATCCGCTCGGATCGCAAGGAAGTCCTCGCGGACCGCAAAGAAGTAAAGGCGGACCTCAAGGCGGGCGACAAGAAGGAAGCGAAGCAGGATGCCAAGGAGCTGAAGTCCGATCGCAAGGATCTTCGCCAGGACCGTAAGAACAGACGCGGAGACGTTCGCGACATTCGGAAGGACGCACGGAAGTAGTTTCGCTTCGAGATCGCAAATCGGCCCGCCACCGGATTTTCCCGGAAGCGGGCCGATTTTTTTGCTATCGGGCCGGACTCAGAGTCGGGGGGTTTTCAGTCTTGAGGTACCGCGCAAGGTAAGAGTCCGTCACCTGCCGAATGAGTCTCGCACTCATTCCATTGTACGCGGCTCCGTGCCGGCCCGGCGGATAGATGCGCAGATCGGCATCGCGACCGGCGTTTGTGAGCGCCGTCAGTAGCTGCATTGTGTTCTGCGGATGCACATTGTCATCCATCATCGAATGAATCAGGAGCAGGTTGCCGCGCATCTTCGGCGCCTGCTCGATCGGCGCGCTCTCTACGTAGCCGGTCAGGTTGTCGCCGAGGAGGCTCATGTAGCGTTCGGTGTAGATCGTGTCGTAAAGTCTCCAGTCACCAACCGCCGAGTTCGCGACTCCAACCGGGAACAGCTCGGGATACAATTCCATCGTGTAGACGGTGCTATACCCGCCGTAGCTAGTGCCTATAATCGCGACGCGCTTTGGGTCGACGTACGTCTGCTTCGCGAGGTACTTGGCCGCTTCCCCGAAGTCGAGCGCCTCGTATTTGCCGAGGTGCTTGTACACGACTTTCATGAACGCGCTGCCGTAGTTGTTTGTCCCGCGGTTGTTGACGCCCACGATGATGTAGCCCTCCTGCGCCAGCCATTGCGTCCAGCCACTGGTTGAGAAGGCATCGTAGACCTGCTGCGACCCGGGTCCGCCGTAAATGTCGAAGATGACGGGGTAGCGTTTATGGGCGTCGAACGGAATCGGCTTGACGATGCTCCCATCGATGTGAGCGCCATCGGATGTTGTGAACGAGAATATCTCGGCGGGCGAGTAAGCGTGGGTTTCCAGCCACTTCGTCACCGCGGCGTTGTCCTCCAGCGTACGGAGCTTTTGCCCCGAGGCGGCCCACAGCTCTACCTGTGTCGGCTGGTGTAGTGACGAATAACGGTCGAGGAAGAACGTCGCGGTCGGCGACATGTTGATTCGGTGATTCCCTTCCGCGGTGGTGATTCGGCGCTTGTCGGTACCGTCGAATCGAATGGAGTACAGCTGGCGCTGGAGTGGCGACGCTTCGGTCGATGTGTAGTAGACGGTCTGCTTCTTCGCGTCGCTTCCCTCGACGCGCGTCACGCTCCAGTTTCCCCGCGTTACCTGGTTGATCAGCTTGCCGGAATAGTCGTAGCGATAGAGATGCTGGAAGCCGTCGCGATCGGAGAGCCAGAAGAACTCGTGCGAATCCGACGGGAACGTCATCATGTCATCGACGCCGGCGTAGAAGTCGTACACGTCGAGCCAGGTCTTCGATGTCTCCGTCATCACCTGCCGCCGCCCGCCGGTTTTCACATCGAAGAAGAAAAGCTTCATCGTGTTCTGCGGGCGGTTGAGCGTGATCACCGCGAGTGTGTCCGGCCTGCTCGTCCAGTAAATCCGCGGAATGTAGAATTCTCCCTTCTCTCCCGTGTCGAGCCATGTATTCTGGCCGCTCGTCACGTTCACAACGCCGATTCGCACCGTCGCATTCGAGTCGCCGACCTGCGGAATGCGCAACTTTTCCCAGTCCTGATGTAAACCGGAGTAGTCGGAGATCTGGATCTCCGGTTCCGCTGAGTCGTTTAGCTGCCAGTATGCGATGTAGGCGCTCTCGGGCGACCACTTCCACGCCTGCGCCTGCCCGAATTCCTCTTCGTAGACCCAGTCGAAGTGGCCGTTGTAGACGTGCTCCGACGCATCGCGCGTCAGCCTCTTCTCCTGATGTGTGGAAAGATTGGTGACGTAAATGTCACCGTCGCGCTCGAAACCAAGTATTGCGCCGTTCGGTGAGAGCTCGCCGGTTCTCGCTCCCTTGGTTGCGAGCTGCATGCTGCGGTCGGCGAGCGAGTAAATGTAGAAATCGGAAATCCCCGACCGGCGGTAGATCGGCTGGAAGTTGGACTGAAAGACGAGGTGCCTGGAGTCCTGCGCCCATTCAAACGCGTCGTAGCTGAACGGCTGAGTCGTCCCCGGAAACGTCAGGCCCGTCGTGGTGAAAAGATCCGTGTCCTTGCCGGTGGCGGGATCGTATGCGCGAATGACCGGAGTTCCGGTTCGCGCGTCGCGATCCGTATACGAGAACCGCATTCCCCCTTCGATCCAGTTCACGTTTCGCGGGCCCTGACGTCCATTGAGAATCGCACCCGCCTGCATCGCTTCGTCCATATTCGCGAACCGCTGCTTTTCCTGGGCGCTGGCGACGAGAGGAAGGCAAGTGACGAACGCGACAAAATAGAGCCTGGAAAGTCTTTTCATTCTCGCTTCGGTTGAGGAGGGGGGAGGAACGGTCAATCGCGAGCGGGCACTCAGGCACTTCGCTGGTTGCGAGAGTCAGCCCGTCGCTCTTCGCATTTCTTGCAGAGGACAACGCCCCGGAACGTGCAAATGATGCAGATGAATGTCCCGCAGTCGTCACAGGGATACCCTTCGGAGGCACGCTCCTCGTTGCTGCAGGACCGGCAAATCATCGCGTCACGTTCGCGGAGGATCTGGCGCATGTAGCGGTTTGTGCTCGTTGTCGGGTTGCAGGATCGGAGCGCGCTCCGAAGCGCTGAATCTACATCAGGGAGCACATTTGACAACGCGCTTCGCCGCTTGCAGCCAGGTCGCAAGCCGTTCGGGCCCTGCTTCGTACCACCCTTCGGGTATCGGTGCGAGGCGTCGTTTGTCACCGTCGCCCTCGAAGCACAGCCATCCTTCACTGTATTCGCTCGCCACTTCCATCTTTCGGTGGAACGGGGTCTTCCGTCGCTCTGGGGTATGCCGTCTCTCGGAAAAGCCCGTTGAATCGGCAGCACCTCCCGCTCTGCGTCGATCGACCTTCCGTCTTTCCGCGGACGCCGGCGTCACCAGCCAGACCTCCCACCGCTTCCCACTCGAGTCGACAAAGGTCCGATAACTCACGCCGTTTCCTCCCGCGCCGGTTCAGGCGCAAAGGTCCGAGCTAGCGAGTTATGGTTTGCAGGGCCGGTGCCAAAAAGTGCTAATTCACTCCTGAATCGTTCATCGTGCCCGGAAACGTACGTATTCCCGAACAGCGATTATCACCGTTGATCGAGCTTTTTGCCGGTATCCAGGCGATCAAAGTTGAGCAGAGCATTGAACACAAGGAAATAACTACCGATCGTTTCGCCGCGGTACACAGGGTTATTCGCGAAGAGAATGACGTGCCCCTTGGCAAGCGGGACGTCTACGACCACCGGCCGCTGTGCGACATCACTGCCATCAAGAAGACCCGATGCTAACAGCTCCCGCTGGTCTGCGAAGCGCAGGATCACACGCGGACGCAGAGTCGGCGGAATGATTGCGAGCGGATTGCGAAGCTGCTCGTCTGTTACCGGCGCCGCTTGCCAGGGCTGCACCGGTCTCCGCTGTGCTACGTCGTTTCGGGGGTCCAGCGGGAACCGCCCTTGAGGCGCATCCACATCGTCCGCTGTCCCTCGACCCGTTGGGCGCGCCGTCGCGGAGTCGGGGAATCTTCCCCCCCGAGTGCCCAGCACGTTGGTGACGCTGAAGCTCGAACCATCATCGCTGTACACGGCGAGGCTGTCGCGGATGCCATACGCGAGCGGACTTGCATCGTCCATGACCTTGATGCGCAACAGGCTCCCGACTACGTGCAGACGCGCGGCCGTGTTGAGCGAAACTCCACTGGCGAGACCGAATGTGACCGCCATGTCAGCGGTGTTCTCGACCGTCACCAGCACGCCGCCGTTCTTCACGAACGTGCTGAGATTGTCGACTCCTCTCAGGCCGAGTCCCGGACGAATGTCATCCGTCTGATCAACAACCATGTTGGGTGTGAGCTCGGTTTTCTTCCACGGCATCGGATTTCGCCACATTGGCAGTCCCGCTACGATCGACTGCGGGCTGCCTCCTCCGGGCGGGAAGATGATCACATCGTATTTCGCGTTGAGGTTCGGATCAACGGCCGCGTCCTGCGTGCTGATGTACGTGTAAGGAATGTGAAGAAAATCGAACGCCTGCCTCCACCATCCCTCCGTCTGCGTGCTGATCCAGGTGTGCATGATCGCGATGCGCGGAGCCCTCGCGGGGTGCACGGCAACCGAAGGCGCCGCGTCCAGAGCATAGACTTTTAATCCCAGCTCGCGCGCCGCCTTGTCCAGATCGCCCCGGGAAATCCGTCGCACAATGAACGACCCGCGGCCAAACTTTTGCCCCGCGGCTTCGAACGGCTGTTCGGCGATCTGAAAATCCGCGTCCTTGATCCTGTACCGGAGAGTCGCGAGAGCGTTGTCGGCGTTGTGATTGATGACGAAAACGGTGCCGTTCCCGATGACGCCACCGGGAGCCTTGATCTCACCGGTAACCGACTCCATCGGCACTGACAGAACCCTCGGGTCCGTCACGCGAACCGAGCGGACAGCAAAACTTTCCGGAAACGTCCAGCCCGTGTCGTCGTACGGAGTGCGCTGTGGATCGCTCGGGCTCCAGTATTGGTAATCGAGCAGCGCATCCGCAATTCGCGAGTACGGCTGGTCCATGCGAATGATGTAGCTCCCCGCCGGAAACTGACGCAGCTCGGTGCGCTGCACGGAGAGCGGGAGAGTATCGAATGGGGTCGTCGCCGACCTGAGGGTGTCCGTGACCCGGGAGCTGTCGGCGCGTCTCACGCTGTCCGCGACCGGCGGTTTGTCGGCGGGCCTCACACCCTCAGCGACGTGCGCGCTATCCGTGCGCCTCAGACTGTCTGCCGGACGAGGGCCTGTCGGGGAGGACGGACTCGGCGGCGTTCGTGGTCTCGGTACAGGAACCAGAACACTGAACGGCGATGTCGCGCGCGAGATTTCTACGTGCTGCTTCTGAAGAATCCGGAGCAGATCCGCCTGCGCACCCGGCCGCCTGTCGTCGGCGGGCAATATGTACGCGGCTGGACCTTCCGTGCGCGCCTTGAGAACGGATCTCTTGCTCTTCTCGTAGAAGTTTTCGAGGAACTGCTGCCGGTTGTTGGCGAAATAACTGAGCGAAACGAGCAACCCGGTTTCTTCGTAATTGTTGTTGTTGCGAAGAGACCATTTCACTTTGGGGAGCGGCGGACTTTGCCGGTACCACGTCCGAGACGTCTCGGTCGGCGACAAAGTACGCTCCACGGTTTCGGCGGTCCCTCCGTTTCCGAACGTCTCGTACAGACGGCTGATTCCGTTGTGCGTGGCCGCCATGAACATGAGATAGCCGGGCGACCAGGTATCGAAGTTTCCGTGCGTGAAGACGCCGGGCATCCCCAGTCGCGTCATCTCCTGGACGTTGTTCCAGCCAATCATCTGCCACTCATTCGTGAGTAGCGGATCCAGCCAGGCGTTGTACGGTCCGTCGCCGACGGTATTGTCGTAGAGATATGGAACCGACTCGTGCAGATCGTGGAGCACCTGCGCCTTCCAGTCGAGATACGTGTCCAGAACGTTCTGGGAGAGCTTGAGTGTCAGCGCCATCGCGTCGCGGTTGTTGTCGTGAGCGACGTAGTGCCCCCAATAAAGAAGCGGCGGTGCCGTTTCACCAGGATGCGCCATTTTCCAGCGGAACAGGTCCACCTGCCGGTCGCGTCCATCCACCTCGACGACGGGCGTGATCAGCGTAATGAGATGATCCCGAATGTTCTTGATGTATGGGCTCTCATCCACCGCCAGCCGGTACGCAAGCTCCATCAGCGCCGTCGGCGCACCGGACTCCGGTGAGTGGATCGTGCCGGTGATATAGTAGACGGGCGTCGTCTGATCGACGATTCGCGCGGCTTCCGCATCGTTCATATTGATCGAGCGCGGGTCAGCGAGTTTCGCAAGATTCGACCTGTTCCGATCGAGGTTGGTGAACAGCGATTCCGATGCGACGGCCACGGCGATCATCTCGCGTCCCTCTTCCGTCGTCCCGATCGAATACACTCTCACGCGTGGACTCGCCTTGGCGAGCATGCGCATGTACGTGTAGACCTCTTTGGAGTATGGCAGGTTGTTGCGCGCACCAGCGATGTCGCCCAGCACCGCCTTTGGAGTCGGCACCGTGGCCGACGCGGGCAGGTAGTCCACGAGTGACGAGAGGAAGAACGGCTCGGTCGTATACTCGCGAATCTTCCGCGTGTATTCCTCGTCGATCGGTTGATTCGGATCGCGCCCCGGTCGAGTGGTGGAGGGCGGAAGGCCCAGGGGGCCAGGCGTCGGATCCGCGGCCTGACCGTACAGCTGCCCGCCGCCGGCCGTAATCAGGAAAGAAAAAAAGAATGCGAACGGGCGCGCTGACGGTCTCATTTCACCTTCTCATTTGAGTTCGATTTTCCCAATCCGACTGGTGCCGCTTAACGCGAGCCAGACACGGCTTCGCGTGCTGTCGACGGAAATGTTTCGCACGATCGATCCGGGAGTTGGGATCTTGATCGTTTCCACTTGCCCCGATTTTCGATCAAACGCGACGATCGCCCCGGAACGCGCTTCGTCGTAGAAGATCCGTCCGTCGGGTGCGATCGCGATTCCATAGGGCGCGGAGCTGGCGCCGCCTGGCGAGAGCCATTCCTTGAACGCACCAGTCTTGGGATTGTACGAGCCTAGATAGCCGCGCGCAAAGTCGCTGTACCACACCACGCCCGATTCGTCGACGACGAGGCGCCGCGGACGCGCACCACTCTGGGGAAGGTTGATTTCCCGAAGCGCTCCGCTCTCGGCGTCGATCCGTCCGAGCTTGTTGGTGCCGAACAACGCGACCCAGATCGAGCCGTCGGGCGCATTTACCATCCCATAGGGGAGCGCCCGGTTCGTCGGCACCGTCCACACTCTTGCTTCGTGCGTCCGCGGGTCGAACCGACCGTAAACGTTGCTCTGTTGGACCGTGAACCAGACGATTCCCTTGCGAATGAGCGGTGTGTGGGGATCGCGCGCGGCCGCCGGCAGAGAATATTCCTCGATGTGTCCAGTCTTTGGATCGAGACGCCCCAGCTTTCCGATTCGCTGCGCGGTATACCATACACTTCCGTCCGGAGCGACGACGATTCCGTGCGGTCCAGATGCGGGCGTCGGTGTTGGATAGTCCGTGATCTTTCCGGTTGCGGGATCCAATCGCCCGATGAAGCTGTTCTGCTGGTCTGTATACCAGACGATTCCGTCGCCGCCCACGGCTGGATCGTGCGGGAACGCCCCATCACGCGGGAGTTGGTATTCGACGACGGCGAGCGGGGACGCGGCCGCGGCGATCAGCCCGAGTGGGGGAAGTAGTTTAGTCAGATTGCGAATGTATCGGGACAGCATCGCAGCCTCCATCAATGCGTTCTTCAAATTAATGCACGCGCGCGGATAAATTCGCCAGCACTCCATCAGCGAAGGGTTGTCGAACAATCAATGCGCCAATAACTTCCGAAATTCTCCAGGAGAGATGGCCGAGAGGCTTAAGGCACCGGTTTGCTAAACCGGCATACGTGGAAACGCGTATCGAGGGTTCGAATCCCTCTCTCTCCGCTCGGCGGGTCCGCGCATCGAGTGTGGACCCGCTTTTCATTCTCGAGTCGCTGATGACCGACAGCCCGAAACCCCGACTTCGCTTCGCGCCTTCGCCGACAGGATACCTCCACGTCGGAGGAGCGCGCACGGCGCTCTTCAACTGGCTCTACGCGCGCAAGTTTGGCGGAGAGTTCCTGCTCCGCATCGAGGATACCGATAAAGCACGGAGTACCGACGAGAGCACGCGCGCGATCTTCGATGGGTTGGAGTGGCTGGGCCTGAAATGGGATAATGGTGTCGTATACCAGGGTGCCAATCTCCCGCGCCACCAGGCGGATGCGAAGCGGCTCCTCGAGAACGGCAGCGCATATCGTTGTTTCTGCACGCCAGCCGAGCTCGAGGAGCGCCGGCGCGCTGCCGCTGACAGCAAGGAAGCGTTCAAGTACGACCGCCGTTGCGATCGACTATCGCGCGAAGAAGTACAACGAAAAGTCGCCGCCGGAGAGCCATACGTAATTCGATTCCGCGTGCCCGAGGGCACGACCGAATGGGATGACATGGTCCACGAACGCATCGCGTTCCCCAACAAGGACATCGAGGATTTCGTCATCCTCCGCTCGGACGGGACGCCCATCTACAATCTTGCCGTCGTATCCGACGACATCGCCATGGGAATAACCATCGTGATGCGTGGCGACGACCATATCTCCAACACACCAAAACAGATTCTTCTCTACCGCGCGCTCGGCGCGCCGCT
>DASWBG010000207.1:0-5686 GCA_036390715.1 Gemmatimonadaceae bacterium
GCTGTATCCTCTAACGGCGAATGAACCGTCGGCGGGCTCACCAGGCGTAGTCCTCCAGACGAACACGTTTATCTTGTGCGCGCGCCGGCCGTACACGAGAGCTGCAACAGAGTGACCATCGATGTAGTCGAGCCTTCCGCCAAGCAAGGGGAATCCCTTGTCCGAGAGATCGACCACGACGGGCGCGATGTCGGTCTTGCCGGCAAACCATGGTTTCACCGTGTGCCGATCGGTCGACTCGACATCGAGCAGATGTCCAGGCAAGAGCGAACGGACATGGGCGTCGACCAACTCACTAGTTGTGCGACTAGTCGGGGACATAGTGCTGGCGACAGGTCGAAGGACGCCCGCTCCCCACCCGGCGGCCGCCGCAATCACAAGACCCGCGGCGATCCGCCACTGCGAGAACCGCCAGACACGGGATCTCACGGGGCGCGTCACCTCGCTAGGCGGCGACGACTCCTGATCCAGCTTGCGCGCTTCCTCGCGCGCCCACGCTTGAAGCGAAGCTGGTGCCTCGTAAACTGGAAGCGCTTCGCGCACAGCTTTGCCCAACTCAACGCGTTCCCTCATGCGACATCTCCGAAATCAACGACGTCATGCAGCAGACCAGCCAGGCGCGCTCGAGCTCTCGATAAACGCGACATGACTGTTCCAATTGGTACTTCGGTTATTGCAGCGACCTCGGCGTACGAGCAGGACTGAAGCTCCCGTAGCACGATGGCCTCTCTTAGAAGTGGCGGAAGCTGATCGACCGCGTCGCGCACTCGCTGCTGAACCTGCGATCGCTCCGCGACCATGTCTGGCTGTTCGCGATGATCGACCAACTGTGGCCCGACGACATCTATTGATACCATGTCGGTTCCCTGCGGTCGTTCCGTGCGGTACGCGGTGAAGCACACCCTGCGGACGATTGTCAGGAACCAGGCCCGCGCATCTTCATCGCGGAGCGTCGAAAAGTATCGGACGGCCCGGAGAATGGCTTCCTGCACCGCGTCTTCCGCATCGGCTTTGTTACCGGTGAGGTACATCGCGAGAGTGAAGCTCGCGGACAAGTGTGGAAGTACTGCGCGTTCAAACCGTCCCCCGCCCGTCTCGGGACCTTCGGCGCGCCCCACTTCTACTGTCCTGGCAGCATGACTTAACAACCTCACGTCGCGCCTACTATCATCGCGTCACCACGATCTTTCCCTGCATGACAGGGTGTATGGAGCAGAAATATGGATACTCTCCGCTCTCCGGGAAACTCAGGGAATAGGTTGCCTTCGTGTCCAGTACCTGAGAGGCCGCGAAACGATTGTTCGTGCTCTGGATCCTGTGCGGTACGTCGTCCCGATTGCGCCAGGTCAGTTTTGAGCCAGCGGCAATGGTCACGATCTTCGGATTGAAGGCGAAATTATCGATGCTTACCTCGTTCGCGCCGGTTGCTGCAGCGACCGCGGCTGGGGCGGGTGCGTGTGCTCTCGCTGCAGCTTCGCCCGCGGCAAATGCGGCATCGGGAGAATTTCCCGACAGCGTGTGATCGACCACCGCGAGGTGACGGCTCGAAGGAACGTAGTGAACCTCGCGCACGCCGAGTACGTCGGCCAGCTGGCCGGCCGGCACAACCATCGGGCCCGGTGATGGCGCCGTTCCCGGGCGCGGCTGGGGAAACGCGGTCGACAGCGCCGTGTGAAACGCTACATTGCCTTCCACTTTTTGCATTGTCTGATGTATGTGACCGTTCAGCACGGTCACCGAGCCGAAGCGCTTGAGGTAGCTCAGCGCGCGCGCTCCGTCATCGGTGCCCCAACCCCACGCCGGATACACACTCCATAGGGGCACGTGCGCGAACACCACGATTGGGGTGCTGCTCGAAAGATGTTTCACGTCGCGCTGGATCCACTCGAGCTGCTCCGCTCCCAATGATCCCAATCCACCCGCCTTCAGGTTGAGAACGTTTACGAGTCCCATGAAGTGCACTCCGCTGTAGTCGAAGCTGTACCAGCCTCCACCGTCGCGTGTCTTTTGTGCGTCCTTTCCATACCGCTGCAGGTAGCTCGCACCGCCATCTACGCTTACATCGTGTTCTCCCGGAACGTAGAAGGTTTTCCCGGTGCGAGCTTCCCGCAAAACCTGATCTGCGGTATCGAATTCCGAAGGCTTCGAGAGTTGAGTGATATCACCCGTGTGGAGGAGAAACGCGGGTTGAACTTCAAGAGCGTTGATCTTGGCGATCGCCGCCCGAAGCGTTGCAGTGACATCGTTGTTCGCGGCCTTGTCGAAGCCGATGTGACTGTCGCTTATCTGCATGAAGAAGAGCTCTCCTTTCTTCGGTGCTTGAGCACCAAGCCGCGAAGAGCTTGGCACACCTCCACTGATAGTCCATAGTAGGCCTGTACCCACCCATGCCATACAGCTGAGGAAATTGCGCCGATCGACTCCGTCCGCGTCGAGAGCTTCGTGGTCGTCACTCGGGCTGGAAACGTCGCTGGAGTTGCTGCTTTTGATTAGTTGGGTTGGCTCGTGCGTGTGTGGCATGCGGAGGTCCGGGAAGTTGTTGGTCTCATATAGACCTCCCTGACCCGCGGTTTATTCCCACGCATTAACCGTGGGGTGGTTGCCACTCGCCGAGCGGGACGAATCCGTTGCGAATCCAGACGTCGTCGGGGACTGCTCTAACCAGCTCGATCTGCTGAACCAGCCAGTCGTCGGAAAGGGCGATCAGGCGTGGAAACTCCGGGTAATGCACGGTTTCGAGGCCGTCTCGAACAATCCGGGCTACGAAGGCCACGGGTTCGACGGCTGGGAGCGCGCCCTGAAAGTCGCGGCTTATCTGCCGGTGCTCCAGCGGACTCGGTGCGGCGATCATCGGAATGTGGAGCGTGACGCTGGACATTGGAGTTTCGACTCGTTCGATCAATAAACCAAAATTCGGATCACAGCCAAATGCGTTGCAAATGACCGGTCAAGACGCGAGCCCCGCCATTACGCCGCGCATGTACGCGAAGGACTGCTTCATTCCCGGCAGCGGATCGTTCTCGTCGATCTCGTACTCGAGATTGGCATAGCCGGGATAACGCATTGCCCGAAGCTGGCGGAAAATATCCACGATCGGCATCTGTCCCTCGCCGACGATGCACTGGCTCTCCTTCACCTTCAGATCGCGTAGGTCCTTGAGGTGCATGTCGAGGAGGCGCGGACCAGCGTCCGCAACCGCGCGCACAACATCAGTGCCTGTGCGCACTGTATGACCTACGTCGATGCAAAGTCCCATGCGCGCATCCATTCCTTTCACCGCCTTCAGCACGTCGTATGGCGAGGGAAAGAAGCCCTGATCTTCGGGGCCATGGTTGTGGATTGCGATTTTGATGTTGTACTGCTTCGCGAATTTCTCGACCCGCGGCAACACGTTTGGGTGGCAGGTGCTGACCATCACCGGCATACCTGCGGCTTTCGCGTAGTCGAAGTACTTCCGCACGCCATCGTCGGTGTCAGTCTCGAAGGTGATCAACCCGCCGCCGACGATCTGTAGCCCCGCGGCCGTGACCTCACTTCGCGCCGCTGCGATCTCTGCCGGCGACGCATCGTACGGCAGATGCACCGACTTGAGGTTGATGTACGGCGTGCCGAGCGACTTGGTCATCTCGATGGCCTTCGCGCGTGGGAAGTTGCGCAGCGAGTAGCTGGCGACACCGAGCTTTATGCCGGAATCCTTAGCCGCCGGGATTGCGCCCGTGTGAACGGGTTCCGCGAGTGTCGCGTGAACAGCCGCGGGCTTGTTGAAGGCCGCGCCCGCGGCGCCGAGGGCGGCGACTTTGAGAAAGGTTCGCCGGGGCACATCGTTTTTGAGCATCGCTCTCCTCGCGGTCGGATTCCTACCAAACGGAGACCATACGTGCGGCAATGATCGTTCTCAGGCGCCGCATTCCTCTCCCCGTCAAGAGGAAATATGGGCTACCGCGCCGGGACAATCACTCCGTAAGTATTTGGACCCGTGTCGAGCGGTCCCCCAATCCATACCCGGGCGCCGATCATATCTCGCAGGACACTCGGTGGGTTCCCAAGCAGGATTGTGCCGTGAGTCGTCTCGAGCACAAGTCGACCGCCATCATTCCTTAGTACTCCGTCGACGACGGGCGAGCCAGCGACCTTGAGCGCAGTAAAATGTTCGACCCGAACGAAGTCCGGACCCCGTCTTCCTACTACCAGGACTTCTACTCCGCCCAGGCGGGACAGCGCGGCCGAATCGGATGTTGCAGCCGAGAGCGGTGTGGCGCCGTTGCCTGACCGAAGAACGAGTCGTTGTTCGAACGCAGTGCCAGTGACAGAAACAATACCCCTGAGCGAATCAGGTTCAATCGCTGCAGCGGATGTGCGCGGAGTGTGGTGACACGCCGTTGCTGCGATCATCAATGGGACAATCACGCCCACCATCATCCGGGCCCGCAAAAACTGCGAGAAGAACAAGGTGAGAGGTCCAAGGTGATTGGCGCGAGGTACGAGGTAACAGCTACTCACTGGGTCCTCACTAGAATGAAGTCCACCGCCGACGGCACGGGCTGTCCCGAAGACAAAGCGCCTATCGTCGCTGGTACGTTCGCGGCTACGCTGAACCGCATGTATGCGACGCCGCCACCATTGAGCGTAACGGTCACAGGTGCGGCGAGCAGAGCACGCGTGAGTAGCGCGGAATTGCCTCCGTTCAACGGCGGTACGAGGCTTCGAAAATTCCAGCTCGGATGCGTGTAGTTTGCCGCGACGTTCAAGCCCGCGTCATCGGTGAACTGAGCCACGGCCCAGTCGCGTGACATCGTGATAATGTCCCCGAATACGGCGTTGAAGTTTGCCTGACCGGTCGCTGTTGTGTTGGCAAGCGCGGACCACGTGCTCTGTTCCGTTCCTCCCTTCCTGTCGGCGGAATACCGAAGGAGCTGCCAGATCGCTCCACGCATCTGGAGTCCGTCTATTTGCGAAAACGGAGAATTCGTTTCTGGCGCGCCCAGGTACGTGATCAGGCGGCCGAAGTTGCCGATCATGTAGGCATTTGCCGCGTCGAGCTGGGCCTGACTGGACTGAAGGAGAGGCAAGTCGATGTTCGACCGCGACGAATTGCCGGATACTCTATAGTAGAGCAGCTCCTCGGCGATGTGGCTGAGTCCTTCGTTCAGCCAGACTTCCTCAAAAGCCGAAGCATTGTTGACGTAGAGTCGCCGTCCGGCATTTATGAGGTGCTGAAACTCGTGGACGAGGACGGCCAGATTCCCCCTCGCCACATTCGCCTTGACCGCGTAATTGGCATTGATGGTTTGATTCGGATCCGGCACCGGCATGTAAAACATTTCGCCTTCGTTGCTGGCTACGCACTGAGCGACTGGAACCAGGTCACGACTCGCGAAGAGTCCGCCCACAAGCACACCCGGCGGCGCCGGGAGTACGTTCACGCCCGGAGTAAAGAGGATGGTAATCCGGCCGTCGGCGTCGATGTCAGTCGGCGCACCGAAATTCGCGGTGTCGAGCGCGTACCCGAGCGTGTCGAACCCCTGACCGAACGCTGTCATCTCCGCGCTGGTGTATCCTCCGGCCGGGGAAAGCGTATCGGAGAGCACGATCGTGTTTTGAAGCACTGCGACGACCACGGCTCCATGAAGCTGCTGCGCATCCGTGCACGTGTTTCCGCTGATGTTGGCGTTGATCTGCACGATGG
>DASWBG010000208.1:0-5613 GCA_036390715.1 Gemmatimonadaceae bacterium
GCCCTGGCCGACCTGATACCAGCCACCATCAACGCGATTACCGACGTCGTCGCAGTTCACATTCGTGTTGGTGCGACCGAATATGATGTCGCCGACGGTGTTGGTGCTCTGAGTATACGCGCAGTTGTTGCCACGGTTGCTGTTGTTGCCAATCGTGTTGGTGCTGATGATCGACATGTTGCCGTAGGAATCGCGTCGCGCGCGCTGAACTATGATGTTGCCGTACCTGTCAGTGGTACGGCGTTCGTAGATCGTGTTTCCGTTGCCATCGCGACCGACCACGCGCCACGAGCCATTGACGCTGCTGTTGACACCGACGTTGCCCACGGTATTGGTGCTGATGATCGACATGTTGCCGTTGGAATCGCGTCGTGCGCGTTGAACTACGATGTTGCCGTTACGGTCCTGAGTGCGGCGCTCGTAGATCGTGTTTCCGCTGCCATCGCGGCCGACCACTTGCCACGACCCATTGATCCCGACGTTGGTACTGGTAGCGGGCGTCGGTAGGCGTGTGCCCAGGATCTGGGCATCGACCGGGGCGGTCGAGGCGAGCCCGGCGAGTGCTAGTGTGATGATGACTGCCTTCATTTCGAAATCCTCCGAGTAATTAGATCGACAAGCTGGTCCGTTGTGCTGGACTTGCTCTTGTCGGATTTTCCTTTCTTGGTCTTTGGCGGATCGTCTCCGAAGAGAACCCTGCCATTGGCGGGACGGTTTCTCACCGCCGACACGCAATCGGTTGGTGCCGGCTGTTGTCCCGCCGGCACGCCGTTGATCCAAATGCGGCACATACCAGCGGGCGGGAAGAACCCGGGCGGTACGATCTGTTCCCGAAGTGACTGCGATTGCTGTGTCGCAGGCGCTTGGGGCTTGACCGGCACGGGTCGCTGCGCTTCCGCGACTCCCGCTGAGACGATGAGTCCCAACACGGCGGGCATGGCGAACCGCGATAAGAAAGAGGCTGAGATGGAGCTGGAACGGGGAATCATGCCCTAATGGGGTGCACGTGCGGTGCCATACCCGGTCAACAGGTCTAAGTCATTATACCCAAATGGGTTACGTCTGCCTAGCCGACCCAAATTGGGCCCCGGTGTCCTCTCCAAGGGACGGGCGGGCGAGAGATTGATACACATTTGGCGCAGCCCTCCCAGTCGCGATTTCCAGGGGGCAAATCAGCCCCGTGATGCCTTCTCAGTCCCCGAAGGAAATACCGGTAGCCCGCGCCGTCAATACGGTGGACAACGCGATTCCCATGATTTCACGATTTCTCTTCTAATAGTGATAGCACTTCGCCCGGTTTTGCGTGCCGCCCTGTTTTCGATTTTTCGTAAATCGACTTCCCGTCGGCAATGATCTCGAACCTGCCTCCTCTCGAGGGAATCATCTGGATTTCCGCATCGGGGAAGCGCTGGCGAATCTCAGCCGCCAAACTGGCGGCCCGCGGTTGGTAGTTTCAAACAACGCAGTATTCGATGCTGATCTTCATTGGTCCGTCGTTGGTGTTGGGCTCATGGAGCCGTCGGCGCGTATTGCTGCACCAGCGCAAGCGCTTCCGGCGTTCCGACAGCCTTCAGCGCATTGATTGCCGGCGTGCGGATCACGTTCTGCCAGACCTCCGATGCCATCATCTGCTTCGCGAGTGCAAGCGCTGCGTTCTTCTCGAGACGAATGTCCGATCCGAGGGCCGCGCCGCGAACGATGAGACTCGGATCCATGCGCGCGACTACGCGAAGACGCACGTTCACATCCCGGGCAGTGGTTCCACTCAGCGTCAGGCGTCCGAGCGCCGTCACGGCTTCCTGGCGGACACGAGCATCTGGATCTCGACTCGCCGCCACGAGAGCCGCGGCGACGCTGCGCATCGGCGCGATCGTAGCCCGGCTCGGATCACTTCCCCAGATACCGATCGCATCTACCGCACGAGCGCGCACCGCCCAGAATTTATCGTTGCGGGTCGAACCGATAAGTGCATTGAGCGCAGCCTGGTCGGCGGGCCGCTGCGCCAGAACATCGACCGCCTCGATGCGTCCCAGCACGTCGTTGTCATATACGAGCTGGTAGCGCAACATCGCGGTGGAGCGTGGGAAATCGGTGACATCGAGAACCCAGTTTCCTTTATCCCACCGAATAGACCGGGGCGGAGCCTTGAGGTTCGTTCCGGCTTCTCCTGTTCCATTCCGAACCGGCACGACGAAGCGGACGACGCCGCTGTCGGTGCGCGCTTCGACATCCACATCGACATCGAAGAAGCCGGTGAGACTGTCGCGGGGCTGCACTTCTTTCGCGCTGATTACAAGCCGGCGGGCAGCGCGATCATACAGCGACGAGACCTGAAAAACGGGAAAGCCGGCGCCATATACCCATTGGTCGAAGAAGGCCTTGTAATCCTTGCCGGTCGTTTCCTCGAACGCTTTCCTCAGATCGTCCGTCACGACGTTCCCAAAGGCGTTTGCCGTGGTGTAGTGGTTCATCGCCTTCCAGAAGAGCTCATCGCCGAGCTGGTGTCGAAGCATCTGGAGAACGGTCGCACCCTTCTGGTAGATGTGTCCGGTGAAGAACACCTCGATCGGATCGTTCACCCATTTGCCCCACACGATCGGACGCCGCGCGCGACGATCGGCTTCAAGTGCCTGCTCCTGGGCACCGAGCCGATCGATAGCGCCCTCATCGATTCCGAGATCCTCCTCGCGGAAGATTTGCTCCATGAAAGTGGCGAAGCCTTCGTTGAGCCAGACGTCCGCCCAGTCACGGGTGGTGAGGAGATCTCCATACCACTGGTGTCCGAGCTCGTGCGCCATGAGTCCCACCGAATTGGCCTGCGGCTCCGACCAGGCAGGGTGGAGGATCTCGGCATCGTTTTGCGATGTCGCGGTCACATTCTCCATTCCACCATACTGAAATTCCGGAATCACGATCTGGTCGTACTTATTCCATGCGTACGGATAGCCGGTTTTTCGAGAGAACACATCGACCGCTTGCGGAGTCTTGGCGAACCCGCGCCATGCGGCGTCAACCGAGTCGGGATACGTCCAGTAGCCAATCGGTACGTTCCGCCACGGGTTGTCCTGCAGAACCGTGTATTTGCCGACGACAGTCGTCATCAGGTAGGTCGATGTGGGCTTGTCGAGAATCCAATGCCATTCGATGCTGTCGCCCACGGCGCGAGATCCCGCCAATCGACCGTTGGAGAGAGCGCGCTCGTCCTTCGCGGTCCAGATATAGAACTCCCACGTCGTTTTGTCGTTCGGAAAATCGTATGTAGGAACCCAGTAGTGAGTGTCTTCGGTCTCACCCTGGGTCCAGACGATGTGCTTGGCGGGCCTGAAATAGGCGCCTTTGGACCGATTGACGCCATCGTAATCGATCGTGATCGATGTCTTTTGGGTGGATCGCAATGGCGTTGCGAGATGCACCGTGAGCGCGCGCCCGTCGTAATCGTATTTCAACGGGGCGGATCCGGCAGTGATGTTCTTGAATGTCATATCCCCGGCATCGATCACGATATCCGGAAGCGGCCGAGCGTCGGGGAGTCCACCGATTGTAAGCGTCGTCGTTCCAACAACCGCCTGACGCGACCAGTCGAAGCGGACGGTCGTTACCTGGTGCTGAAGATCGTACGTCCGTACACGCTCCGCATGTGCAACTCCGTCGGGCGGCTGACCCCAGGCAATCAGTGTCGCCTGCTGAAACGGTGGAACGCGATCGACGGACCGGCTCGTGTCCATCTGGAAAGGAGGAAGAACGAGCGGCGGATTGGGCTGCGGAATCTCGGTCGAGGGAATCCTCGACGTCGCCGGTGGTGGGGTGCAAGCAACCATGAGCGCGCCGGCGGCCGCGCCCATGAAGAATCTGCCTTTCATTTTAAGCAGGAACGAGATGAATACGTTCGAATGATTCGGGATAGCTGGGTAGCGCTTTTTCATCATATGGTATCTAACCAGCCAACCCGGCGGAAGGATAGTCACCCATGCGACACGCGTTCACCATCGTCGAGCTCACTGTCACGATCTGCATTCTGGGAGTGATCTCCGCCATCGCTATGCCATCAGTCGGCAAACTGCTCGACAGTATCCACGCTCGCGGTGCGGTGTTGGAGATCGAATCACTGTTCAGCGGCGCCAGACACATTGCGATCGCCCGGTCCGCGCAGACCACAGTCGATATCGACACGGTTGATCAGGCGATCTACGTCAGCGTTGGAGTCGACACGCTTCTGAAGCGGGAAATAGGCAAGGATCACGGAGTTCGGCTCTCAGCGACTCGTGTGCGGATGTCTTACTCGGCGACGGGCATGGGGTACGGTGCCGCGAACCTCAGCGTCTACGTGCGACGGAGCTCGTTCGTCGATACCGTTTTTGTGTCGCGACTGGGTCGCCTGCGGCACTGATTGACGGCGCCGTCTTGATGTCCACGGGATCCGACTCTGATGCAACGGGGACTGGCGCGTCCGAGGTCGTTCCGAAATCGTAGCCCGGAACTGAAATGCGCGGAATCTGCTGACCGATCATGCGCTCGATGGTGCGTACCATCGCGATCTCGTCCGGCGACATGAATGTGTACGCATCGCCGGTCGCGGCCGCACGCCCGGTGCGTCCAATCCTGTGCACGTAATCTTCCGGCTGCTGCGGCACATCGTAGTTGATCACGTGGCTGATGCCGGAAACATCGAGCCCACGTTGCGCTATGTCCGTAGCCACGAGGACGCGGATTTTGCCCGACTTGAAATCCTCGAGGGCGCGAGTGCGCTCCCCCTGCGATTTATCGGCGTGCATCCCTGTCGCCGCTATTCCAGCATCCTCGAGGTGGCTGACGACGCGGTCCGCGCCATGCTTGGTGCGGGTGAAAATGAGAACCGAATCCATCTCCGCCTTCTTCAACAGCTCGACTAGCAACGTGCTCTTTCGGTCGCGCGGCACCGGGTAAACCGCGTGGGTCACGGTGCTGGCCGCCTCCGAGCGGCGTCCGACCTGAACGACAACGGGCTTTCGCAGATACTTTCGCGCGAGTGCTTCGACTTCCGGCGGCATGGTCGCGCTGAAGAGAAGCGTCTGTCGGTAGGGCGGGACCTGAGCCACGATCCGATTGAGCTGCGGCGCGAATCCCATGTCGAGCATTCGATCGGCCTCGTCGAGAACCAGGACCTCGAGATCGTCGAACGAGACATTCTGGCGTTCCATGTGATCGAGCAAACGGCCGGGAGTCGCGACCACTACATCCACTCCGCGGAGGAGCGTCTTCGACTGAGGCTCGATGCCAACCCCGCCGAAGATCGGGACGACGCGCAGGTCGGTGTATTTGCCGTACTTTCGAAAACTCTCCTCGACCTGTGCGGCCAGCTCGCGCGTCGGAGTCAGAATCAAAACGCGAACACGGTGAACAGGCTCCCCGTTTGTCCCGGTGAGTGGAGCGCTGATCAGATTGTGAACTATGGGAAGAGTGAAGCCCGCGGTCTTTCCGGTTCCGGTCTGGGCGAGACCGATCAGATCCCGGCCTGCCAGGGCAAGGGGAATTGCCTGTTGCTGGATCGGCGTGGGATGCGTGTACCCGGCGTCGCGGACCGCATGGAGAACTTCGGGGGCAAGGTCCAGCTCCTCAAAAGAGAATGGGGCCTCG
>DASWBG010000209.1:0-7552 GCA_036390715.1 Gemmatimonadaceae bacterium
CGGTCAGGCGAAACCGCGTTGGAGGAGCGACGCGCTCCAGCTGCTTCGTGATTATCCGTGGCCCGGCAACGTGCGCGAGCTCGCCAACATCGTCGAACGCCTGGCAATTCTGCATCCGGGCGCGGAAATCACGGGTCAGCAGGTGGAAGATGTGCTCATCGTGGATCGCGATGAGGAGGCTGTGCCTCCGATCACGCCTACACGCGCCCAGAAACAAGTAGGAGATGCGCGGGAACCTGTTGCACTGGGGCCGACTTCACTGGCGGACAGGCTGGAGGCCTTCGAGCGAACGGTGATCGCGCGAGCGCTAGCGGAGGCGGGGGGAAACATTGCTGATGCCGCACGAAGACTTCAGACAGACAGGCCAAATCTTTACCGGCGCATGAAGCGGCTCGGAATCAACGCGACGAGGGTATAAGGCCGACATGACAAACACAGCGAAGACGATGCGAGCAGTCTGCGTGCTGCTCGCGTGTGCCCCTCCCGCTCTCCTTCGTGCGCAGACCGTCGATACAGTCCAGTCGGATACGGCCGCCGAGCGGCTCGGGCTGTGGGCGAGAACCAGCCGTGCCAGCGGTCTCGTTCTCAGCTCGGGGAAAACGTACAACCGCGTCGAGGGTCTACCGGTGTACATCGGGCCCATCTTTCACGACAGCGTCGGCGCCGCCGATCTGAATGCGTCGGTGATGGGAATCATCCGGAGCGCGGACACCTTTCACTGGGACGACCAGAATCTCGGCCATCGCATTTCGGCGGACATGCGCGTCGGAAGGGGGCGGGGCTACGGACTCGGCGTGTCTTCATACGACGTGATGACAGCGGTCGAGCCCTGGCAGCTTCCAGATCCCGATGCTGCGCTCGCCGCACTCTTCGGGCATCGCGATTTCCGCGACTGGTTCAATCGGCACGGCGCCAAGGCAACCGCGACGTTCAACATGAGCGCACACAGTAGCCTCTCGGCGGACTGGAGTGACGAGCGATGGGCATCCGCGCGCGCCCGAAAAGTTTTCTCGGTTTTCGGAAATGGGAAAGCCTGGCGTGCGAATCCACTGGTTGATGCCGGACGATTTCATCTCGGCGTCCTGCGCGCCAACATCGACACGCGGAATGACGAGATGAATCCGTCGACGGGCTGGCTGATCCTCGCCGAATACGAGCGCGGAACAGGCAGAATGACGGATGTCGGACCGACTTCCCCGCTGACGCGACCTGGCGTCTCGCCGCAGGTGACATACGGACGCGGATTCGTCGATCTGCGTCGTTACAATCGCCTTTCACCGACGACCTGGATCAACGGGCGATTGGTGCTCGGCGGCTGGCTGCATGGCGATGACCTTCCGCTCGAGCGGCGATTCTCCGTGGGGGGAATCGGGACAGTGCCGGGTATCGATTTCCGGGAATACGAGCCGGGAACAGTCGACGTATCGCAATGCAGCAGCGGCGGTTCGCCGCCACCCGGCGATCCCGCGCAATGCGAGCGTGTGGCGCTGGCGCAGCTTGAATACCGAAACGAGCTGCACTCGTCGCTGTTCGATTTTCTGAACGCGAGGCCAATCCGGCTCCGCGGCGTCGGGTTTACCGTGCAGCCAACGGTGGTCGCTTTCGTCGATGCAGGGCGGGGCTGGCTGGTCGGCCAGCCGTCGGGCACGCTCCAGTACTCGAGCAACAGCTTCCCGCGCTTCGGGACTTTCAGAACCGATGTGGGACTCGGCCTCGATCTCGGCATCATCGGCGTGTACGTGGCGAAGTCGGTGTCGAGCCCAAAGGAACCGGCAAACGTGTTTCTGCGGGTGCACCGGCGCTTCTAGATGCAGAAGCCGGGTTTCCGAGTCGGTCGCCCCGTCGAGATTCGGCGATGCTGAAACTCTCGTTCGTCGCCGCCGCTGCGTTTGCGATCGCTGTACCGCTGGACGCCCAGAAAGTGCGTCTGGAGGTGCTGCTTCCCCAGCAGACCGCGTGGGCCGAGGAGCCACCTGCGGTTTCATCGGCGGGATTGCTATCCGACGCTTCGATGCGCGATCTGCTGGCAAACGGATTTCCCGCGCGTCTGCACTATCGTCTCGAGCGATGGTCGTCGGGCCGCTGGTTCGACGACCTCAAGGCCGCGTTCGAGTGGGATGTCATTCTCAAGTACGACGTGCTCGGCAAGAAGTACCAGGTGGTGCGCGTGGTGAACAAGAAGGCCGAGGCGCTCGGTGAGTTCCCGGTCGCGGATGATGCGGAGACCGCAGTGGAGGCGCCGTACAAAGTCGCGATCCAGCTGCCGAAGAAGGGGGAGCGTGGGTACTACAACTTGCTGCTGGATGTAGAGACGCTGTCGCTGAGCGATCTCGATGAGGTGCAGCGGTGGCTTCGGGGGGAGCTCAAACCGGCGGTGAGCGGGAAGAAGAATCCAGGAACCGCGCTGGGGAGAGGAGTTCGGACGCTAGTCGTTCGGCTGCTCGGGGGGGAGAAGAGGCACTACGAAGCTAGAACTGGCACGTTCCGGCCGTAGAGATCGCGAACTGCAACTGAACGGGTGCCAGACGTCAGTGGCAGCGACGTCAGTCGGCAGTTCACTACACTCTGAGTTCACCGACGCCGATCAAGGCAAGGACAATTGCGAGTCCCCCGAACGCCACTGAGGCAAGTCCGGGCGTCGTGAACTAATCACTCGCAGCTATGCTACTGACGTCTGGCACCCGTTCAGTTGCAGTTAACTGACGCGGTGCACCCCATGATGCGGATGGCGATTCTCGAGATCTTCCAGATGGTGCAGCGTCTCTTCGCCGTAGAAGATCCGAATGTACTTCGCCTGGGTCGGCGTCAGACGCCGGACGGCCCAGCTCAGGTGCACGAAGTGTGGCTCGACCGGGGCGTGAAGGGGATGCATTCCGATCTCGCTTGGGAGGTTGTTCGCCTTCCTCGTGTTGCAGGGGCTACAGGCGGTGACGACGTTCGTCCAGTCGTTCGCGCCTCCCCTAGAAAGTGGGATGAGGTGATCGCGCGTCAGTGATTCGCGCGGCTTGAGCTCGATCTGAAGGCGTCCGCAGTACTGGCAGCGGTAGCGGTCGCGCGCGAAGAGGAACGTGTTCGTCACCTGGCGGCGGAACCGGCGTGGGACATGGATGAAGCGCATGAGCCGGATCACTGCCGGGCGAGGCAGCGTCAACCTCTCGGATCGAACAACACGATCAGAATCTGCCTCGACGATTTCCGCCTTTCCGTCGATCACCAGCCGCAAGGCGCGGCGCAGCGGGACCATCGTCAATGGCTCAAACGAAGCATTCAGTGCCAGACAACCAACGATCAAGCACTCCTCCTGGGCGAACCCACCAAAATATACAACTGGTACAGCACTACGATCCGCAAAGCGGATGTCTATCGCCTTACTAAGCGACGATTTGCGAGAGTGGTACGTTACCCTTTCTCGGGCTTCTTGACTGCAACTTATGACTACCGGCCGGGGGCGCTGAGCGGTCCGGCTATGAGCTTCGTGCCGACACTACATGTATTCATGGTCTAGCTCGGAGCCCGAGCCGGTCCGCCCGAACCCCCCAGCTGGTAGTCGTATGTTGCTGTTACCCCCCTCAACCGAACCTAGAAAGCCGATGCAGACATGTCACCAACCGGCTCACGGGCGACCTTCCCACGGGCGGTCGTTGCGGTTTTGCGCGAAGGAACCGGCGTCAGCCATCCATAACGGTCTTCCAGAACCCCGGATGCGATTCCCATGTACTGGCGCTGAATCTCCAGCGTTAGCGCGCCCGGCTTCCCTGCACCGACCTGAATGCGATCGACAGACCGGATCGGTGTTATCTCGGCAGCAGTGCCAGTGAAGAACAGCTCGTCCGCGATATAGAGCATCTCGCGGGGGATCGATGTTTCTACAACTTCAACTCCCATGTCGCGCGCGATCTGAATGACGGAGTCACGCGTGATTCCATTGAGAATGCCGGAGCTGATCGTCGACGTGAACAATTTGCCGTCGCGGACGAGGAAGAGATTCTCGCCGCTTCCTTCCGACACCAAACCGAACGAATCGAGCATGATGCCTTCGACGTAATTGTCGACGCGCGCCTGCATCTTGGAGAGCTGGCCGTTCAGGTAGTTCCCCCCGGCCTTCGCCATCATTGGGAACGTGTCAGGAGCAGGCCGTCTCCAGCTCGATACGCATACATCGGCGCCGTTCTTGAGAGCATCGGCGCCAAGGTAGGTGCCCCAGGTCCACGGAATGATGAACACTTCGAGCGGCGTGTCGTGCGGAAGGACGCCCATCTGCTCGCCTGTTCTAATGGCGACGGGCCGCAGATAACAATGCGGCAATCCATTTTCGGCGACCGTATCGACCGCGGCACTCGACATTTCATCGATCGAGTACTTGAGCGGCATGCGGTAGATCTTGCACGAATCCACGAATCGACGCATGTGGGAGCCGAGTCGGAAAACCGCGGGCCCGTTGGGTGTCTCGTAACAACGAATGCCTTCGAATACACTCGAGCCGTAGTGAACGACGTGACTCATCACATGGATCGTCGCGTCTTCCCAATCAACGAACTCGCCGTCGCGCCAGATACGGTGGTGGTTATCTACAGCCGTCATGAACCAGGCTTCCTTACTGGGGGGAGCCTGAATTTATCGAATCGGTAAGGTCGCGCGCTACGGGCCGATCAAGCTCTCGCCGCCCAATGAGCCAGGGCTGTTCCGATCGTTCTAACACGTTCGGCCAGCGATTCGTCCGCCGCCAGTGACCGTCCTCGATCCACAAGCACGCGGCCACGCACTGTTACTAGCTCGGCCGAACGGCCCGGAAGTGCGAAGATCGCGGAGGAGTACGGATCCCCGACGGGGATCGTTCGAGGAATGTCGATCCGGAAGGCCGCGAGATCGGAGTCCTTGCCAACCTCGAGGGACCCGACTCGCGAATCGATTCCAAGCGCACGCGCGCCGCCAATCGTGGCCAGTTCAAGCGCCTGGTGCGCACCGAATGCGTCGTGTTTGCGCGTGGCGGCGCGATGAATGAGGACGGCAAGACGCGATTCGTCGAGAATGTCCATTCGATTGTTGCTTGCGACGGAATCAGAACCCATGCCGACTCGAATGCCCGCGGCGAGCAGCGGCAGCAGTGGCGCGATGCCGTGCCCAAACTTCGCATTGGACGCCGGACAGTGCGCTACCGCACAACGGTGACGCGCCATGATCTGGATGTCGGCGTCGTCGACACGCACACAATGGATGAGAAGCGGTCCGCGCTCCAGCGCGCCGTGCTGCTCGAGCAAAGCGATTGGCGAGCGTGACCGCGGACCGACAGGGATTCCGCGACGTCGCCAGCGATCAGCGAAGTCACCCGTTCCGCGCGTCACGATATCGTACTCCGGCTCGCTCTCGCCGATGTGCATCGCGAGCGGAAGGCGGCGCGCATTTGCAAAGGTCGCTGCAGCCGCGTATAGCGGATCGGACACAGTGTAGGGCGCGTGCGGTGAAACGCCGAGCGCCACCAGTCCCGTCTGCTCGAGCGTGAGTTTTTCGATGCGCTCTTCCAGGTCTCGCATGGCGATTTCCGCCTGCGAAGGATCGGGCCCGAAGACTTCCTGGAACATGATTCCGCGGACGCCGAGCTCGCGCATCGCCTGGAGTACGACACCGCTCGAGCAGGTGTCGGCGTAAGTCGTGATACCGGCCTCGAGCCCTTCGACGATCCCAAATCGCGCCGAGTCGAGCAGCATCTGGTCGTCGAGAATCTCGTTTCGGCTCTGGCGAAGCTTGTCGATCCATTCCGCGAAGCGACAATCCTCGAGGAAGCCGCGCATCGCAGTGAGCTCGAGGTGGGTGTGGGTGTTGACGAGCCCGGGAAGGAGGACTGCCTCGCCGAGCTCGTAGTCCTTACCAGATGGCGCGCCGGCGCGCGGGCCGACGTAGGTGATCAATCCGTCGCTCTCGACGACGGTTCCGTTTTCGATCGGCGGCTGGGTGATTGGGAGCACCCAACGCGCGTGATAGCGCATCAGCGCGGAATCGGGACCGGCGGGGGAGCCGGTGACGGAATCGTATCGGTTCGTGGGCGCGTTGTATCACGTCGCGGGATGGGTCGACGCGTCGTGTCGAACACCGTCGGGCGACGCGTCGTATCGCGACGCTTCGTCGTGTCGAACACCGTCGGTACCCGCTGCTGTTGTCCACGCGATGGCACCGGCTGGTAGCCTGGCTGAATCGGGGGCGGCGTCACGGTTATCGGCGCTCGGACTCCGCCCGGTGGAGGCTGAACAGTCGGGATCGTGCTCAAAGTGTCGACCGGAGTCAGGCCCGGATTTGCAAACGGTCCGTGCTTATCACAGTCGCGTGTCGGCTCGGTTCCGGATATGTAGAACTCGCTCGTGACGAGATTGCGCGGACAGTACTGCGTCGCGAGTAATCCGCTGCTGACGTCGATCTCGCGCGTGACGATCGACAGCGGCTTCGGCCAGTCGGGCGGCGCCGGCATGCGGCGATAGACCTCCGTCATGAAGGCGGTCCACGCGGGCGCGGCGAGAACGCCGCCTTGCGCGTTGTCCTTGATCTTCGCCGGCCGGTCGAGTCCGTACCAGACGCCAGCGATGAGATCGGCGGTGTAGCCGACGAACCAGACATTGGTACCGTCGTTCGTCGTTCCCGTTTTGCCACCAGCTGGAAGATGAAAACCCGATGCGTACACGCCCGCCGCGCTTCCTCGACGAATCACATCTTTCATCATGTCGACCATGATCCACGCTTCCTCGGGCGACAGTACTTGCGTGCGTGTCGGAGTAGGCTGCCAGAGGATCTCTCCCTTCTGATTCTCAACCCGCATGATCGCGTTGGGAGTAGCGCGCACACCGAGATTCGCGAACGCGCTGTAGGCTGAGATCAGCTCGATCGGATAGACCTCCGCGGCGCCGATGTGGATCGCTGGATACGGAGGAATTGGAGTGGTGATGCCAAAATTCCGCGCCTCGTTAATGACGGTTTGTTCGCCGAGCTCCATGCCGAGGCGGACGGTGGAGACGTTGCGGGAGAGGTAGAGAGATTGGCGGAGCGGAATCTCGCCAAGGAATTTCAGATCGTAGTTCTGCGGCGCCCATTCGGGTTGACCGGGCACCTGGAGCACGAGCGGACTGTCGTTGACGAGATACGACGGCGGCCTGCCATTCTGGATCGCGGCAGAATAGACGATCGGCTTGAATGTCGAGCCAGGCTGACGCAGCGCCTGAACGGAGCGATTGAACTTCGAATCATCGAAATCGCGTCCGCCGATCATGACGCGAACGGCACCGTTACGCGGATCGAGCGCGAGGAAGGCGCTCTGGAGGTACGGTGACGTGCCGCTGCCTTCGTCGCCTTCGCGGTGAGCGAGGTAGTGCTCGTACGTCTCGTGACTGTATGGTCCGAAGCGCCCCGCCTCGATCGCGCGTGCCTGGTGCTCCAGCGCCCGCTCGGCCGCGCCCTGCATGTCGAGGTCGAGAGTCGTGTAAACCTTGAGACCCTGCTCGTACAACTGCTTGCCGAACTGCGCGTCGAGCTGCTGCCGCACCCATTCGACGAAATAAGGCGCTGTCTC
>DASWBG010000210.1:0-5018 GCA_036390715.1 Gemmatimonadaceae bacterium
CCCTAAGCCACGACCTGGCGACGGCGCGAGAGCTTCCATCCTTGCCCCACCAATCCCGGAATTGCGCCAAGCGCGATGGCGATCATCCATCCTCTGGTGGTCAGTGGTGCCGTCCCGAGTATCCGACCGAGCGGAGGAGCAACCACCGCTAGCACCTGCAGCACGACAGTCAGCACTACAGCGCTCAGCGCGTAACGATTGCCCAAGGCGAGACGCCGGCCGACAACGTGTTGCCTGCTTCGGGCGTTGCCAAGATGAAAGATTTGAGCGAGCGCCAGAGTTGTAAAGCTGAGAGTCACGGCGCGCGCGGCCTCACCGGGCCACTCGCGCAATCCCCAGACAAGAGCCGCGATCGTCACTCCGGCGATCAATAAAGAGTAGAGCAATCCCAGGCGCAGCATGCCACCCGACAGCAATGGTGTGCCGGGCTCGCGCGGGGACCGGCGCATCACCGCGGGGTCGGCGGGCTCGAGAGCGAGCGCCAGCGCCGGGAAGGTGTCCGTCACAAGGTTCAACCAGAGGATCTGTAGAGGCGTCATCGGCAGCGGCAGGCCGGTGAGACCAGCCCCGAGCAGCGCCAGGATCTCACCGACATTGCAGCTGAAGAGATAGAAAACGAACTTGCGGATGTTGTCGAAGACGACGCGCCCCTCCTCGACAGCGGACGCGATAGTCTGAAATCGGTCGTCCTCGAGCACCAAGCCCGCAACTTCCTTCGCTGCGTCGGTTCCGCGACGCCCCATCGCGACGCCGATGTCGGCCTTCTTCAGTGCCGCTGCATCGTTAATCCCGTCGCCGAGCATCGCGACGATGTCGCCCCGTCGCTGCAAGGCGGTGACGATCCGCAACTTGCCCTCGGGACTTACGCGGCTCACCACGCCGATGGCCGCTGCACCACTCGTCAGCTCGTCGTCGGAAAGATGATCAACGTCGCGGCCATCGAGCGTCTGATGTTCGTCGGGCACGAGGCCGACACTTTGTGCCACGGCGCGGGCGGTCGCCCGGTGATCGCCTGTGAGCATCACCGTCCGGATACCGGCACCGCGCAACTTCGCGATCGTCTCGACGACGCCCGGAGCCGGTGGGTCGGTCATCCCCGCAAGGCCGACGAATCGAAGTTTGCGCAAGCCTGCTTCATCAGCTTCGGCTACCGCGCCCATAGCGAGCGCCAAGACCCGGAGTCCGCGCGACGCCATCGTCGATGCCTGCTCGTCGATAGTTCGCTGCCAGTCGGCATCGAGCCGCACTTCGCCAGCATCACTGACGACCGAAGCGCACAACGCGAGCACGCGATCATGTGCGCCCTTCACGAAGCCCACGAGGTCGCCGCTCTTCCCACGATGGAAGGTCGCCATCATCATCCGCGCGCTCGAAAACGGGATCTCGCCAAGCTCTGGCCAATCCTGAAGAAGCGCCGGACGAAGCAACCCGCCTTTCCGTGCCGCAAGGAGGAGCGCCACTTCTGACGGATCCCCCCGACCCTCCCAATGTTCATTGACCCGCCGAATTTCTGCACGATTCGCCAGCACTCCGATGCTGAGTGCCTCGCGCAATCGCCATTGGTCGTCCGCCGCGAGCGCTTCGCTGCCTGCAACGAAGGCGCCACTTCCTCCCGTGCCATCGTCGGTCACCGCGACTTCGACCTTCGGCAGCCATATCGTTGTCACGGTCTGTTTGCCGGCGGTCAGCGTACCAGTCTTGTCGCTACAGACGACAGTGACAGAACCGAGCGTTTCGACTGCGGGGAGTCTGCGCACGAGAGCATGACGTCTTGCCATGCGGCGTGTGGCGATGGCCATTGTGATGGTGACCACGGCCGGAAGTCCTTCCGGGACAGCCGCAATGGCGACAGCGATACCGGTCTGGAGGACTGCCACCAGATAGTCGCCCCGATAGAGCGACACGAGCGCCACCAGTACACCCACTCCCACCGCGACAGCAGCAAGTCGGCGACCCAGGGAATCGAGCCGCCGCTCGAGGACCGTTGGTTCCTCGCGAATCGCGCTCACCAGCGTGCCGATTCTCCCGACTTCCGTCTGCATCCCGGTGGCGACGACCACGGCGCGCGCGACACCGTCCGCCACGGTCGTTCCCTTGTATACCATGGTCACTCGGTCGGGTAACGGTGTGGCCGAGGAGACTTCCGCATCGGCAATCTTCGCGACCGCGGTCGACTCTCCGGTGAGCGATGCCTCGATGGTCTGGAGCGCGGTCGCGGCAAGCAAACGCGCGTCGGCGGGGATGGCCTGTCCCGGCTCAAGCTCGATGAGGTCGCCCGGCACAAGCTCTCGAGCATCAACGGTGCGTGTGATGCCTTGTCGTACCACTGTTGCACTCGGTACGTCTAGCCGCAGCAACGCGTCCATCGCTCGTCGCGCCCGGAACTCAGTCGCAAAACCGATTCCGACGTTCAGGAGAAGCACGGCAAGAATTGCCCCTGCATCTTCGACATCCGATGTCCACCACGCGAGTACTGTCGCAACGACGAGAAGGCCGATGACAACACTCCGGACCTGCCTGACCAGGATGCGCCACGCGGGCTCTGCGGGAGTGACGGAGAGAAGGTTGGGCCCATAGCGCACGAGTCGGCGAGCCGCCTCCTCATCTGTGAGTCCGCTGGCATTACTGCTTACCGCCAGCAGCACTTCGTGCGCTGGGCGCGCGTGCCACGGTGGCGTGGGTGACGCGCCTACATTCACACGTCCGCGAGAGCCTTGGTCTCGGCCCGACCCGTGTTGTCGGTGACTGCGCTGGACTTCGGGTGAAACACAAGAAGGCTGGTCGGTGATTTTCGCGTGACCTCGTCGGCGACAGTGCCGAACACGAGCCGACTCATTCCACCAGTTCCATTCGTGGCGAGGGCGATGAGATCAGCTCGCGCGCGGATGGAGTAGTCCAGAATGGCGGTTGCGATGTTGTCATTCAGGACCACGTCCTTACTGACCGCAAGTCCCTGTTCGGTCAGATAGCTCGCGGCGTCCGCGAGGTAGGCGTCCGCCGTGGCGATATCGGCGTCCCACCACGGCAGGCCCGGTTGCATGATCTCTTTTTGCGAGTAGGTCACGGGAGTGAGTACATGGAGCAGGCTCACAGTCGAATTCAGACGAGACGCGAGCGCGGCCACCTCGGGCAGGATCTGCTCCGCCAATGCCGAGCCGTCGAGGGGAACGACGATCCGACTGAGAGTCTCCACTGGATTCGCACTTATGAAGGAAGCGGGCGGCCTTACCACCAGAACCGGAATGTTCGTATTCCGAATGAGATAATCCGTGACGCTGCCGAGGGTAACCCTCTTAATTCCACCACGAGAGTGACTGGACATCACTATCAGATCGACGTCGTGCTTCATGGCGTAATCGCCAAGCGTGGATGTGACGGGCCCATCCTCGAGCGCGGTTACGACTCTGATGTTGCCGAGCGCGCGGCATTCGTTTCCGAGGGCCTCCAGTTTGCGCAAACGGGCGAGCCGTTCCTCGACCAGCGTCTGTTCGGTTATGGTCAGCACCGGCGGCCGGGCCACTGTCTCGATGACCAACGGCGGCGCCTCTGCTCGAACAAGATGAAGTTCCGCATCGAAACGCTGCGCCAGCCTCACCGCCACGGAGATCGTCGCCTGCTCGTGCTCCGAGTCTTCTGTGGGTGCCATGATCACTTTGTGCATTGCTCCTCCTGCTCTGCGCCCGCGTTTGAATGTCGCTCGTTTCCCGAGAACACTTCAGTGAACCCGGAAAAGAGCTCGTCTTCCGTTAGTCGCGACCGAGTACGAGGTCCATGACGTGGGGTCTCTCTCTCTCTCGGTAGAATCGCATGATGGGAAGGTGCAACCTTCAGTGGCAAGGGTCCGTCGGAGATGTCACGCCATTCTTGTGAGAGTTTTCCTCTCGGGGGGAACACAATTTTATCGAATCAGGGTTTCCCTGATGGAGCGGTCGCCGGCCCTGCCGCTAGCGTTAACACGCTAGCGCGACTAGGCTTAGCGAGTCATGTCGCACCTCCACTAACGCGGACGGCTCCATGCGCATACGCCGGATTAACGGTGGTTTCAGGGTCAACGCGATATCCGCACTACTCGCATTGGGTCTCACTTCGAACGCTTTGGGCGCCCTCCCGACGGGCGAAAGTCGACACCGGAGTCTGACAAGAGCGGTGGATCCGGCAGTCGCAATCCTCGGCATTTCAGCCGACCACGCAGTCGCTCCGGCTTCGCTCAACGCAGCTCTCGCGAGGCTATTTGTTCCGAGTTTTTCCCGGCAAACCGGCCTGGCGTGCAGCGCATGCCACTACCAGTTCCCACAGCTCACTCCATTCGGGCGGATGTTCAAGCTCAATGGCTACACACTCACCTCGCTCTCGACCATAGGTCAACCGGGCGATTCCACCGGCCGCGAATCACTCAAGCTGGCTACGATTCCCCCCTTGGCCGCAATGGTGGTGACGGGCCTGACGCAGACTTCACGCGCTCAGCCGGGCACGCAGAATGGGACGGTGAGCTTTCCGCAACAGCTCAGTCTGTTCCTCGCGGGGCAGATCACTCCAAATGTCGGGATATTCAGTCAGTTCACCTATGCGGCGGCGGATGGTGCGATCGGCATCGACAACGTCGACTTGCGCTGGGCAAAGCACGCGACTCTAGCAGACCACGACCTGCTTTTCGGTGTCACGCTGCACAACAATCCGACCGTTCAGGATGTGTGGAATACTGCGCCTGCATGGGCCTTCCCGTTTATGGGCTCGGATGTCGCGCCCTCTCCCGCCGCGAGCACGCTGATCGATGGCGGACTTGGTCAACAGGTAGCCGGGCTCGGCGCCTATTCGTTGTACAACAGCACACTGTACACCGAGCTCACCGCGTACAGATCCGCGCCACAAGGCGCAACGGAACCGCTCGACGGAACCGCGACAAACGTTACGAAGGGCGTCATCCCGTATTGGCGGGTGGCGCTACAGCACGCGTGGCCTTCCACGTACGGGATGATCGGAACGTACGGCTTTGCGGCGCGCGTATTTCCGCAGGGCGT
>DASWBG010000211.1:0-25174 GCA_036390715.1 Gemmatimonadaceae bacterium
AGACACATAATCGAGTCCGAGCGAATGGCAAAAAGAAATGGAGCGCGGCTCGCCGCCGTGCTCCCCGCAGATACCCAGCTTTATCTTAGGACGAACTCGTCGCCCTTCCTCAACAGCAATCCCTACGAGTCTTCCTACCCCCTCGGTGTCAAGAACCTGAAACGGATCGTCAGCTAAGATACCTCGATCAATGTAAGAAGGAAGGAACCGGCCCGCATCATCGCGGCTGAGCCCAAGTGTAGTTTGCGTCAGGTCATTTGTTCCGAAAGAGAAGAACTCCGCCGACTCGGCTATCTTCGCCGCGGTAAGCGCGGCACGGGGCAGCTCGATCATCGTTCCGATCAGATACGGTAATTTCTCTCCCATTCCGCCGAGAACGCGCTCGGCCACGTCATCGACGATTGCACGCTGATTCTCGAATTCCTTCACATTCGAGACAAGCGGAATCATTATCTCCGGTCTGACGTGTAAGCCGCGTCGCATGGCACGCACCGCTGCTTCAAGAATCGCGCGCGCCTGCATTTCTGTAATCTCCGGGTAAGTTATGCCGAGCCGGCAGCCCCGATGGCCAAGCATCGGATTGGTCTCTCTCAGAGATTCTATGATCCGATTGAGATCGGCGCGCGGGATATCGAGTGTGCGCGCGAGAAGCTTCGTTTCTTCTCCTCCGTGCGGAAGAAACTCGTGCAAAGGCGGGTCTAGCAACCGTATCGTTACCGGCAATCCGTCCATCGCCTCGAAGATTCCCTCGAAATCGGCGCGCTGCATCGGCAGCAGTTTGTTGAGCGCGCGCCTGCGGCCGCCTTCCTCGCGCGCGACAATCATTTCGCGCATCGCCGTGATCCGGTCGCCCTCGAAGAACATGTGCTCTGTCCTGCACAAGCCGATGCCCTCGGCGCCAAAGCCGCGCGCAATACGTGCGTCGCGCGGCGTGTCGGCGTTGGCGCGCACGCGAAGAGTGCGAACCTCGTCGGCCCAGCCGAGAAGTTGGGCGTACGACTGGTAAAGCGGAGCCTGAGAGGACGAGAGAGTCCCATTCGTGACGCGTACGACTTCACTGGGAATCGTTGCCAGGTCGCCCGAAAACACGCGGCCCGTCGCGCCATCGAGCGTCAGCCAGTCGCCCTCCAGGACCTCGGTTCCGTTCACACTGAACGATTTGCGCTCGAGGTTGACATGAATATCCTTGGCGCCGACGACGGCGCATTTTCCCATCCCCCTCGCGACAACGGCGGCGTGGCTCGTCATCCCTCCACGCGCGGTGAGAACAGCGCGCGCCGCAACTATGCCGTGGAAATCTTCCGGCGTCGTCTCATCACGCACGAGGATCACGTTCTCGCCGGCGGTCGCGCGCTGCTGGGCCGTATCGGGATCGAATACAGCGCGCCCACTCGCGGCTCCCGGACTCGCTGGAAGCCCGAGGCAGAGCGGCGTCGCTCGAATCGATGGATCGATGATCGGATGCAACAGCTGATCGAGGTCCGCTGCCGGGACTCGTCGCACGGCTTCGATCTTGTCGATGAGTCCTTCACTCACCATGTCCCGCGCAATGCGTACAGCAGCGGCTGCGGTGCGCTTGCCGACACGTGTCTGTAGGAGGTAGAGCTTGCCTCGCTCGACGGTGAACTCGAGGTCCTGCATGTCATGGAAATGGCGCTCGAGCCGGTCCTGCGTATCAAGCAGCTCCTTGTATGCGCCAGGAAGCTTGTCCGCCATCTCGTCGATGTCGAGCGGAGTGCGGATTCCCGCGACGACATCCTCGCCCTGCGCGTTAACCAGGAATTCGCCGTAGAACCGCCTCTCTCCGGTCGACGGGTTGCGCGTGAATGCTACTCCGGTCCCCGAATCGTCACCCAGGTTGCCAAAGACCATCGCCACGACACTGACGGCCGTTCCCATATCGTCGGAAATCGCGTGGACCTTTCGGTAGTCTTTTGCTTTCTTGAGCATCCAGGATTTCCAAACGGCTTCGATGGCGCCCCAGAGCTGCACAATGGGATCGCGCGGGAAGTCGGCTCCGGTGCGATTCCGAACGAGCGCCTTGTATTCGTCTACGAGAGTCCTCAAAACGCTCTCGTCCAACTCGGCGTCGGAGCCAACGCCTGCGGTCATTCGCTTCGCCTTCAGCAGGTGCTCGAAGTCGTGACTCGATACTCCGAGTACCACGTCGGAGTACATCTGGATGAAACGACGATATGAATCGTAAGCGAAGCGAGCATTCTGGCTCTGGTCGCCGAGTGCAGTCACGGCCCGATCGTTGAGGCCGAGATTGAGGATCGTATCCATCATCCCCGGCATGGAAACAGGAGCCCCCGATCTCACCGAGACGAGAAGCGGGTTGTTGGGATCGCCCAGCTTCTTGCCCGTCACCTTCTCCAACCGCGCGATGTTACCCTCGACCTCCGCGCGGAGCTTGTCGGAATACTTGCCGCTACGCAGGTACTCAATGCATTCGCTGCACGCGATCGTGAACCCGGCCGGAACAGGAACGCCGAGATTCGTCATCTCCGCGAGGTTCGCGCCCTTTCCGCCGAGGACGCTGGTCGAGTCCCGCGTCCCCTCGGCGGTTCCATTGCCGAAGAAGAAAACTGCCTGCGCCATTGGCGTCAGCAACCACAGCCGAAGCGGAGCTTCTCCGGGTCGGCTGGTGGCGGCGTGGGGTAGTCGCCGGAGAAGCATGCATGACAGAACCCCGATGGACCACCAGGTACCGATTCGAGCATCCCGTCGAGCGTGAGGTATCCCAATGTATCGGCACCCACCGCGGTCGTGATCTCGTCGATGCTCATGTTGGCCGCGATCAGCTCTTCGCGAGTCGGCGTATCGATGCCGTAGTAGCATGGCCCGGTGACCGGCGAAGAGCTAACACGCAAGTGCACCTCGCGAGCGCCAGCGGCCCTCACCATGTTGACGAGGCCGCGTGTCGTCGTGCCGCGAACGATCGAATCGTCCACCATCACGACGCTCTTGCCTCGAAGGACCTCGCGAACCGCGTTGTACTTCACCTTGACCTTCGCGTCGCGTCCGGCTTGTGTGGGTTGGAGGAATGTCCGTCCAACGTAGTGATTGCGGATCAGCGCCAGCTCGAGCGGCAGCCCGGACTCCTCGGCGAAGCCGAGCGCTGCCGAGTTGGAGGAATCGGGGACGCTGAAGACGAGATCGGCAGTCGGTGCGGGGAAGTCGCGCGCGAGGCGTCGCCCCAGCTCACGTCGCGCTCTGTCCACCGAGCCGCCGAATACCTGACTATCGGGCCGCGAGAAATAGACGTACTCGAAGACACACTTCTTTGACTCAAGTTTCTCGAGAGGGAAGGTGGAGCGCATCCCGCTCTCATCGATGGCGATGATCTCTCCGCGCTCGACTTCGCGCTCGAGCGTCGCGCCGAGCAGATCGAGCGCGCAGCTCTCGGATGCGAAGACGGTAGCGTCGCCGAGCTTGCCCATCACCAGAGGACGCCAACCCCGCGGGTCGCGCGCGGCGAGGAGCGTGCTTCCAACGACCACCACCAGACAGTAGGCTCCTTCGACCCCCTTCAGCGCATCGGCGAGCCGGTGTTCGGGCTTCAAAGACGACGAACGCGCCATGCGATGGACGAGGACTTCTGAATCCATCGTCGAGGTGAAGATCGAACCTGCGTCCTCGAGCTCACGTCGCAGCTCGCTGGCGTTCGTCAGGTTCCCATTGTGGGCGAGGGCGATGTGACCGTCTCGGAACCTCGCGAGCATTGGCTGAGCGTTCTCGATCGTGGAAGAACCAGCGGTGCTGTAGCGCGTGTGCCCGATCGCGATGTCGCCGCGGAGTGTCTGCACGTCAGGGATGGCAAAGGCCTCGGAGACAAGACCCATTCGCTTAATGGCCCGCGCGCCCTGCTCACGATCGACAGCTACGATACCCGAAGATTCCTGCCCGCGATGCTGGAGCGAGTACAGGCCGAGATGTGTCAACGCCGCCGCGTTCTCATCACCGTATATCCCGAAGATTCCGCACATCTTAGTGGGCCGCCACGGGATTCAGCTCGTCAAAGGTCGCGTGCTCGGGCGTGCGTGACATGATGGTCGGTATTGTGTCGTGATAGGCGCGTCGCAGACGCGCGAGCGGGCTCTGGAGCGAGCGCGTCGGCAGCTTGATGTCGAGCGTACTCGAGTGAAGGTGCACTTTGCCGAGCTGTGTGCAGGGAACTCCCGCCTTCGCGGCGATCTCGAGCACGCGCGCGGGGGCCGCGCTCGATACCACGACGCGTCCCTGGCTCTCGCCGAAGAGAATCGCTCGAGTCGACAAATCCGAATAACTCGACAGATCGATTTCCGCTCCGCTCTCGTGTTCCGGATTGGCGATGCAGCATTCCGCCAGCGCGACCGAGATGCCACCGTCACTGCAATCATGCGCGGAGCTGACCGCGCCGGAGCGGATTGCCTCGAGCAGCACGTCTATCACCGCTTTTTCCCGTTCGACGTCGCACCGCGGTGGAGCGCCGATGACTGTGTCGTGTATGGTGGCGAGGTATTCGCTGCCGCCGAGCTCGCCACCGAGGTCGCCAAGCAGAAGAATCGCCGCGCTGTCACGCTGAAAGGTTGCTCGCGTAATGTGCGACAGGTCGTCGATCAGCCCGACCATCCCGATTACGGGTGTGGGGTACACGGCGCCGGAGGGACTTTCATTGTAGAGAGAGACGTTCCCCCCGGTGACCGGAGTCCCGAGTGCGCGACAGGCCTCTCCCATTCCCGCGACGGCTTCCTTGAACTGGAAGAAGACTTCCGGACGAGTCGGGTTACCGAAGTTGAGACAGTTCGTGATGGCCATCGGACGCGCGCCCGTGCACGCAACGTTGCGCGCGGCCTCCGCCACGGCAATTCGTCCGCCAACGCGCGGATCGAGATACACGTATCGCCCGTTGCAGTCCGTCTTCACCGCGATCGCTTTGTTCGTCCCGCGCACTCGAAGAACGGCGGCATCTCCGCCGGGCCCGATGACGGTGTTGGTCCGTACGGTGGAGTCATACTGTCGGTACGCCCACGCCTTGCTTGCGATCGTGGGAGCAGAAAGCAGCCGCTCGAGCGTCCAGGCTGGATCGCTTTCTTCCGCACGTTCAGCGATCGCCAACGGATCACGCGCGCGCAATTCCGCGATGGCGGTCGACTCGCGCGCATCCGGTGAATAGCTCGGGCAGTCCGTCACGAGTCTCGACCCGGGGAATTCGGCGACGACGGTGTCTCCCTCAGTCACCCTGTACACCGGCTCGGGAATGACCTCGCCGATCACGGCTGCCGTCAGGTCCCATTTGGCGAGAATGTCACGAACCGTACCCTCCTGCCCCTTTTTGGCGACGACGAGCATCCTCTCCTGCGATTCGCTGAGGAGGATCTCGTACGGCGTCATGCCGCTTTCGCGCGTCGGCATCTTGGTGACGTCGATCGTCACACCGACATCCCCGCGCTCCGCCATCTCCGCTGATGAGGACGTCAGGCCAGCGGCGCCCATATCCTGAATGGCCACGATGTGTCCGCTCTTGATCAGCTCGAGGCTCGCTTCGAGCAGCAGTTTTTCAGTGAATGGATCCCCCACCTGAATGCGGGGTCGCTTGGCATCGCTCGCCTCGGACAGATCTTCGGACGCGAAGGACGCGCCGTGAATGCCGTCGCGCCCGGTGCGCGCGCCAACGGCCATGATCGGATTGCCGACGCCCTGGGCCTTGGCGCGAATGAGATCCTCTTCATGCAGGAGGCCGACACACATCGCGTTGACGAGAGGATTGCTCTCGTACGCCGGATCGAAAACGATCTCGCCGGCGACCGTTGGAATGCCGACGCAATTGCCGTAGTCGCCGATTCCCTTCACGACTCCGGAGAAGAGATACCGCACGCGCGAATCGTCGAGGGAGCCAAACCGCAGCGAGTTGAGCATCGCGATCGGACGCGCTCCCATCGTGAACACGTCGCGCAGAATTCCGCCAACTCCCGTTGCGGCTCCCTGATACGGCTCGACCGCCGAGGGATGGTTATGCGACTCGATCTTGAACGCCACCGCGAGGCCATCGCCGATCGATATCACGCCGGCGTTCTCGCCCGGACCCTGAAGCACATAGGACGCGGTGGTCGGAAGTGTCTTGAGAGTTGGGCGCGAATGCTTGTAGGAGCAGTGCTCGCTCCACAACGCGCTCACGATTCCCAGCTCGGTGAAGGTCGGCGCGCGACCGAGCATTGCCACCAGTCGCTCGAATTCCTGCTTCGTCAGCCCGTGCTCGGCGACGAGCGCGAGAGTAATGACCGGATCGCCGGGACGAGGCTTCACCTCGGACATGTCAGGCCGCCACTCTGGTGAGGATCGACTCGAGCAGCCGCACGCCGTCGATGGACCCGAGCAGGGCACTGCATGCTCGCTCCGGGTGCGGCATCAGGCCGAGCACGTTTCCACCCTCGCTGATGATTCCCGCGATGTTGCTCTCGGAGCCGTTCGGGTTGGCGTCCGCGCTGATCGTGCCGGTGGCGTCCGCATATCGGAAGATAACGCGTCCCTCGGCTTCGAGCTCCTCCAAACCACCGGCCGGCGCGACGTAACGGCCGTCCCCGTGGGCCACCGGCATCCGAAGAATTTCCCCGCGGTCGTAGAGGTTCGTGAACATCGTGTCGGCGTTCTCGACGCGAATCCGGACCTCGGCGGAAACGAATTGCAGATGCGCGTTTCGCATCAACGCGCCCGGAAGCAGACCGGCCTCGCACGCGATCTGGAAACCGTTGCAAATAGCGAGGACGGGACCACCAGCTTTGGCGTGTGCCGCCACTTCCTGCATTATCGGGCTGAAGCGGGCGATAGCGCCGGCGCGGAGATAGTCACCGTAACTGAAACCACCCGGCAGGATGATCACGTCAGATCCCTGTAAGTCGTGATCCTTGTGCCAGAGGTACACGGCTTCCTCGCCGAGAACGTCTACGATGGCGTGGAACGCGTCGTAGTCGCAGTTGGAGCCCGGGAAAGTAACGATGCCGAATTTCATGTATGGATCGCTGATTCGATGTCGAAGTCTTCTGTCACTGGATTCGCGAGGAGCTTGCGGCACATGTCGGTGACCGTTTCTTCAGCGGCGATCGCGTCGTAGGCGTCGGTTTCGACGATGATGTACCTCCCGACGTGAACATCCTTGACTGCTTTGAATCCAAGGGTGTGCAGCGCGTCTCTCACTGCGTTGCCCTGTGGATCGAGCAGACCTTTGCGCGGAGTTATGTGAACCGCAATGCGGAACTTCGCCATCAGGGCTGCCCTCCGCTCGGGCCGGGCGGCGAGAAATTGCCAGGTCCGGCGCGGGGCGGTTCACCGGGACCGGGCGGTCGACGTCTTCTTTTTCTGCGGTGCGATCGTTGCCGTGCGGCTTCGCCTGTATCGATTACACCGGCCGCCGTGAGCAGGAGGGGCTCGTCATCGTCGTCGATCACGGGCGAGTCTCCGCGCGGCCGCCTGTCAAGAAGTCCGAAAATCACCGTCTTGGCGAGTCCGTACAACACGTAGCAGACGAGCGCCGGGAAGTAGAACTCCTTCCTCAGGAACAACACGCCGATGAACGTCGCGATGACGACCAGCGTGCCAAGTATCTCGCTGATCTTTCGGAATCCGATCGTCGGCACCGCCGGGTACGACACGTTGCTGATCATGAGGAACGACAGCAGCAGCATCAATCCACGGAGTCCCGTCGTCCAGTTGAGATCGCCCAGGATCGTCTCGTTGTACAGCGGGGTCTGGCTGAACCAGTAGTAAGTCGCGAGCGTCATCCCCGCCGCGGGACTCGGAAGGCCATGGAAATACTTCTTCGCGCGTCCCGCTTGCTCCACGTTGAAGCGAGCGAGCCGGATCACCGCACAGGCGGTAAAGAGGAACGCGAAGATCCAATCCCAGCCGCTTCGGTTGAGGACGGCGAAGTACATGATTATCGCCGGCGCGAGTCCGAAGGTTATGGCATCGACGAGCGAGTCGAGCTCCGATCCGAAGCGTGATCCCGTCCCGGTGGCGCGTGCGACCCTGCCATCGAGCGCGTCGCAGATACCAGCAAACACGATGTAGAGTCCTGCCGTATCGAATTCAGTTCGGGAAGCAGCGACGATCGCGAACATTCCGAAGAACAGACTCATGAGTGTGAATCCGTTCGGGAGAATGATCACGCCTCGATTGCGAGGCCGATCGGTTTCTCCCCTCAGCTGGCGTCTCGAGTGGTCGGGGGCGACCATCACCTGGGCAGCTCCCCGAGAATTGTCACCCCGGCAGTTGTCACATCGCCCAACTTCGCGCGTACGGTCGAGCCCGGTGGAAGGAAGACATCTACGCGGGAGCCAAACCGTATGATCCCCATCCGGTCCCCCTGCCTCACCGTCTCCGCAAGCTTGCTATAGGTCACAATCCGACGCGCGATTAGTCCCGCGATCTGCCTCACGAGAACCCGATGCCCGCCCCCCGCCGTCTCGATCCCAACCGACATCTGCTCATTCTCGAGGCTCGACTTCTCCGCCGAGGCATTGAAGAACTTGCCCTTGTTGTAATGGATGTATTTGACGACGCCATCGACCGGGTAACGGTTCACGTGCACGTTGAAGACGTTCATGAATATGGACAACCGGATCGCGCGGCCCTGAACGAAGCTCGGCTCGTCGACTTCCGTGATCATGATCAGCTTTCCATCTGCCGGAGAAACCACGAGGGAGACACCACGGGCTCCGACGCGCTCGGGGTCGCGGAAGAAATACGCGACCCACAGTGCGAGCAGGAGCAGAACGAACGCGGCAAGCCAGAGTCCCCATGAGCGCCGGCTGATTGCGAAACCGAAGGCGCTGGCGGCGACTACAGCGGCGATCGCAATGAAGAGCAGGCCTTCGCGCGCGAAGTTCAATGTGAGCCGTTGGGGTCGAGTGAGTGTCCGGTCAAGCGACGATAGATGTCGAGGTAGCGCTCGCTCGTGGCATCGATCACCTCTTTCGGAAGCCGCGGCGGCGGATAGTTCCCGTCCCATCGCCCAGCGCGCTTCTCCGCCTCCAGATAGTCGCGGAGCGGTTGCTTGTCGAAGCTGGGCTGTCCGTGTCCCGGCTCATAGCTATCGGCTGGCCAGAAGCGAGAGCTGTCGGGTGTGAGCACTTCATCCACCAATATAACCTTCTCGACCCCCTCACCCCCAGTGCTCCGAGTGCGCCCAAACTCGAATTTCGTGTCGGCGATGATGATCCCATGCGTCGCGGCGATCGCCCTGCCAGTTTCGTAAACGTCGCGCGAAAGTCCCTGCAGCTCGGCGGCCGCCGGATCACCAATGAGTGATCGCATGCGATCGATCGTGATATTTTCGTCGTGACCCTCCTCGGCTTTGGTCGCGGGACTGAAAATGGGTGGATCGAGGCGGTCGGATTCGCGTAGCCCCTTTGGCAGAGGCTCGCCGGCGAGGGTTCCTCGCTCCCGGTATTCCTTCCACGCTGACCCCGAGAGATAACCGCGTACGACGCACTCGATGGGGAAGACGGTCGTCCGGCGCACGAGCATCGCTCGACCTTGAAGCTCCTGCTCGTGATCGCGCAGCTGGGGCACTTCGCGAATGATCTCGGAAGTATTAGCCGAAAGCATGTGGTGGTCGACCTTGTGCTCGAGGCGGCGCAGCCACCAGGCGGTGATCTGCGTCAGCACCGCGCCCTTGCCGGGGATGGTCTCACCCATCACGACGTCGAACGCGCTGACGCGATCAGTCGCCACAAGAAGGAGCCGGTCCGTATCGACCTCGTACACGTCGCGCACTTTTCCGCGACGGAATGGAGTCAACGGAAGTGCGCTCACCTGCATCAGCATCAAACTCTCAGCTCCTCCGCTCGCTCCGATCTGGCGCTTTCGCCGGCAAAGAGCGGCGTGATCACGTCCCGGAGGAATTCGTCGACCTGCTCCGGCGCGCGTCCGACGAAACGCTTCGGGTCGATCGTGCCCTCGAGATCCTTGAGCGTTACTCCGAACGATTTGTCTTTCGATAGCCGCTCCAACAGATCGTTGGAATCGGCGCCGTCCTTGAGGGCTCGCGCGGCGGCTAGACTGTGCTTTCTGATCGTCTCGTGCGCGACCTGCCTGTCGCCTCCGGCGCGCACCGCGCGGACGATCAGCTGCTCCGTCGCCATGAACGGGAGCTCGGCTGCCACCCGACGCTCGATCACAGCGGGATGGACTTCCAGACCGCTCGAGATGTTGGCCATCAGCACGAGGATCGCGTCCGTAGCGAGAAACATCTCGGGGATCACGAGGCGGCGATTAGCGCTGTCGTCCAGGGTGCGCTCAAAGTACTGAGCGGCGTGCGTCTGATTGGCGTTGGGCTCGAGCGAATTGACGAAACGGGCCAGGGAAGCGATCCGCTCCGCGCGCATGGGGTTTCGCTTGTACGCCATCGCCGATGAGCCTACCTGCTCGCTCTCGAACGGCTCTTCCATTTCGCCGAAGGATTGCAGCATACGAACGTCGCCGCTGAACTTGGCGGCGCTGGCCGCGACCCCCGCGACGACTGATAGCACGAAGGCGTCGAGCTTCCTCGTGTACGTCTGCCCGGTTACCGCCAGCGGAGCGGGGAAAGACATCTTCTCTGTTACAAGCTGGTCGAGACGTCGAACCTTTTCGTGATCTCCCTGAAACAGCTCCAGGAAGCTGGCCTGGGTTCCAGTCGTTCCTTTTACTCCACGGAAGGGAAGCGTTCGACGCCGGTAGTCTATGTCCTCGATGTCGAGAACCAGATCCTGCATCCAAAGCGTCGCTCGCTTGCCAACCGTCGTTAGCTGCGCGGGCTGAAGATGGGTGTAACCGAGGGTCGGCTGGTCGCGCCACTTTTCGGCGAACGCGGCGAGGGATCGCAGCACGTCCAGCACTCGACTGCGCAGCAGATCGAGTCCGCGGCGCATCAGGATCAAGTCAGCGTTATCGGTGACGTATGCGCTCGTCGCACCCAGATGGATGAACGGCTTTGCCGCGGGAGCGACGTCGCCGAATGCGTGGACGTGCGCCACCACGTCGTGCCGGAACCGCTTCTCATAGGCAGCAACTGCATCGAAATCGATTTTGTCGAGATTGGCGCGCATTTGCCGGACCGCCTCATCCGGGATCGCGACGCCAAGCTGTCGTTCACCTTCCGCGAGGGCCAGCCAGAGGCGGCGCCAGAGTCCATGACGAGTGGCTGGCGACCAGAGCTCGAGCATCGCCCGCGACGCGTAGCGCTCCGCGAGTGGTGAGCTATAGATATTCGTTGTCACTACTGGAGGCTGAATTCGGTGGCATAGATCTGACCGCCGCGCTCGAAGTACATCCTCATCCCACCGCGTCCGTACGTGGTAAGAATGCGATTCACGTCCTGCGCAGTGGCGATCGCAGTGCGGTTGATCTGGACGATCACGTCGCCCGACTGGAGGCCGATCTGCTGCTGCACCCGATCACTGACTCTGTTGACCAGAGCCCCCTGGCGGCTCTGAATCTGATACTGGGCCCGGATCGGAGCGGTGAGTGTGATCAGCTCGATCTCGCGCAGAACGGTTACTCGCGGAGCGTTCACATCCGGCAGGTCCACGACTGCAACGGTGACAGGAATCTCGCGGGCTCCACGCTTGACCACGATCGAGTCATTCTCGCCAACGCGCAGCTCGAGAAGCTCGGCGTACCAGTCGTATGGATTATGGAGCGTCCGGTTTTGCGACCTCACGATCACATCGCCCGGCACTATGCCGGCGCGCGCTGCCGGCGAGCCCGGAACTACGGACGCGACAACAACGCCAGCGCTGGAACCGCCCACAGCCGGGCCGCGGGAGAGCTGCGGCTGAATTCCGATCCACGGGCGCCGGACAACACCGTGGGTTAGAAGATCATCCGTTACCCGTCGGGCGCGATTGATCGGGATCGCGAAGCCGATTCCAACTGACCCGCCACTCGGCGAAAAAATCGAGCTGTTGACTCCGATCACCTCGCCGGCCGCATTGACCAATGGTCCGCCGGAGTTGCCCGGGTTGATGGAAGCATCAGTCTGGATCATGTCCACGTACACGCCGGCCCCCTCGCTTTGGGCCGCGAGGTTTCTGCCGGTACCGCTCACAACGCCCACGGTGACGCTGGGCTCGGAGTTCGCGAGGATGAAGCCATAAGGATTTCCGATCGCGATCGCCCACTCGCCGATTAGCAGATTGGTCGAAGAGCCAAGCGGCGCGACGGGAAGGTTCTTCGCATCGATCTTCAGGACGGCCAGATCATTGGTCTCGTCGATTCCGATGAGACGAGCCGGATAGGTCGTCCCATCTTTCATTGCGACGGAGATGCGCGTCGCACCAGCGACCACGTGCGCGTTGGTCAGAACCGCACCATCGGCGCGCACGACGAATCCCGAGCCTAGTCCGGCTGCCGCGCGCTGTCCGGAGCGTCCGCCGAAGAACTGCTCGAACACGTCGGCGGGGACCCGCTCGACGACTTCGGTCTGCACGGTGACGACCGATGGCGCTACCCGCGCTACGGCTTCCGTGATCGCCGTACGCCGCGATGCAGTCACGGCGTTAGCAGTTGTCTCGAGCCGTGATGACTGCGCTGAAGACGGAGTGCTTGATGCCCCCTGACACGCGGCCAGCGCAATCGCGCTCAGTAGGCGCGCTAACCGAATCCTCATGTGGGCGTGCGCGATTTGGGGCGTCTGGACAGCTCGCTGAGAAATTTGTCGATGCCCCGGTCGCTGAGGGGATGGATCACGAGGTTTCGCAGCGCTTCCGGAGTGAGACAAATGATGTCTGCTCCCGCAAGCGCGCATTCGGTGAACTGTACCGCCGACCGGGGCGATGCGGCCATAACGTCGCATTCTTCTTCACTGGACTCGAGGGCGTTCTTGATCTCGGCGACAGTTCGAGTGCCGGGCTGGCCGTAGGTCTCCAGCTCGTCCAGCGTGATGCGCACTGCTGCGGCCCCCGCCTTCGCTGCGATGATCGCCTGGGCGGCGCTGAACACGAAAGTTGCGCACACCACTACTCCTTCCGCCGTGAGACGCGTCATCGGAACGAGGGAGTCCTCGACGAGCGGAATCTGCACCACGACGTGATCGGAGACTTTCGCCAGCTCGCGTGCCTCGGTGTAGATGTCGTCTGATGTCACCGCACCGACGGGAACACAAATCGGAAAGGCGAATTCACGCGATATCTCCTCGAGGCGCTCCCTTGTGCTGGCGTCGAACGCATTGGCACCGAAGGCGGTGTGTGAGAACGTGACGCCATCCGCGAGCCCCGACGCCGCTGCGTTCCTGATCTCGTCGACGCTCACGCTCTCGAGATAGATGTTCATTCAATTTCCATGTAAAGGTCGTTCGGATAGTCCACACGTTCGAGGAAGAGAGCATGCGGCGGGGCAGGCTGAGAAACCTGGCTGTTATCATCCTGAGCGAGAAGCTCCCCGATCACCGCCACGTCGCGGCGACCATCGCCAATGTCGAGCATTGTGCCAACGAGGAAGCGCACCATATGGTGGAGAAACCGATCCGCCTGAATGTCGAATGCCAGTCCGCCATCGCGCTCACGCCAGGCGGCGCGTGATACCGTGCACATGTGATCGTCGTTCTCCGGCGCCGTACCTTTCACCGCGAAAGCGCGAAAGCAGTGCGCACCTTCGATGAGCCGAGCCGCGTGCGACAGCCGATCGAGGCCGAGTGGTTTTCTCCAGACCAGCTCACGTGTGCGCCGAAACGGGGAAGATGCGAGATCGTCAGTGCCTATGTAGTAGCTGTAGCTGCGGGAGACCGCGCTATAGCGCGGGTGAAACTCATCACGCATTTCGAAGGCTGCCGCAATCCATACATCGTCCGGAAGAATGGCGTTCATCGATCGTCGGAGAGAGAGCGCGCTCCACTTGTCAGGCACGCGCAATCCAGCGGCCTGCCCGCGCGCGTGTACTCCCGCATCTGTCCGCCCGGCACCCACGACCGCGATGGACGTTCCGCACAGCCGGGACACCGCCGCCTCGAGAACACCCTGAACCGTCCGCTCACCAGGCTGCCGCTGCCAGCCGGAAAAGTCCGCGCCATCGTAGTGCAACACGAGTTGCACGGAACGCGACAGCATCGGGTGAAATTAGCCCCCGGAGACTCTCTGTCAAGGAACGTAACCCCTTGAAGATGATTGACTTTCGTCTGTTGGCTCGTCAATGTGGAACGGGCCCAGTGACGTCCGCGCACAACTCCTGATTTCGCACGATGGCACCTCGAACTCTCGCCGCTCTATCAACCGTGCTCTCTTCCGTCGGAAACACGGCGGAAGCGCTGAACGCGCTCGCTCAGGACATCGCTGAGCACGATCGCAACGGGCAGGTCGTGCTTTTCATCTACGACGCCAAACGGGAGCTGCTTTCGGAGCGCCTGATCCCGGCACACGAAGGCCTGAGAACGGCGCAGATAGAGATTGCGCTGGACCATCTTCCCACCGCCGTTCGTCGCATTCTCCTGGCGGGACGGCAATTTGCCGATCTCGCCGGCGAGTCGGGCGACTACCAGAAGCTCCTCGGCGTCGGAGCAAATCCAGAGGCGGGCGTTCTCCTGCTGCGGGGACTGCTCGTTGATGGAGAGCTCTCCGGCGTGCTTGCGCTCTCCGAGCCCAAGACGCGCTTCGGTCATCGGCTGTCGGAAAAAGTTGTCCCGGCGGTGGACCTGTTCGGCCTGGCGTTCGCGCGGCTAGCGGAGCGTCGTGCACGCGAGGAAGCGGTTCGTGCGCTGGAAGATCTGACTCGCTCACTCAACGACGAACACGCACGGGCGGTTGCGGAGCTGCAGCACAAGCTCTCCGAGGCACAGGCCGCGCTGAATGGAAAGGGAGCAGGTGACACGATTCGCGTCACCCAACTCAAGCGCGCGATCGAGGTTGCAGCGGTAGAGGCGAGAGCAACGGCGCAGAGATTGTCAGCGGTCGAGGAGCAGGTGCGCGTCGCTGTGACAAAACTCGAGAAAGCCCACGTGCAGCTGCACGCGCAAGGCGAAGCGCTCCAAACCCAGAGCAACATCATCTACCGTGTCGAGCAGACGCTCCGCGAGGCGATGTCTGGTCAGGACTCGCGCAAGGTGATCGAGGAAGTGCTCCAGATCGTCGCGTCGAGAGAACAAGCCTCCTCGCTGTAAGACCCGGACAATGAGCGCCCCGCCGCCGAACGCGCTCCAGGGTGCGATTCAGAAGCTCGCCTTCCATGACGCTCTAACGGCCGACGAGGCGGAAGCGGCATTTAACATCGTCATGCAGGGCCAGGCGACAGCGGTGCAGGTTGCCGCTCTCCTGTCGGCGCTTCGCGCTACGGGAGAAAGTCCGGAGGTCGTGGCAGGAGTGGTTAGAGCACTGAGATCGGCCATGGTCTCTCTGGCTGTCGACGATCCCGATGCTCTGGTCGACACCTGCGGAACGGGCGGAGGCGCCGTACCGACGTTCAACATTTCGACGGCGGCAGCGATCGTCGCGGCCGGTGCAGGGGTCCGTATCGCGAAGCACGGAAATCGATCCTTCACGTCGCGCAGTGGAAGCGCCGACGTTCTCGAGGCACTCGGCGTTCCGATCGAGGTTCCGGTGGCGGTGATGGAAGCTGCATTGAGAGATGTAGGCCTCGTTTTCATGTTCGCACCGCTGATGCATCCGGCGATGCGCCATGTCGGACCGGTCCGGCGCGAGCTCGGGATTCCTACTGTAATGAACATCGTCGGTCCGCTGGCGAACCCTGCGCGCGCGGGGCGGCAGGTCGTCGGAGTCGCCGATCTGGAGAGGGTGCCTGTCCTGGCGCATGCGTTGTCGGCACTCGGGACGATCCACGCATTGGTCGTACACGGCGAGCCAGGCCTCGATGAGGTCTCGCCCCTCGGACCAACCCACGTCATCGAGGTCAGGAACGGCTCGACGAGTCGCTGGACCATTCATCCCGATGAGCACGGATTCAGGAAGATCGAGCGCGAAGACCTCGCTGGAAGCGAGCCGAGCGAGAATGCGCGGATCATCGAAAAAATCCTGGATGGCGGGGGACCGAAGGGCGCGCGGGCCGCAATCGTGCTCAACGCGGCGGCGGCGATCTACGTCAGCGGCCGGGTCAAATCCTACGAAGAAGGAGTTGCCGCAGCAGCGAAGGCGATCGACTCAGGAGAGGCCAAATCAGTTCTTGAGCGTTTGAGACGAGCCTACACAAAACACATCAAGCCAGCGACTTAGACTTCTTACCTCTAGAATCTTCTCAGGACGCCTACGACGATCCCCTGGATCGAAATGTCGTTTTCGTGAACGTAAATCGGATTCATCGTTTCGTTGGCCGGCTGCAGTCTGATTCGCCCATCGCGCTCTCGGTAAAATTTCTTGACGGTGGCGGAAGTCCCGTCAATCAGGGCGATCACCATCTCTCCGTTGTCGGCGGTGTGCTTCTCGTTGACGATCACGAAATCGCCGTCGCGGATCTGCTCGTCGATCATCGAGTTTCCGCGAACCCGGAGGACATAGTGATTTCCGCTGCGACGAACGAGGTCCTCCGGAACGCCGATCGTCTCCGGCATTTGAATGGCTTCGATCGGCATGCCTGCGGCGACGGTTCCGAGGAGCTGCAGGGAAGCCGCACGAGGAAAGACCTCTGACGGCACAAGCTCGATTCCGCGACTCTCGTTGTAAGCGCGTTTGATGTAGCCCTTGCGCTCGAGATTCGTGAGATGTTCGTGCACCGTTGCGAGGGAGTTATAGTTAAACTGCGTCGCGATCTCCTCGAAGCTTGGCGCGTAACCGCGCTCTTCCGAGTAGGTGGCGAGGTAGGTCAGAATCTCCCGCTGGCGTTTTGTGAGCGACATATCCTTTTTCCACGGCTGGTTTTGAGAATGGACCGGTCCGTCGATCCTACCGAACATTTGCCGAATTCCTACGTTAGCCGAAGATCGCCCGAAGCGCAAGCACTTTCTGGCTGGACACCGCCGACTGGCACACTCGGTGAGTTGACGGACGAAGCGCACGCGCGCGCCGTAACTTTGACACCCCGCGCTGCTGAGCTCGAGCGAATGGCTCGCAATGCCGAGCCGGTCCCCTCGTTCCGAGCGGCGCTTCAAGCTCAGCGGGTGGGCGTAATCGCCGAGGTGAAGCGGGCGTCCCCATCCAAAGGCGACATCAACCGGGGGCTCGACCTCATTTCAAGGGTCAAGGCCTACGAAGAGGGGGGTGCGGCGGCGATATCGGTCCTAACCGAGCCCTCGAGATTCGCCGGCTCGAATGAGGATCTAGTCCTCGCGCGAGGGTCGGTCTCGGTTCCCCTGCTCAAGAAGGATTTTCACGTCGGGGTCTTGCAGCTTTTCGAGGCCAGGACAATTGGTGCTTCGGCCGCGCTCGTCATCGTGCGCGCCGTCCCTCCCGCCCGTCTCTACGATCTCATTAACGCCGGGGCGGATATTGGCCTCGAGATTCTGGTCGAAGTGCGCGACGAAAGAGAGCTCGACCTCGCGCTCTCGCTGAACGCCAATCTGATTGGAGTCAACAACAGAAACCTGGAAACCCTCGAGATCGATGCCGGGACGTCGCTGAGAATTCTCCCGCTCATTCCGCGCGACGTCGTCGGTGTCGCCGAGAGTGGGGTAAAATCCGCCGCGGATGTGAAACGTGTCGCGGCGGCGGGCGCCGATGCGGTCCTGGTTGGCTCGGAACTTTCGGGCTCGAGCGATCCGCAATCAGCGGTGCGCTCTCTCACCGGCGTTAAGCGGACCGGCGGTGCTCGCAAAGGTTAAGTTTTGCGGCATGACGCGCCCCGATGACGCTGCGCTCGCTGCCGAGATTGGCGCGAGTTACATAGGAGTCGTCTTCGCGGACGGTCCCCGTCGCGTCTCGCCGACTCAGGCCCGCAAGATCCTCGATGCGGCGGGTGACGGAGTCAAGCGTGTTGGGGTATTCGGCATCAACGAGCCCGATGAGATTCACCGAAGCTCCGAGGAAGCCCGGCTAGACATCGTGCAGCTCCACGCTGACCCGACCATCGAAGACGTAAAATCGATCAGAGCGAAATTTCGCGGAGAGGTGTGGGCCGCGATTAGAATCGCCGGAACGCACATTCCCGCGTACGCCGAGCTGCTGTTCGAAAAGGCGGACGCGGTCGTTCTCGACGCGAGGGGTGGGACACGTCTTGGTGGCACCGGACAGGCTCTCCCGTGGAACGATCTTGCAGCGGATCTCGCGCGCGACCGGGGAAGCTGCGCGGTAGTGCTCGCCGGAGGACTGAGCCCGTACAACGTGGTGGGCGCGATCAAGACACTCGCTCCGGACATCGTCGACGTTTCATCGGGCATAGAAAGCGCGCCCGGCATCAAGGATCCCTGGCTAATGCGGAGTTTCTACGCGGCCGCCACCGGTCTCCGCCCCCGCTAACGTGGCGACGGAAACCGTTCACCGCTTCGGCGCATTCGGCGGGCGATACGTCCCCGAAACGCTGATTCCCGCCCTCGACGAATTGGAGGTCGCCTTCGACCAGGCGATCCGCGATCCGGAGTTTCAGCGGGAGCTCGACCGCCTTCTCAAGGAATACGTCGGGCGCCCGTCGCCGCTTAGCACTGCCCCGAGACTATCCGAAGCCGTTGGATGCGACGTGTATCTCAAGCGCGAAGATCTGAATCACACCGGCGCGCACAAGATCAACAGCGCGCTCGCTCAGGCGCTGCTGGCGCGGCGGATGGGAAAGCGGCGCATTATCGCGGAGACGGGCGCGGGCCAGCACGGAGTGGCGACGGCGACCGTTTGCGCCCGCTTCGGGCTGGATTGCACCGTCTACATGGGCGAGGAGGACATGCGACGGCAGCAGCTCAACGTCTATCGCATGCGCCTCATGGGAGCGAAGGTCGTCCCGGTTCTTTCCGGAACGCGCACGCTCAAAGACGCGACGAGCGAAGCTATTCGCGACTGGGTCACCAACGTCAACGACAGCTATTACATCATTGGCTCGGTCGTTGGTCCGGCACCCTACCCTCGAATGGTTCGCGATTTCCAATCGGTCATCGGGCGTGAGGCAAAAGCCCAGATGCTCGAGACCGCGGGTCGGCCACCCTCCAGCGTAGTAGCGTGCGTTGGGGGCGGATCAAATGCGATGGGAATCTTCCACGCCTTCGTGCCTGATCCGGCGGTGGAGCTGGTGGGAGTCGAAGCTGCTGGAAGAGGGCTCGACTCTGGCGAGCATTCCGCCTCACTCCAGCGAGGGGTTCCAGGCGTTCTCCACGGCTCACTGAGCTACCTGCTCCAAGACGAGAATGGCCAGGTCCATCCCGCGCACTCGATCTCGGCGGGGCTCGATTACCCCGGGGTGGGGCCTGAGCACTCCTATCTGAAGGAGACCGGTCGAGCGCTTTACGTGTCGATCACCGACGACGAGGCAGTAGAGGGCCTCGGAATCCTCAGTCGGCTGGAGGGGATAATCCCCGCCCTGGAGACGTCACACGCAGTCGCCTGGGTCGTCAAAGAGAAGCAGCGGTGGAACAAGGGCGACGCGGTGCTGATTTGCATCAGCGGCCGGGGCGACAAGGATCTCGCGCAGATAACTGAAATGGGACTTCTTCCCGCATGACAACATCGGTTCCGGCAAAGACCGAGGAACGCGGGCTCCCCGAGCCATCGTTCCCGATTGTGTATGTGACCGAGCTCCTCAAGGCCTTCGTGAAGGCTGTGCGAGCGCACCAGCTATATCTCCCGAACAATCCCATGCATGCGCGATCCCTCGAAGCAGTCAGGGAAGCGTTCGCCAAGCTCTGGCAGCAAACTGACGAAATCGATTTGCACGTCGTCGAGACACGCCTCGAGTGGGAAGGGCGCGTGGTTCTCGACGAGGAAGGCCGTACCAGCGACAATATCGCCTGGCTCCTGTACAAGGACGGCATTCGCGAGCTCAAGATGCTCGAGGGGTTCGAGCAGGAAGAGCTGAGCGTGTTCTTCAACCTGTTGCAGAGAGTGAGGAAGGCGACGGACGACGACGATGACCTCCTGACGCTGATGTGGGAGCGGGAGTTCGTGACGCTGCAGTACCGATATGTCGATCTCACCCAGGAAAGCGGCCCCGGCGTCGACTCGATGGAGCGCGCTGAACAAAAGGAAAAAATCCTCTCCCCGGCGCAGGCCGAAGCGGGCCTCGAGTCGACCCAGTCCTCGATCGCCAAGATGGACGAGTTCGACCAGACGCTCTATTTCCTCGACGATGCAGAAGTCGAGTATCTCCACAACGAAATCAAACGCGAGTTTGCCACCGACTTACGGCCGGCCGTGATCGCATCGCTCCTCGATACGTTCGAGACGCAGAAGGACCCGACCGTACGCGAGGAGATCTGCGGACTCCTGGATTATTTCCTCCTCGTACTCCTCTCCTCCGCGCAGTATAGAAACGCTGCGTACCTCTTGCGCGAGGCGGCCGTAACCGCCAATCGTACGCCAGAGGTCCTCGAGGCCCACAAGCAGCGGCTCATTCAGCTCGGCGAGCTGATGAGTGATCCGAAGCCGCTCGGGCAGCTCCTTCAGGCGCTCGAAGATTCGCCCCTTCGCGCGCCCCAACGCGAGCTCGACGAATTGTTCGGAATTCTTCAACCGCGGGCCCTCGAGACCATCCTTAGCTGGATCGGGCGCAGCAGCAATCCCCCGCTCAAGATGCTGCTCGAGGTTGGCGCGACTCGTCTGGCCAGCAGCAACAGCGCGGAGCTCATTCGTCTGATCGGGTCGGAGGACGAGGCCGTAGTACTCGAGGCGATCCGCCGGGCGGCGGCCCTCAAATCCCCCGCCGCGGTACCCGCGTTGGGGAAGATGCTCACCGTCGGGGAGACCGAGATGCGTCTGGCTGCCGTGACGGCGCTTACCACCATCGGGTCAGCCGGCGCAATGCAGATGCTCGAGCGTGGGCTGATCGACGAGGATCGCGAAGTACGCATCGTCGCCGTCCGCGCCCTCGGTGCGCGCAACGCCCGGGCCGCGTTGCCCCGCGTAGAAGCCGCGATTAAGGGCAAAGAGCTTCGGGAGAGCAACCTCACCGAGAAGATGGCCTTCTTCGAAGCCTTTGGACTGCTCGCGGGCGATGCGGGAGTCCCGCTCCTCGACGGGCTGCTCAATGCCAAGGGATTCATGGGCAAGAAGGACGACTCCGAGACACGCGCCTGTGCCGCGATGGCGCTTGGCAAGATCAATAGCAAAAAGGCGATGGAATCCCTCAACCGGGCGACGGGCGAGAAAGATGTGATCGTCAGAAACGCCGTCAGCCGGGCCATTCGCGGGGGCACCGCGTGACGGCTCCGGCAACGAAGACCAGCGGCGGCGGAGATAAGCAGATCGGTGCGAAGCTCCGGAGGGGCGGAAGGAATTTCATGGTCGCCTTCTACGCCGCGCTGCGCGCGATCAAGCTCTATCCGCTCGAGCACACCGCCGTACAAAAGACGCTGGCCGAGCTCGCGCAGGTCGCGGAAGAGCTGCGCGCCGAAGAAGAGGGTGAGCTCGAGTTCAGAGTCTCGGGAGAGTTCATCTTCCTCAACTCTACGCGGCTCAGATTGGATCTCAGCAACTATGCGACGTTCGGACACATCCTGACGCTCTGCAAGCTTGCCGGGATCGGAGCGATTCATGTTGGTACCAACGGGACCGCGCGCGACTGGACATTTCTCCTGTCCCTGTTGGGGGGCGAGACCAAGGTAGGTCCAGCCGACCGATTCAAGGAGATTCAGACTAGGCTCAAGGAAGCGAAGATCGAGACGTTCCAGATCGACGCCCCGACCGAAACAGCAACCGACAGGGAGTTCAACGAGGAATCCAAGGCTGCCGCCAATCGCACCTATTCCCAGTCAGTCGCCGTCACCAAGGACGTCATCAACTCGGTCCGGATCGGCAAGACCCCCAACATCAGAAAGATCAAGCGCGTGGTGCAGGGTATCGTCGATCAGGTTCTGAACGAGGAGACGTCACTCATTGGTCTCACCGCGATCCGCGATTACGACGAGTACACGTTCACGCACTCTGTCAACGTCTGCATCTTCTCGATTGCGCTGGGTCGCCGACTCGGCATGAACAAGCTCCAGCTCTATGAGCTCGGACTGGCGGCGCTCATGCACGATATCGGGAAGTCACGCGTACCAATCGATGTCCTTCAGAAGAACGGCGAGCTCACCGATGAAGAGTGGAAGTGGATGGCGTCCCACCCCTGGCTCGGCGTATTGGTGCTCTTCCAGTTCCGCCGCCAACAGGAGGAGCTGTCATACCGCGCCATGACGGTGTGTCAGGAGCATCATATGAAGATCGACCTTACCGGCTATCCGAAGTGCGTTCGTCCCCGCGAGGTCAGCCTGTTGAGCAAGATCGTCACGATCGCGGATGGCTACGACGCGGCTACATCGAGACGCGTTTACAAGACGGAGGCACTCGCTCCGTCGGCAGTTCTCGAGGAAATGCGCGACAATCCGCGTCGCGGGCTGGACAAGGTGCTTGTGAAGGCTTTCATAAACCTGTTGGGTATCTACCCGGTGGGAACGCTGGTTGTGCTCGACACATTCGAGCTCGCCGTGGTTTCGGCCGCCAATCCAAATCCTGAGTCGCTCTCGAGGCCAATCGTCAAGATCATTAGCGATGCACAGGGGAACACGATCAGTCCGCCGCTGCAGGTGGACCTGGCCGTTCCGGAGGCAGGAGGGCAATATGCCCGGACCATCATCAAGACGGCGGACCCCGATCGGTATGGCATCACCCCCGGCGACTACCTCATCTAGCTCCATCACGCGTCGCTTCGACGCGCTAAGAAAACAATCGCGACGCGCCCTGGTCTGCTATGTCACCGCAGGCCACCCCGATGTCGACCGTTCTCTGGAAACGCTGCATTCCCTGGAGGAAGGCGGCGCCGACATCGTTGAGCTGGGAGTCCCGTTCTCTGATCCCATTGCGGACGGCCCCGTGATTCAGGCTAGCTCCCAACGGGCGCTGGAGCAGGGAATGAATTACGACGGCGTCCTTGCCTTGATCGAGAAGGCCAGGCTTGGCGTCCCGGTTGTACTGTTCAGTTACCTCAATCCGATACTCGCGGCTGGTCCCGACGCCCTCGTGAAAGCAGCGGAAGCGGGCGCGAGCGGGATTCTCGTGACCGACATTCCAGTTGGCGCCGATCCGGCGCGCGAAGAGTGGCTCGGGGGTAGTCCCCTCGATTTCATCAGGCTTGTCGCGCCGACGACCCCTCGCGATCGAATGGCCGAGATCGCGCGGCATGGAAGCGGATTCGTTTATCTTATCAGCCGGCTCGGTGTCACAGGCCTGCAGGAAACGACCGCGACATCACTGCCCGACTCGGTCCAGCGCCTTCGATCGGCCACGACGCTTCCGATTTGTGTCGGATTTGGAATTTCCACGCCGGAGCAGGCGCGCAGCGTCGGCAACCTGGCAGACGGAGTCGTCGTCGGCAGCGCGCTCGTCAAGGCAGCTGAGATTGGCCCGGAGGATGTCCTGACACTGACACGGAGTCTGCGAGAGGCGCTCGATGGGTAGTAACCGTCCCGATACCGATGTCGTCACGCTCAAAGCCATGCGGTTTCACGCGCGCATTGGAGTGTTGCCGCACGAAGCCGAGATCGCGCAGTCGATCGAGGTCGACGCATCGCTTTGGGTTCGGCGCACCGGCGAGCGGCCAAGCGCCAAGGATATCGTCGATTATCGGCGCGTCTACGATCTCGTGGCAGAAGTAGTGACGCAGGGACATACCGCTTTTCTTGAGGAAGTCGGCGAACGAATCGCCGACCGTGCTCTCCAGCTGCCGCTGGTTGAACGCGTGCGGATTGCCGTGCGAAAACCCAATGTCGCGCTCCCGGGACCGCTTGCGTACGCGGAAGTCGCTCTCGAGCGAGAGCGTGCGTGAGAGATGTCGCTTACATAGCGCTCGGCTCCAATCTCGGCCAGCGTGAGGTATTTTTGGCGCAGGCGCGACGCGCGATTGCGGACCTCGCCACGACGCGGGTGCTGGGCCTCACCGACGCCGAAGAGACCGCTCCGATCGGACCGGTTGCGCAGGGCCCCTTTCTCAATCAGATGATCGCCATCGAAACCGAGCTATCGCCACAGGATCTGCTCGCCGAGCTCAAGCGAATCGAAATCGATGCCGGACGCATTCGCACCGTTCGGTGGGGACCGCGCACCCTGGATCTCGACATCGTGTTGTTCGAGAAACAGAGCGTGCGCGAGCCGGGTCTGACGGTGCCGCATCCTGAATTGTCGAATCGCGACTTCTGGCTGAGAGAGCTTGCGACGCTGAGGAGCTCGCGTTTTGGATAAGACCAAATCGGAACAGCGCCCGGTAACCGTTCGGGATTTTGCCGAGCACAAGCGCAAGGGCGAGAAACTGGTCGTGATGACCGCCTACGACGCGCTCTTTGGGCGGCTCGTGGACGAATCGGGCGTCGATGCCATTCTGGTAGGCGACTCGGTGGGTACTGCGATAATGGGCTATACATCGACCCTTCCGGTGACGCTCGATCACATGATCTACCATGCTTCGGCGGTACGCCGCGGAGTGAAGCGAGCGCTGATCATCATCGACATGCCATTTCTTTCCTATCAGGCGAGCATCGAAAGCGCCGTGCTCAATTGCGGCCGGGCCATTCAGGAGACCGGTGTTGCCGCAGTAAAAGTCGAAGGAGGAAGTCCCGAGATGCTCGACACCGTTCACGCTCTTGTGCGCACGGGCATCCCCGTGATGGCGCACATCGGCTTCACCCCACAATCGGTCAACACGATCGGGGGAGCGCGCGTTCAGGGACGTGAGGAGATAGAAGCGGAGAGACTTATTGGCGAAGCAAAGGGCCTAGAGGAGGCGGGCGCGTTCGCGATAGTCCTCGAGCTCGTGCCAGCCGCTGTCGCCGCACGCATCACCGCCGCCGTCGGCATTCCGACGATCGGCATCGGAGCAGGTGCTCAATGCGATGGTCAGGTGCTCGTGCTGCCCGATGTGCTCGGCTTGAACGATACGTTCCAGCCGAAGTTTCTCCTGCGCTACGCCGAGATGGCGAACGAGGTTCGCCTGGCAATTGGCAGCTGGGCGGACGATGTCCGAAGCGGCGCCTATCCTGATCGCGAGCACAGCTTCTAGGCATGAAGTCGGTCGGGACGATTGATGAGATGCGCCACGTAGTTGCCGGCGTGCGGGCGAAAGGGAAGAGTATTGCGTTCGTGCCGACGATGGGCGCGCTTCACGAAGGTCA
>DASWBG010000212.1:0-6493 GCA_036390715.1 Gemmatimonadaceae bacterium
AGCTTGACCACCGCCGTTCGGGAAGCAGTGTCGATCACGATCGACGTGTCCACTTCGGCGTCGGCGTACCCCTTGTCAAATAGCGTTGATTGCAGAAAGATCCGCGACGAATCGAGCCTGATCAGATTGAGGGGGCCGTTCTTACCCAGCACGAGGTGCTTGTTGATCTCCCTTTGCGAGAGCAGCGGTGTCGGCTGGATGACGCTGACGTCGGAGACGATCGTCGGCGGCCCTTCCTTGATCAAAAAGGTGACGCCGACCTGGTTGTGTCCCCTTGGAACCACCGCTGTATCCACCTCGGTTTCGCGATAGCCCCGCTTCCAGTAGAAGACACGCACTCGGAGCACATCGCGCTCCAGCTCCTTGTGATCGAGGTACTTCCTGGTGTAGAGGTAACTCACCTTGCTGATCCAGCAGAACGGCACGAGGAGGAAGCTGTTGCAATGCGAGGACGTGGTGTAGATGTTCTGAAGCAGGTCGCTCTGCTTCATCGCTTTCACGCCCTTGAGCGTGAGATTGACTACCTCTGGGTGTGCTGGTGTCGTAGGCGCGGGTGCTGTCTGCTGCGCAAGAAGGAGTGCCGGAACCAGTAGAAACGCCCCTGCGAGAACTACCGCTTTTCCCGCTTCCCCCTTCCCGCCTCCCGCCTGCCGCCTACAGACCTTCCAGCAACGCGTCGTTGCTTGGGGTTGCAGCGATGCGCTTGATGAGCCACTCCATCGCCGAGCTGGATGGCATCTGTTGAAGACCGCGTCTGAGTGTGTAGACATGCTCTAGCTGATCCGGACGGAAGAGCTTGTCTTCACGACGCGTGCCGCTGGTCGCGACATCGATGGCCGGGAAGATCCGTTTCTCGGAAAGCGAGCGATCCAGCTTGATCTCGCAGTTGCCGGTGCCCTTGAACTCCTCGAAGATGACGTCGTCCATGCGGGATCCGGTCTCGACGAGCGCGGTCGCGATGATCGTGAGCGATCCGCCGCCATGCTCTGGAGCGACCGAGCGGGCCGAACCGAAGAAGGCTTTGGGCTTGGCCATAGCGGAGGAATCGAGACCGCCGGAAAGCGTGCGGCCGGTACCGCGCTCCACGGTGTTGTAAGCGCGTGCCATGCGGGTGATCGAATCCAGAACGATGACGACATCCTTGCCTAGCTCCACGAGTCGGCGCGCCCGCTCGAGCACCATCTCGGTGACATCGGTGTGACGAACCGCGGGCATGTCGAAGCTGGAGGCAACAACCTCGCCATAGCCCCAGGTGATCATCTCACTCACTTCCTCGGGGCGCTCGTCAACAAGCAAAACGAGCAGCACTGCCTGGGGATGATTGATCGCCACGCCCTCGACGATTGCCTGGAGAAGCATCGTCTTGCCGGCGCGCGCCGGGGCGACGATGAGGGCGCGCTGTCCGTATCCGATTGGCGCGATTAGGTCGATGGCGCGGCGCGTCAGCTCGGGGCCGCCCTTGGCCGGCTTCCCTGTCTCGAGCTTGAGTTTCCGCTCGGGATACGACGCGGTGAGAGATCCGAAATCGGGACGTCTCGCCGCTTCCTCCGGATTTGCTCCGTTGATCTCCTTGACGTCGACAACGACGATGCGATTGCGATGATCGTGTCCGGTGGTGGCGAGCACCTGATCGCCGCGGCGCAGCATGAACTGCCGCATTATCTGCGTCGGCACGTACGCGTCGCCCGGCTCGGCGAGATAGCTGTTGGCGGCGCGGCGAATAAAGCCACCTTCGCGCTGTGGATCAAACCATCCAGTGGTCTCGCCGTCTGGAACTACAGGAGCGATTGGGGCGCGCGATGCCTGCTCTGCTGCTGCCCCGCCGCCGCCGCCGCCGCGTGGTCCGTTCTGCTGGCGTTGTCTACCGCGTCCGCGCTGATTCCGGCCGCGTCGTCCGTTGTGACGGTTGTCGCGCTCGCCGGGATGGCGCTGCTGCTGGTTGCCATCGCGTTGCTGACCGCCTTCGCGCTGCTGACCGACGTCGCGCTGTTGCTGGCCACCTGCACCCTGGGGATTGTAGGGTGCCTGCTGTTGTGACTGGGGAGGACCACCGCCGTCGCTCGATCCGTTCGGCGAAGCATCCGGGGGGGGAGTTGAATTGGAATCGGAATTTGCCGCCGCGGGGGGTACAGCGGGGCTTGGTGGAATGGGAGAAGGGATTGCTGGTGATGTCATATTGTCGCGCGCGTCAGGTATCTGCGCGGCGTCTGGGGTGGGGGTCGAAGGGTCCATGGGCTCCAGGTACGGATCTACATCACTGTAGGATTCGGAGAGTGGAGTTTGTGATTGATGGCCGGATGTACGGGGCCTCCGGCCGCGACGAAAAGGACGTCGGCGTTCGCTCATGCAGTTGTGGTGTGGCTGAGAAGAAAAGTGCTACTCGATAGGCTCTCGCGCACCGCGGTTAGAACTCACGCGAGTACCGGAACCCTATTCTGTATGGAATGGCGCGCTACTAGGCTGCGCTGGTTCTTGAATGGTACTATCGACCGCCGGAATTGTCCAGCAACAAAGTAAATGGTAGGCTCCTGCGCAGCGAAAGTCCAGCCGGAGTGCCTCGACGTTCAGATCCAGCCGTTGCCTATATTCGTACAATACTGAAGCGGGGAGCTGTCGGCGTTGCAGCTGGATGCCGGGAGGCTTTCCGTTGGATGACAGTCGGAGTGGCATTCTCACGCATGACCGACCACCCCGCACTTGGCTGAGACGATGACTCAAGAGCAGACCTAACACAGCGTGATCGAGCTGCCCTTATCTCACACACATGACTGAAGCGCACGCATCTCCTGCCGGCGAAGAGCTGGTTGATCCTCTGCCTGTCCTCGAACGCGCCGTTGCTGACCGCCCCGACGATGCGAAGGCGCTGGTTGCACTGGCGAATCACTACTGGCTGATAGGAGCTGGCCCCGAGGCAGTGGGAGATCTCGCTTCACGCGCAATCGCGTCCGATCCCGACAACAGGGCCGGCTGGCACTTGTGGGCGCTCGCCGAATCGAATCCGAGGGAGCGCGTAGCACGCTGGCAGCAGGTGTCGTCGCGCTTCCCCGCGGACCAGCTCGCGAAGGCGAATCTTGCGGACAACGCGGCCAGTCTGGCCGGAGCCGAGCACGATTACCAGGCCGTCGATCTCGCCATTGATACCTACGAAGAATTGCTGGCAACCGCGGAGCATCCCGATCAGCGCGCCGCGCTGGAGAAGGCGATCAAGACGCTCAGGGGGTGGAAGTTTTGACCCCGGAGAATTCGAAAGGGAAACGTTCAAAGCCGGTCGCTTCATCGCCGGTAGAGCGCGGCGATAACGTCCCGCATGAGCACAATGCTTCGCTCGAGGACTTCGTCCAATTCCGCGCGCGTTTGAACGTCGAGATTCTCAATGAAGGGAACCTTGTCATCAACCGGTTCTTTGCCCTCGACACCCGCACCTACGAGGCCGGCACTCTCGACGTCAGGACCAAGGAGCTGCTCGGCCTCGTAGCATCGCTGGTGTTGAGGTGCGATGACTGCGTCACGTATCATCTCACTCGCTGCGCCGAGGAGCGCGTTACTCGGTCCGAGATTTTCGAGTGTCTCTCTGTTGGTCTCGTCGTTGGTGGCTCGATCGTCATTCCTCATCTTAGGCGCGCTGTTGATAGGTGGTCTGAGCTGGAGCGGCTCGCTAACTAGCTTTGGCGTTCTAGATCTTTGCGCGCGCGGTCGGGGCTGAGTGTCCTCTTCGGCCGCTTGTCCTCGCCCCCGCGGCTTCGCCGCGTACGGCAGCCGGCTTCGCTCGGCGCCTGGGCTGCGGAGCGTCCTACGAGGACACCCAGCGCCTCCCTGCTCGAGATTCTTGACTGCTCGAGAACTCTGGCTGTTTGTAGTTAGTTCGTAGCGCCGAAAGCTTTGCGGCCATAGTCTGTGCGCGCGAACGGCTGCGCGGCAAGTTTGCGCGGGGATGCCGAGCTTTGCTCGGCGCGCTGCCGCGCGGTTGGGAAGACCGCGCCCCATTCATGCAGCGCTTCGCGCCGCTGCATTCGCGCATCTCAGTGGGAAGGAGGATGCCCTCCCGACTGACCGGCGACGATCCACGAAGTGCAAACGGAAACGAAAGCGCATGGCCATGACAGCTCGAAGCCCCAATTGTGCGGAAGAGCCGAGACCGTATCGCCTTGCCCGGTGCGAAGTTAGCTGCGCTGACGTAAATTTCGCGGATGGCATGGTTCCGCAAGGAAAAGAAGCCCCGACTCCCAAGGCACGAAAAGCACGAGATTCCGCCAGACGCCTGGGAAAAGTGTGACGCGTGCGGTCACACCGATCTTCGCGAGAAGTTCGTGCGCAACCTCAACGTCTGTCCAAGCTGCGGCTTCCACCGCCGCATCCGGGCGAGTGAATACGCGGCGATCCTGCTCGACGAAGGAACCGCCGAAGAGACCGAGCTCGACATACGGTCGACGGATCCACTCGGCTTTCCTGAGTACCCGGCGCGGCTGAAGAAGGCGACGGGTGCCGCTGGCGATGGCGACGCGATTCTTACTTTCACCGGCCAGCTTGGCGGAATGCCGGTCTGTCTCGCGGTCATGGACTTCGCGTTCATGGGCGGCTCGATGGGATCGGTCGTCGGCGAGAAAATCGCTCGACTCGGACAACTGGCGATCGAGCGCAAATACCCGCTGATCATCATCTCCGCGTCTGGTGGCGCTCGCATGCAGGAAGGAGTGCTCTCGCTCATGCAGATGGCGAAGGCGGCGGCGATTCTTTCGCAGCTATCGGAGCGGCGCGTTCCCTACGTTTCGATTCTCACGAATCCGACCACCGGCGGTGTGAGCGCCAGCTTCTCGATGCTCGGCGACGCGATTCTCGCCGAGCCCGGAGCGGTGATCGGATTCGCGGGGCCGCGCGTTATCAAGCAGACGATCGGACAGGAGCTGCCGGAAGGATTTCAGACCGCCGAGTTCCTGCTCGAACACGGCATCGTCGACTCTGTGGTCCCACGTTCTGAGCTCAAGGCAACGGTAGGGCAGTTGCTTCGCCACATGAGCGGGAAGCCGGCATCGGCAGGGTGGACGACCTCCTGACACAGTACAGCGAGGCGATCCAGGCACTTTTCGCCCGCACCACCGGCGGCGTCAAACCAGGTCTCGAGCGCACTGAAGCACTTCTCGCCAAGCTCGGCTCTCCGCAACGCAAGCTCTCAGCGATCCATGTCGCCGGTACCAACGGCAAGGGAAGCGTCGTTGCCACCTGTGAAGGGCTGTTGCGGGCCCGAGGACTCGTAGTTGGGCGATACACCTCTCCGCACCTGATTGATTTCCGTGAGCGCCTCACTCTCAACGGCAAGCCGATTTTCGAGGAGGAAGTGCTCGAGTTTCTCAAGCGCTGGATACCGACCGCCGAAGAGATGGGAGCAACGTTTTTCGAGGTGACGACCGCTCTCGCGTTCGACTGGCTCGTCAAGCAGGAAGTTGACGTCGCAGTCATCGAGACCGGGCTTGGCGGCCGCCTCGACTCGACGAACGTGCTCACACCGCGAGTGGCAACAGTCACGTCGATTGGGCTCGATCACACCGATCTGCTCGGTGACACTCTCGAGGCGATCGCGAGAGAAAAAGCGGGAATCTTCAAGGCCGGTGTTCCCGCCGTCATTGGCGAGCCAGCGCCGGAAATCCGCCACCTGCTTGCCACGTGCGCAAGAGAAGCGGCGGCCGAACCAGTCGTAATCCTGGATGACGATTACGCGATCAGCAACGTCGAAGTCTCGGCGGGTGGAACGTCTTTTACACTAGCACGCGGTAAAGATGTCCTGCAGCTAACGACGCCCCTTCTCGGCGAGCATCAGGCGCGCAACACGGCCACCGCGATAGCTACCGTCACGGCGATGGGCAAAGAGTATCTGCCGCCGCCGCATGAGATCTCGAAGGCGCTCTCGGGAGTTTTTCTTCCCGGGCGTTTTCAGCGCTGCGGTCAATTCATCTTCGACGTCGCTCACAATCCCGCCGGTGCCCGCACTGTCGCTGAGACAATTCGTGCCCTCGATCCACCGCATCCGCGGACAGCGCTCGTTGCCATTCTCGCTGACAAGGACTGGCGTGGAATCATCGGTGAGCTCGCGCCTGTGGTCGATCGCTTCCTGTTCACCAACGCTCCGTCCGCGCCGCCCGAGCGCAAATGGGACCTTGCGGAGGCACAATCCTTTGCCAAGGCGCAGGGATGCGAGGCCGATACGGAGCCGGACATGGATGCCGCGCTCGCGCGCGGAGAGAAGCAGTCCGCAACGCTGCTCGTCACCGGCTCGTTTCACACTGTGGGCGACGCGATGCTGCGCTTGCAGGTGTCTCCGTTCGCCGCGTAGCTTTCCTGAATGTCACAGGGAGCTTTACCAGGATTTCGAGACTTCTACCCCGAGCAGCTCGCCACCCGCAACTATCTCATGTCGGTCTGGCGTGACGTCGCGCGGAAGTATGGGTTCGTCGAATACGATGGTCCGCCCCTGGAGCCGCTCGAACTGTACACGAGGAAG
>DASWBG010000213.1:0-10564 GCA_036390715.1 Gemmatimonadaceae bacterium
GATACCAGCCGCCACGCACTACCCTCGTGGCGAAACGTCGCTGCCAGGCTTACGGGCAGGCGCTGTTCCCGGTTTTCGGTATTTACGTAGTCGAAGCTTCCCACCAGGCGGGCATCCGCCGACGCGCCTGTTGATTCGAGATTCGTTATTCGGAACGTGACGTTGACGTTTCGCGCGTTTTGAAAGAACGCTTCGAAGTTCCGTTGCTGGTCCGACGTCAGGCCTGGATTGACACGGCGGATCGCACCTATATCTCTCGACTCGATTGCGCGAGCGTACGCTTCCACAACGGGCGCGATGTCGGCGGCAGTGGGCGCAGGCGAAGGGGGTGGCGCGGTTTCTTGTTTTGGCGGCGTGACGACCGGCACCGTGGTTACGACTTGAGGCTGTGACGGCACGGCGTCCTGTCGTACGGCGTTCGTCACGGGCGGGTCGATTCGCTGGGACGGTGCGGCCGCAACCGGAGGTTGAACAGGCTTCGACGGGGTTTTGGCGGCGCTAGCAGTTCGCGTTTCACGCTGGATGACCGGCGTCTTTTTCTCCTGGCGGACCGATCGCTGAGCCGAGGGCAATGGCTGCGTTTTGGCAGAACCGTTTGTCGCGATGGACCCGTTTGTTACGACAGTAGCAGGAGGCTCGGTGGGCACCGCCGACGGTGACGCTTGCGTGACTGCCGGCGCTGGGTTGCCGGCGGCTTCGAGCTTTGCCGACCCTGACTGCGAAAACCGCGTCCAGGCGATTGCTATCAAAGCCACCGCGGCGAGCGCTCCCGCGCCCGCAAACGCCAGGTTTCTTGCTCGCGTCTGCGAATGCTTTCTGGACATCTCGATGGCGCTGGCCACTGAAGCGCTCAACGAAACCGACGCCGGATACGATGGTCCGCTCAACTTGGATCGCACGCTGGTCAGATCATTCGCCATTTCGAGCGCGCTTGCGTAGCGCTCCGAAGGTTCCTTCGCCATGGCCTTGAGCACGATCCGGTCGAGCGCCGGCGGAAGTCCGGGCACCAGCTCGCTAACTGGTCGCGGCTTTTCGGTTATGATTTTGAAAAACAGATTCTGCAGAGTGGGAGCATCGAAAGGCTTCATCTGCGTAAGGATCTGATACAGAACTCCACCCGTCGCGAAGATATCGGTGGCCGCACTGGTCTTTCCTTCCGTGATCTGCTCGGGAGCCATGTAGGTCGGCGTTCCAAGGATCGATCCAGTACTTGTCATGCTCGATGACGCGAGGTGGGCAACGCCGAAGTCCATGATCTTCGCGCGACCGTCCTCGCCGACGCGGATATTGGCCGGCTTGATGTCCCGATGCACGATCCCGCGTTTGTGAGCGAATGCGAGTCCGGTGAGAACATCGATGATGATGTCCAGCCTGTCCTGTAGCGAAAGTGGCTTACCCGAGTCGATCAGATGCTCGAGGTCTACGCCCTGGACGTACTCCATTGCGATAAAGAGGTGACCATCGGCCTCTCCCAGGTCGTAGATGCACACCACATTCGGGTGCTGAAGAGATCCGGCCGCCTGCGCTTCGTGCAGAAAACGCTTGCGGAGGTCGTCCTGCCGCGCGATCGAATCATTCATCACCTTGATCGCGACGGCACGATCGAGGACGGCATCCTGGGCTCTGTAAACGACACCCATCGCGCCCTCGCCTACGAGCTCGAGGATGCGGTATTTCCCAATCGATGAAAAGATTCTTGCGTCGGCCATGGGCAGGATGCGTTTACCAGGGGCGATCGAGCCGGACTGGGGGAATATTCAGCATGCAACCCGATACGGCAACCAGTCAGAGGCTCCGGCGCGCAGCCGTGGGGAGATTATCCCGACGGCTGCTGCACGCATCGTAGATGCTACGAACGGGCGAGAAAGAGCCGAGCGCGGTTCAAGTCAACCCGATAAGCGCGCCTCCGCTGGGGGTCGCGGCCGGCAACTCGAGAAAGTCACCGAACCTCTTTACTGCCGCCGCAACCGCTCGTCGCTCGGCCTCGCGGAGTCGAATCAACAACTTGAGCTCGATAACCGCCGTTCCTCTGGCAAGAGTCCGGCTCCATCCTCCGACAATCTGTCCGTCGACGATGAGGACATTCCCCGAAAGACCATCAGTCCTCGCCTTCACCCGGGATGCCTTGAGCCTGGCGACGAACGCGCTGCGATCCTTCAGCCCGATGAAGTACTCGTCGTAGTTCGGCAGCAGGTGGGCCAGGACTGAAGAGGTGCGAGTGGCCCGGTAACCGGGCGCAGACCAGTACGATCGACCATCGATCGACGCGTGCTCGAGTTGCGGCGCAGCGGCGTCGACACCCCTCTTTGCATCCGCTTTGGTGAGGCCTGACCACCAGGCGAAATCGTCGAGGGTCGCAGGTCCGCGGGTCGTGAAATACCTTCGCGCGAGCTCGAACAACGCGGCGTCACGCTCCAAAGTAGTCGGCCCAACTACGCGCTCTTCGAAGAGGGCATAGGTGAACTGTTTCCCCCGGCGCGCACCGCTGCAGATGACTCCATCCAGCTCGGCGCGCATAACGATGGCCGCGAGCCGTTGCGGATTCGCGACCTGAATTCTTGCTTTTCCCAGTGCATGTCCCAGTTCAGCGCGGGTGAGCTGCTTTCCACCTCGGAGCGCTTTGGTAAGCGCGATTCGGCCGCGACGGGCCACGATGTCATCCACTTCAAGCCAGCGATACCAGTGTGCGTTCGCTGCGTGGACGCGTGGTGCTGAGAGCGCCAACATCCAGCCGACGTCGGCTACAGCGACAAAATGCCAGGTCGGACGCAGGATGTGAGTGCGAACGATCGTTCCGTCGTCGATCTCTTTTTCGATTTCGGCATCCGTGAGACCGCGCGTACGCTGAGCAAGCCCCCATTTCGACCCGGCATAATCCTGCGCCTGCACTGCACCCAGCATCGCCACGACCTCAGTCGCAGTTTCAAGCGTGGGTTTCACGAGTCCCTGCCGGACCAGACGCTGTTTTGCGATGTCCCGTTCGATCATCCGCCACATCATAATCCCCTTCGTCTCACCAGAGAAATGACCCAAATCATTGCTACTGCTGAGCTTGGCCTGCTCACATTTTTGCGAATCATCGTAGATGCAAATGACCCGGCTACAACCCGCACGCCTAACCGCTTGCCCTATAGCTACTTACGGTCAGTTGCCAACATTGATTTAAACGGGTTGCGAAGCTACATTGAGGCTACTTCAAGCGGAGGCTTTTTTGGCCTCCCACCCCGCCTCCGAACCCAGTAGCAACGACCGGATTTAATGACGGCTCCGAACAACAGAGAGCGCATCCTCCCGCGACTCATTCACGAAGAAATCAAAGAATCGTTCATCAATTATTCGATGAGCGTCATCGTCTCTCGCGCACTTCCAGATGTGCGCGATGGACTCAAGCCGGTGCACCGCCGCGTGCTCTACGCGATGAACGAGCTGGGACTCGTTCCCGGCCGGCCCTACAAGAAATCCGCGACCGTCGTCGGCGACGTACTCGGCAAATATCACCCACACGGCGACCAGTCTGTGTACGACGCGCTCGTGCGCATGGTGCAGGATTTCTCGCTTCGGTATCCGTTGGTTGACGGCCAGGGAAACTTCGGCAGCGTCGATGGCGATCCTGCCGCCGCGTATCGCTACACCGAGTCCCGACTCACCCGTATCGCAGTGGAGATGCTGGCCGATATCGACAAGAACACGGTCGATTTCGCGCCTAACTTCGACGACAGGCTTCTCGAGCCGAAGGTTCTGCCCTCGGCGATTCCGAATCTCGTCGTCAACGGGTCTTCGGGGATCGCCGTTGGAATGGCGACGAACATCCCGCCCCATAACCTCGGCGAAGTAGTCGCCGCGCTGACGGCGTTGATCGACAATCCGGAGCTGACACCCACCGACATCAGAAAACTGATCAAGGGCCCCGATTTCCCCACCGGCGGCTACATCTATGGCCGCGCGGGAATCAAGGATTATCAGGAGACGGGACGCGGCCGCATCATCATGCGCGCCCGCGCCGTGATCGAGGAGAAGGAATCCTCGAGCAAGTCGCAGATCGTGGTCACCGAGCTTCCCTATCAGGTCAACAAGGCCAAGCTGATCGGGGACATGGCGGAGCTCGTGAAGGAAGGAAAGCTCGAGGGAATAAGCGCGCTCCGCGATGAGTCCGACAAGGACGGCATGCGGGTCGTGATCGAGCTCAAGCGCGATGCGATTCCACGCGTGGTGCTCAATCAGCTGTACAAGCATACGGTGATGCAGTCGACGTTTGGCGTGATCATGCTGGCGCTCGTGCCCGATTCACACACGACCCAGCTCGTGCCGAAGATCATGCCGCTCAAGGAAGTGCTCCAGCACTACATCGAGCACAGGCACCAGGTCGTCGTCCGCCGCACCCAGTTCGAGCTCGACAAGGCGCTCGAGCGCGAGCACATCCTCGAAGGTCTAAAGATCGCCGTCGACAACATCGACGCGGTCATCAAGCTCATTCGCGCGGCGGCGGATACGCCGGCCGCGAGCGCGCAGCTCCAGAAGCGGTTCAAGCTGAGTGAGCGCCAGGCAGAGGCGATCCTCAACATGCGACTCGCGAAGCTCACCGGCCTGGAAATCGAGAAGCTCGAGGCCGAGCTGAAGGAAGTACTGGCCTTCATCAAGGAAATGAGGGACATCCTCGCGTCCAAGCCGCGCCGGATGAAGATCATCCGCGACGAGCTGCAGCAGGTCGCGAGCAAGTACGGCGACGAGCGTCGTTCGGAAATCACGAGCGACGAAGGCGAGTTCACGATCGAGGACCTGATTGCCGAAGAGGACATGGTCATCACCATCTCCCACTCGGGCTACATCAAGCGCACTTCGGTCTCGACATACCGCAAGCAGCGTCGCGGCGGGCGCGGCCTTAGTGGCGCGGGGCTCAAGGACGAGGATTTTGTCACGCGTCTCTTCATCGGATCGACGCACGACTACATCCTGTGCTTCACCGATGACGGCAGATGCTTCTGGTTGAAGGTTCACGAAGTGCCTCAGGCTGGACGCGCGGCCAAGGGAAAGCCGATCGTCAACCTGATCAACGTCTCACCGGAGACGCAGATCAAGGCGATGGTTCCCGTGCGAGAGTTCTCGGAAACGCAGTTCCTTCTCTTCTGCACCAGAAACGGAACGGTGAAGAAGAGCGCCCTATCGCAGTATTCGAATGTTCGTCAAACAGGCATCAAAGCCATAAAGATCGACAAGGACGACGAGCTGATCGACGTGCAGGTGACCAGCGGCTCGAACGACATCGTGCTCGCCACGCGTCATGGCCTTTCGGTCCGTTTCCATGAGCAGGACGTGCGCGAGATGGGCCGCGACACCACGGGAGTCAAAGGAGTGGAGCTGAGGGAAGGCGACTCGGTAATTGGCATGGTCGTCGTCAAGCGCGATGCAACGCTCCTGGTCGTCACGGAACGTGGACTCGGCAAGTGCTCGAACATCGCTGATTACCGGGTGCAGCGGCGTGGTGGCAAGGGAATCATCACGGTCAATAGAACCGAGAAAACAGGCGATGTCGTTGCCTTGATGGAAGTTCTGCCGGCGGATGAGATAATGATCATCACAAAACATGGTGTGATCATCCGTAGCTCCGTCTCTCAGGTGAGGGTAACGGGGCGTATCGCGCAGGGGGTGAAACTCGTCAACCTCGATGAAGGAGATCTCGTGACTGCCGTCGCCCGAGTGATACCAGAAGATGAGGGCGAAGGGGCGGAAAACGGCATTCCTGCCACCGACATCGAGCAGGTCGAGGCCCTCACCGACGAATGAGAACCAAGCGTTCCGACATGGCACACCAGCTCGAGGAAATCGAGAAGCTGCGCTCGGCGCTGCGTAAAGCAGAGGCCGAAGTGCAGCGCCTGCTCGACGAAGCTGCAGCCCGCGGAGCGCTCGTGGACATCCTCCACGATGTCATGGGCTCGCTGTCCATGGGCGAGCTGTTTCACATGCTGGCGCGCCGTCTCGCACGCGCTCTCAATCTCAGCCACTCGTCAGTGATATTCGCGAAGTGCGGCGATCAAATGGGAACTGTCGCGTCGGCACACGAAGATCCCCAGCTAGAGAATCTCCAGGTCGAGCTCGACAAGTATCCGGAGATCGAAGCCGCGCTTGCGAGCGAACAGCCGGTTCTGATTCCGGATATCTGGCATTCCGACGCCTACAAGGAGCTGCGCGAAGCCTGGGAGAAGGACGGCAGTGTCATCTCGGTGCGCTCGATCATCGCGCTACCTTTCCGGCTGGATCTCGATCGCACCGGTGTGTTCCTCCTCCGCCGCACTGCCGAGAAGGCATCGCTGAACGAGGCCGACGTCGACTTCGCTGAGACGGTGGTCAAGAGCGCCATGAATGCAATGCGTCGCGCCCACATGGTGGAGGTCACTCAGGCCGACAACCTCCGCCTCGAGGCGCTGGCGCGCACTGATCCGCTGACGCAGCTGCTCAATCGCCGCGCGCTGCTCTCTCAGCTCGGGACGGAAGTGGAGCGCACGCGCCGCTACAATGCGCCGCTCAGCATTCTGATGATCGACGTCGATGAGTTCAAGGATGTGAACGATACGTTCGGCCATCTCGCGGGCGACCAGGTGCTGGTGGAAGTCGCGCTTCTGCTCGCCCGCACCGCACGCAGCGTCGATTCCGTCGCCCGTTATGGCGGCGACGAGTTCGTGATCGCCGTGCCCGAAACCGGCGAAGCCGGCGCGATCGCGTTCGCGGAGAGACTCCGCGACAAGATTCAGGCGCACGAGTTCGACATCGGTAAGGGCGACCCCCTCCGCCTCACCGTCAGCATCGGGGTAGCCGATTTCCCCGAGCCCAAGGTCGAGACAGCGGAAGATCTGCTCGACTGCGCGGATCGCGCACTCTATCGTGCCAAGGCCGGCGGACGTAATCTGGTCTGCGTCTAAAGGGCGGGAAGAGGGAAGCGGGAGGGGTAAAAGGCGCTTAGCTTTTTAACTCACTCTGGCGCTGTCGTCACACTGGCGCTCCACGTTCGCCACTTCCGCCAATGCTCGATTTCCTCCGATTCCGCCGGCCCCGCTTCCCGCTTCCCGCGTCCCTCTTCCCGCTTCTGCTCGCGGGCTGCGTCGTCGACTCCGGAAAAAAAGAAACGACCGCTGACACGACCCATCTAGCCCCGGTTGTGACCGTGACGCCGGTGAACCGCGGCACCCATGGTATGGCCGAGAGGGTGTTGTGGACGTTCTCGCCGGACAGAAAAGCGGTCCTGGTGGTCGCCGATCCCGGGGGCGTCGAAAACGAGCCGGTTCCGAATGGGTTCTTCTTCGGCGACGAAGCGCGCGGATTCCAGACTCAGATGGACAGCGTGTGGGATGTCGCGCCTTCACCGGACTGGAAATGGATTGGGTTCGGACGCGCATACACGGTTGTTGGTGGCGCCGGAACGGGAAGCGATCTGCTCACGGACGTTGCGCGCCGCACCTCGATCGATACGGCGACTCTCCGCGCTGGCTCGTTCTCCTCGAGCGGGATGTCACTTGCCCGGGCCGTCGCGCAGCCAGGCGTCATCCATATTCCGGAGAATCCGCGTGCACTGGCAGCGGCCGACAGCGCCGCTCCGAAACTGTTTCCCGTCGCCCGCGGCTGGCGCGTTCGCTGGACCACCGATGGCTCCACGCTGGCGCTCGGCAACAGCCCCGCGCGCGCTCTGGATGACGAGCCGAGTCAGACCTGGGCGGCTCTCGACCCGGTGACGGGTGCACTGCACGGTACGCTGCCGTCGAGCGCGAAGCTCGCCGATGTGAAGTTCACTGGCGGCCCGACCCTGGACCGGTCGCTCGCGATCGATTTGTATCAGTCCCCGCCGATTCAGATCCAGCGCGGCAATCAGACTTTCACGATCCAGACCGTGCGCGGAGTGATCACGATCGCGGAGCCGCCCGGAGTAGGCAGCACGGGGGCGCAGAGAGTTGTGGGTGCCGGAATCGCGCTCGCCGCTACTGCTGGAGGCCGGTACATCGTGGCAATCGCGCCGAAGCAGAGTTCCGATCCAAATGGGATCGCCATCGAGCCAGTAGTCTATACAGTGACCTGGTAGCTACGAACTGCGAACTAACGGCTGAGGACTACGAGCCAAACTGCTACTACGGATCGCAGTTCGTAGTGCAAGCCGGTTACCGGCCGATTCTCCGAAGCTCGACGAGAAGGCAGTGGTCCTGCACAACATCGATTCCCGCGCGCGCGAGCTTCTCTGCGGCCTCGTCGTTCCGGATCCCGAGCTGAAACCAGACTGACTTCGGTTTCTTGGCGATGATGTCATCGACGTGCGGTGGGATGTCCTTGGGACGTCGAAAGACATTGACCATGTCGATGTCGCCCGGAATGTCGGTGAGCTTCCTGTAGACCTTCTTTCCCATGATTTCGGTGAGATCCGGGTAGTAGACCGGGACGGGGACGATCTCGTATCCAACTTGCTCCGCGTGGTCGGGAACGTAGTAAGCCGGCTGGTCCGGATCGGGCTTGATCCCGAGCACAGCGATGCGATGCGTGTTCTCGAGCAGGGTTTCTATCCGCGCTGGCGTCTCGATGAGGTGATCCCGCCAGTTCGCGCCGTCAGCTTGTGGTATCATTGCTTGTTCAAGTTGCTGGCTCATTTGTCATTCAACAATTGCACTGATTGGAACCTAATCACGTTCGCGGAACCGCAAATCGATCACGCGGGGTAACGGGAGCCACGTCGCGTCCGTAAATTGCCAGAGCAGGTCCAGCTCAAGAATCCGGAGATCCACACGTAATGCGAATGTTAGTGCTTGGCGCGGGGCTGCAGGGCTCCGCGTGCGCGTATGATTTGCTGCAAAACCCCGAAGTAAAGGAAGTTCGCCTGGCCGATCACCACACCGGCCATCTCGCGCAATTCCTCGCCCCGTACTCTGGCGAAAGGCTGATCTTCACCACTCTCGACGTGCGCGACAAGGAAGCGGTGCTCGCGCTGATGCGACAGTCCGACGCGGCGATGAGCGCGATCCCGTACTACTTCAATTTTGAGCTCGCGGCGATCGCGGTCGAGGCCGGGATACACTTCTCGGATCTGGGTGGAAATACCGAGATCGTCTTCAAGCAGAAGACGCTGGACGCGGCCGCGAAGCAAAAGGGAATCAGCATCATCCCCGACTGCGGTCTCGCGCCAGGAATGGTGAATATTCTCGCCGAGCACGCGATCCGGCAGCTGGACGCTGTCGAGACCGTTCGCATCTTTGTCGGCGGACTGCCGCAGCGGCCGGAGCCGCCGCTCAATTATCAGATCGTCTATTCACTCGAGGGAGTGCTCGACTATTACACCACGCTCTCCTCGGTGCTGCGCAAAGGGAAGCTAACGCAAGTAAAAGCTCTGTCGGAGATCGAAGCCGTCAACTTCGGCGGATCGTTGGGCGAGCTCGAGGGGTTCCACACGGCGGGGGGCCTGTCGACCATGGCGTTCCGCTACGAGGGAAGGATTCCGACGATGGAGTACAAGACGCTTCGCTATCCAGGTCACGCGCGCATAATGGAAGCGATTCGTGAGCTCGGTCTGCTCGAGCTGAATCCTGTCGATGTAAAGGGAGTCAAAGTCGTTCCGCGCGATCTCGTCGTGGCGGCGATGGGTCCGCGCCTCACCAAGCCGAACGCGCACGATCTCGTCGCACTACGCGTCTACGCCGAGGGCACGAAGGACGGAAAACCGAAGCGGATCGGGTGGGAGATGGTGGACTACTACGACGAAGAGAACGGAATCAGCGCGATGGAGCGCTCGACGGGTTACTCACTCTCGATCACCGGGCAGATGCAGGCCCGAGGGGAAATCGGAAAAGCGGGTGTGTTCACTCCGGACGAGGCGGTACCCGCCGAGAAATACATCCGGGAATTGGCGGCCCGGGGGGTGATGATTCGGGAGATGCGCTAGCAATGGCATCTATTGCGCGACCGGCACTGGGATCCCGTTCTTTTCAGTTTTGAGATCTCGGATCGCGTTCAGTTCAGTTTTTGAGATCTCGGAATCCAGTTCTTTTACAATCGATCCCGGATTTCAGTGTTCCGCGAGCAAGTATATCGCCGCGAGCGTGAGGAGAAAGTACGGCACGAGCGCCGCCGCCCCAGCGTAGTCTTTTGACACCCGCTGGCCGAAGAACAGCGCGACGATATTGACGCCGGCAATCACGGCGCCGAGGTACGCCACTGTGCTGTCGTGCGTCACGACCAGCAGTGCGCACCCGACGCCGCTCAGTGCTCCGGCTGAAATCTCGAGAACCGTAATGACCGCGAACATCGGCCCGACTGTGCCCGCCAGTGGGCTCTTCGCGAAATGCTCATTGAGGTACTCGCGATTTCCCCGGCGATCCACGACCTTGTCGATGCCCGACTGAAGAAACAGCACTGCGAGAAAGGCGGAGACCAGAATCTGCAGGATGTAAAATGCAGCATCGGGTGAGTGCACATTTGGCATGCGGTTATTGTAGCACGATCCAGCGGACACTGTCCAATCCGGGGAGCCCCGATGATCAGACGCTACGTATCGAAAAAAGAATGCGCCCTTGTGGCATTGCTCTTAGCCTGTCAGATG
>DASWBG010000214.1:0-13354 GCA_036390715.1 Gemmatimonadaceae bacterium
ACACTTTCGTCCTGAACTTCGACGGCTGTCACCGCTCTGTGTTCCGCGTGAAGCTCGCTGATGCGCGCGCCCGAGAGCAGAGCCGTCTCAATTGCGCGTAACAGCTGCGTCCTGCCTAGATGCGCTCGCGCAGGGTCAAGCTCCTCGCACCAGCGGCGCAGTTCGCCGAGCGGCTTGATCTCGAGCTCGCGCTCGAGCTGGGACCGCTGGACTGGATCCATTTCCGGCGCAGAGAAAAGTGGGTCGACGAGGGCTTTGATATAGAGTCCCGTTCCTCCAACGATTACTGCGTCTTTCCCGGCTTTGTCAGCGCATTGAATCCAGTCCTTCGCTTCGCTCGCCCATCGGGCGGCGGAGTAGCGCTCTTGGGGGTCGGCGACATCGATGCCGTAGTGGGTGACCCGCGCGCGTTGCTCATGCGTCGGTTTGGCAGTTCCGATGTCGAAGCTCCGATAGATCTGTCGCGAATCCGCGCTCAGAATCGCGGCGTTGTGCATCTCGCAAAGCTCCATGGCAACCGCGGATTTGCCTGCGGCGGTCGGACCACAGATCACTCGCAGTCTATCGCCTGCCAAAGCGCCGCTCTACCTCGTCCCATGTGAGATGAACGATCGTGGAGCGGCCGTGCACGTCGTGCGCGGGCAGCGTGGTATCCCGCAGTGCCGCGAAGAGCGACCGCATCTCCCCCTGCGAAAGCTCCTCGCCAGCCTTGATCGCAGCCTTGCAGGCGACGGTGGCCGCGAGTCTTTCGTGTTTTGCCGCCGCTCCCGCGACGCGGTCGCCAGTCAGCGAGTCCAAAGTTTCACGCAGACAACGCTCGGCATCAAAGCGCTGGTGCGGCATTGGCACGGTGTTGACGATGAGCGTGTGTCCCCCAAATCCCTCTACTTCGAAACCCAGGCGCTCGAGATACTCCCGATTGGAGTCGAACGCCTCGCCCTCAGCCGGACCGAGATGAAGGGTCAGGGGAAGCAGCAACCGCTGGGCGGGAGCCGCTCCGCTCTCCAGCGTGTGCATGAATTGCTCGTAGAGAACGCGTTCGTGGGCGGAATGCTGATCGATCAGAACCAGTCCGTCTTCGTGCTCGAATGCGATGTATGTGTGCCGCAGCTGGAAGAGAGGCGGGATTGGTTGCGCCGGAGCCGCGACACTGCCCGTGGAAATGTCGGTCGCGTATTCAGCGCCATCGTCAGCAGTCGTGCTGTCCGCGAACAAGGGCGAGTCATCGTCGGTGCGCGGGCGAAGGATCTCCGAGTCGGGATTCGGGGGCAGATCGAGCGGCCGAAAGCTGAAGCTCGAGCCGCGAAAGCCAAGCGACGCCGCGCTGTCCAGGGTCCCGAGCGAGCGTCTCACCGCCGTTTCGACCGCGCGCTCGACAGTCCACCGGTCGCGGAATCGAACTTCCGCCTTGGCGGGATGAACGTTCACATCGACGGCGTCAGCGGGCACTGTGACGTTGAGGAAGAACGATGGCCGCACCCCAGCGACGATTGTGGAACGGTATGCGGACTCTACCGCCCGGGCGATTCCGGCGTCGCGTACGGCGCGACCATTGATCGAGAGGAACCCGCGACGCGTGGAGGTGCCGACGTCCGCCGGTCGCTGGACGAGGCCACTGGTGTGAATCGGTCCGGCGACATCGTCGACGTCGAGCAAATCCTCCGCGTACCGCCCGCCCCAGACAGCGCCGAGGCGCGACCGAATGCTCGAGACCGGTGGCAGCGTTAGCGCGTTCTTGCCGTCGTGTGACAGGTGGATCCGAACGGAAGGCTGTGTGAGTGCCAGCGCAGTCAGCGATTCGACAGCGCTTCTCCATTCCGATCTGGCACTGCGCAGAAACTTGAGCCTCGCGGGCACGTTGTAGAACAACTGGGCGACCGACACCGTGGTTCCCCTTCGCCGCGCGATCCGCTCGGCCGGAGAGATCTGCCCACCGGCGACTCGGATCGACGTACCTTCTCCATCGGCAGCTGCTGTCTGTATCTCGAACTGCGAAACCGAGGCGATTGCGGGCAGTGCTTCTCCGCGGAAGCCGAAGGTCGACACGCCGACAAGATCCGAAGCCTTGCTGATTTTCGAGGTGCCGTGGCGGGCGAGAGCGCGCGGCACATCTTCACTCGAGATGCCGGTGCCATCGTCGCTCACGCGAATCAGCTTGCGTCCGCCATCCTCGAGTGAGATCTCGATGACCGTAGCGCCGGCATCCATCGCGTTCTCGACGAGCTCTTTCACCACCGACGATGGGCGCTCGACAACTTCGCCCGCCGCGATCTGGTCCGCGACGGAGCTGGGAAGAATTGAAATCACCGGCATGGTAACATCGAAACTACCAATCCTTGCCCCTCGGTGGAGTCGGCACGTTCTTCTTTTGCCGCTTGCCCTGGACGTCGGTCTCCTTGTCCTCCGCGGCGTTGAGCACGGCTTCCGCCTGCTGCGGCGTCATTCCGGGAACCGGCTTGGGAGCCGGGGCCTGGTTCTGACTGGCCGCGGGTGACGGGCTCGGTTTCTTGCTCTGCCCGCCGCCACCACCGCCGCCACCACCTCCTCCACCTCCGCCGCCACCACCCTTTTTTTGCCTCAACGCCAGCTCGTAATTCCACCGCGCGTCAGAATCAGAAACGGCAACTTCAAGTATCTGCTTGTAGCGATAGAGCGCGCTGTCAAGCGGAATGTCGGCGGAATCCTTCGCACGACGTCCCTGAATTAGATAGTCGAGCCCGAGGTTGAATCGCGCGTGATGCCTGACTTCCAAATCCTTCGAGTCGGAAGCTTTCGTCAGCGGTGGTATGGCGGGGGTCAGGGAGTCGCGCAGTAGAAGCTTTGTCCCCGCATTGTAGAGCGCGATCGCCGGCTTGTCGCGTTCGACGGGCCGGCACGAGGCCGTGAGCAAGAGCATCGTCGCTGTGGTGGCCGCCGCCGCAACCGCTCTCCTGCGACGACGATGCGTCTGCAGAAATGTGTCAAGCGTAAGGAGTAGAAGAGCAGCGAGCACGAACCATTGGAACTGCGTGCCCAGGTTCTCTCCGGAGACCAGAGAACGCGGATTGGCGTGAAGGCTATTGAGCGCTTGCCGGATTTTCCCCGCTTTGTCGGGCGTGCGCGCGTCGATGAAAACGCCCTTCGCTTCGTCCGCGATCGCCTTGAGTAGCGCAGGATCATAGTGGGTGACAACGATGTTGCCGTTCTCGTCGCGCTTCTGTGTGACTACGCGGTTCTCGACGATCGGAATGGTGGATCCCTCGGGCGTTCCGAATCCCACCGTGATGATCGTGAACCCCATCTCCCTGGCGCGCCGAGCTTCGGTCAGAACCTCCTCCGGGTTGTCGAACCCTTCGCCGTCGCTCATCAGAATGATCGCCTTGTCTCCCTGCGATTTGTTGAGCGCGAGAAGGTTTGTCGCCTGACGCAGCGCGCTGGCGAGTGAGCTCCCGCCCTGCCCCACGATCGACGGATCGAGATTCTGCAGAAAGAGGTCGAGTGCGCTGTTGTCCACGGTGAGAGGCGTGAGGATGTAGCTCCGCCCCGCGAACGCGAGCAACGCGAAGCGGTCGCCCGGCGACAGATCTCTCAATCGGTCGATTTCCTGCTTCATCGCCTGAAGCCTGCTGGGCTTCTCGTCGGTTGCGAGCATGGAGAGAGAAGCATCGAGCGCCAGTACCACATCTATGCCCTGCTGTTTGACCACGTTCTGCTCGACACCCCAGCGAGGACCAGCGAGCGCCAGGCCAAGTAGCAATGTGGCGAGCGCGGCGCGGGACGCCGTCGACCATGTGCGTTGCTGTGTAATCGAGGGCGCGAGTCGCGCTACCATCGACGGAGTCCCGAGCCGCGCGAGACGCGTTCTGCGTGCACGAATTCCCCAGGCCACGAGCCACGCCGTCACGACGGGCAGCAGGATGGCCAACGCGAGAGCCCATGGCCACTGGATGTACTGGAGAAGTGTTGACTTCGTCACGGCAGCGGAGCCCTCCAAGCCACGAGTGCAAACTCGGCGAACAGCGCGAGAAGGCCGATGGTCAGCGGCCAGCGGTACAGCTCTCTGTATCTCACTACCGTGCTCGAATGGACGGGTGCGCGCTCCATCTGATCGATTTGAGCGTAAATGTTCTGAAGCGCGGCTGCGTCGCGGGCGCGGAAGTATCTGCCGCCAGTCATGCGCGCAATGTTGCTGAGCAGTGCTTCGTCGATTTCCACCGGCTGGTACTCATAACGCAGGCTCCCGTTGGCGTTGCGCCCGACGGGTACGGGGGCCATTCCAACGCTGCCCACCCCGATTCCATAGATCTTTATTCCGTACGCCTCCGCCGCTTTCGCCGCAACCAGCGGCTCGATGCTCCCGCGATTGTTGACGCCGTCCGTGAGAAGAATCAGAACGCGTGATTTCCCCGGTGCGTCCCGAAGCCTGTTAGCGGCGGTTGCAATCGCGTTTCCGATCGCGGTGCCATCCTCGAGCTGTCCCGCCTGTAGATTCGACACCGCCTGCATCACGACTGGATAGTCGGTGGTGAGAGGGACCTGGGTCAGAGCCTCGCCCGCGAACGCTACAATGCCGATCCGATCCGATGTTCGTCTCGCTATGAATTGCTTGACCGTTGCCTTCGCTACCTCAATGCGATTGGCGGGACGAAAATCGAGAGCGAGCATCGAGCTGGAAAGGTCGATCGCCATAACGATGTTGATTCCTTCGCTCGTCTGGGTTTCCGTATGCGCGCCGGAACGCGGTCGGGCGAGCGCGACGACGAACGATGCGAGAGCGATGTTCCGCAGCACGAATATCGCCCTAGGCACCCAGCTTCCAACGTGTGGCCCGGTGGCCAATACCGACGTGCGGGAGAAAACAATCGCATCCTTGCGGCGCAGCCGCCGCCATACCCACCACGCCGGGAGGAGCAGCAGCAACCACAATGCTTCGGGAGTATAGAACTCAAACAATCCGAATACGCTCACGCGGCCCGCTCCTTCGCGGCCGCGCTGCGCTTCGCGATTTCAGACTCGGGATTTACACGCCCCTCGACGTGATCGACGATTGCTTTGAGAGCCAGTCCGGCCTCTCTCGCTTCCTCGCGCGCAATTTCGGCCCGCGCGAACTTCACCAGGTCAGCCTCATCGAGCAATCGAGGTAGCTCCGCCTCCACTCCGTCGCGGGGCTTCATCGCGCGCACAAGCTCGGAGGAAGTGTCGGAGCGTCGAACCCCCGGGATTCGCGCCACGAGATATTCGCGCGCGACGTCCACCATTGCGGCGAAGTACTCTTCGGATTGACCATCCTCGAGCAATCGACGCGCCGCAATCCGCGCGAATTCCTGCTGCGCTCGAACATACGGATCGATCGGCGGCTTCGGGCGGTTTCGGTATCTCCGCCACGCCCACCAGAGAAGAACCGCCGCGATCGCCGCAGCGAGCAGCCCGAGCCAGAGCAGCCAATTGACGACGGGCAAAACGATCAGAGGCCGCGCCGGTTTCGGAATCCGCAGCGATGTGTCGGCGGGGAGAACGGATTTGACGAAGACCGAAGCCGCAGTCAGAGGAAGGCGACGCTCCTGGCCCTCGAACGTGACTCGTACATCGGGAAACCTTAGCGGCTGAGTACCGATATCCCACGCGACGACATGATAAAGAGCGACCGCGGTGTCGCTGAGCATCGAGACGACTTTCTCCCCGCGAAGCTCGATCGGCCGAACGCCATTCTGCGTCGTCGTGTCAGGCCCCAGAGGAAACTCGAAGCGCACTCCCTTCGGAGCCAACACCTTGATGAACAGGTTGAATGGCTGTCCGATGAGAACCGTGTCGGGGCTCACCCTGTACCCCATCTGCACCGGCAGTGCGGTCTGCGGACTCTGGGCTGCTCGGGGAGCTATCGCTTGCAGCAGCAATAGCAGGAGGCTCATGTAGCTCACCGCCGGAGTCGTGTCTCTCTGGCGCGGAAGAAACGGAGAAGTGGCTCGACGACGCCGCCCTCTGTCCTTACGGAGATCTCGTCGATCGCGAGCCTTCGCAGCAGATGCTTCCGTTCCTCCCGCTCGGTCGCTACCCGCTCCGAGTATGCGTCACGAACGTTGGAACTACTGGTGTCGACCTCGAACGTATCACCGGTTTCGGGATCAATCAGCCGAGCGATCCCAATGTCAGGCAGATCGCGCTCACTCGGATCCTCCACGGTGACTGCCACGACGTCGTGCCGCTGCGCCAGGATCTTCAGCGGATGGGAGATATCTGCTTCCAGAAAATCGGAGACGATGAATACGATCGCCTTCTGGTTGAGCATTTTTGCGACGTAGTCGATTGCGGTCACCATGTTGGTTCCCCGCCCGACAGGCTCAAACGCGAGGAGATCGCGAATGATTCGCAGCACGTGACGTCTTCCCTTTCGCGGCGGAACGACGTGCTCGATGCGATCGGTGAAGAGAAGAACCCCAACGCGGTCGTTGTTCTGGACCGCCGACATCGCGAGGACCGCGGCAAGCTCGCTCGCCAGCTCGCTCTTGAATCGTTTCACTGTCCCGAATCTCTCAGAACCCGAGAGATCGACTACCAGCATCACAGTTAGCTCGCGCTCTTCGACGTACCGCTTGACGAAGGGTCGGCGCATTCTGGCGGTAACGTTCCAGTCGATCGACCGGACTTCATCCCCCGGCTGATACTCTCGTACTTCCGAGAACTCCATTCCCTGGCCCTTGAATACCGAGCGGTACTCCCCGGTGAAAACGGAGTTGACAAGTCCGCGCGTCCGCAGTTCGATCAGCTTCACCTGGCGCAAAATCTCGGACGGCACTCCCATCGGTTTCTCGGGAGTCCGCTTGGGCGCCTCTTTTTGGCGCCGGCGAGATCGGAAAATGCCGATCACGGAACGGGTATCGCTTCCAGAATGCGGCCGACGATCTCGTCGCTCGTGACCTCTTCTGCCTCTGCCTCGTAGGTGCGGAGCACGCGGTGACGTAGAACGTCGGGCGCGATCGCTTTTACGTCATCGGGCGTCACGAACGCCCGCCCCCGAAGAAACGCGTGGGCGCGGGATCCCTGGGCCAGCGCCAACGTCGCACGCGGGCTAGCGCCGTATTCGATCAGCGGCTTCAGCTCGGGAAGTCCCGATTGATCGGGATTTCGGGTAGCGTGGACGATCTCGACGATGTAATCGACCACGCGCTCATCGATGTACAGTTCGGCGATGTGGCGGCGGGTCTCCAGTATTTGTTTCGGCGTGGCAACGCGATCGACCGGAATGGGATCACCGCTCGCCATCCTTCGGAGCACTTCCTTCTCTTCGTCGCGCGACGGATAGCCGACGTGGAGCTTCAGCATGAAGCGGTCGACCTGCGCTTCGGGCAGCGGGTACGTCCCTTCCTGCTCGATCGGATTCTGCGTCGCGAGAACGAGAAACGGCTCTTCCAGAATGTGGGTTGTACCGCCAATCGTCACCTGCTTTTCCTGCATCGCTTCGAGCAGGGCTGCCTGCACCTTCGCCGGCGCGCGGTTGATTTCGTCCGCCAGAATGATGTTGGCGAATATCGGCCCCTTCTTGACCGAGAACTTTCCATTCGACTGGTCGTAGATCTGAGTGCCGACGACGTCCGCCGGAAGCAGATCGGGGGTGAACTGAATCCGGCTGAATGTGGTGTTGATCGTCTCCGCCAGCGTCCGGACTGTCAGAGTCTTCGCGAGTCCGGGGACTCCCTCGAGCAGCACGTGACCACCCGTGAGGAGGCTTATCATGAGACGCTCGACCATGTAATCCTGGCCGACGATTCGTCGACCTACTTGATGCACCACCTCCTGCACCATCGATGCATCAGCGGCTATTGCGGTGGTTCCGTTCACGTCTTGCCCCTCCCGTAGTGTTCTTGCTCTTGCCACCGCTCTTGGTGAGTGCGGCAATGATCTCCGTCTCGCGCGCCGTCAGCAGGCGCGTCCTGCCTGACTCCAGCGTCCCGAGTTTCACCGGACCGAACTTCGTCCGCACCAGCCGCTCGACTTCGAGATCCAGCGCTTCACACAACCGTCGAACTTCCCTCGTCTTGCCTTCCGCGATCGTGAGCTCCACGTCCCACCTGCCCCGACCGATCCGCCTGGCTGACACCGCAGTCGGCATCACCAGCCCGTCTTCCAGCTCTACACCCTTCATCGCGGCTCGTGCCGCATCCGCACCGTCGCCGCGCACCGTTGCTACATACGTTCGCTCGATTTCGCTGCTCGGGTGTGTCAATTTGTGCGCCGCATCGCCATCGGTAGTGAGCAGCAGCACGCCTTCCGTCATGTAGTCGAGTCGTCCGACATATGTCAGTCCCGGCACGTCGTCGATCAGATCGAAAACCGTCCGCCGACCTCCCGGATCGGAACGAGTGGTAAGCACCCCCGTCGGTTTGTTGAGAACGATCCAATCCGGTGCCGCTGGTAAAGCAACGGCCTTGCCATCGACGGTGATTTTGTCGTGTTCAGGGTCGACGCTCTGACCGGTTTCCGCGACTGCTCCATTGATGCGAACGCGGCCCGCGGCAACCAGCTCTTCGGCCCGACGACGAGAAGCGATTCCCGCGCGCGCCAGCGCGCGCTGAATTCGCATTGATCCGGGCATCAATCTGCCCGCGGGGGCGCCTCACCGTTGTCCTTGATAGCCGGCACTCCCCCTGGCGGCGTCGCCTGGCGTGGTGCCCGCAACGCGATCGCGAGCTCGTCGGCGCGCGGGAGCTCTTCCAGATGCCTCAGCGCAAACTGCTCGAGGAAGAGCGTTGTAGTGCCATAGAGGAGCGGACGCCCCAGGCCTTCACCGCGACCCACGACATCGATCAGCCCACGCTCGTGGAGGGACTTGAGAATTGCCCCCGCACCTACACCTCTGATCTCCTCGATCTCGGAGCGGCCAATCGGCTGCCGGTAGGCAATTATCGCCAGCGTCTCGAGCGCCGCCGTCGATAACCGCTGGGGCCGAGCCGCGAGCTGTGCCCGTTCTATTGCTTCGGTGTACTCGGGTCGGGTCAGGATCTGCCACCCTCCGGCAACCGCCACAAGCTCGACACCGTGACCTTCCGTGTCGTAGTGCAGGCGCAGCTCTTCGAGCGCGGACTCGAGCGTTGTCTCCGCGTCGTCCGCGTGAGCGGCTATCGCGCGCAAAGCATCGGCGGGAACCGGAGTGGCGCTCGCGAAGAGCGCCGCTTCAAGCAGCTTCGCTAGAGGAGTCACGTGTTATCTCGAACGCGGCGAACGCGTGCGGCTGCACCAGTCGGAGCTCTCCACGCTTCGCGAGCTCCAGAAGTGCAAGCAGAAGTGAGAGGACTTCCCACGGCTCTGCCTTTTTCGGAAGGATGTCTTTCCATTGCGCGCGCGCCCTGATCGCGAGCAATGCCCGAACGATTCCTATCGCGCCATCCACGTCGAGCGCCCGCGGAATGACGTCGTGGACGTGCGGCTTTCTGGCCAGCCGCAGCACGCGATCGACCGCCGCGAGGAGCTCAGGAAGAGAAAGCGACAGCGCGCCGGCCACCGGGATCTGTACCGCCTGCTGAGAATACGCCCGCGCAAAGCGTCCGCGCCGATCCTCACTTCGGCGCTCGAGGACATCTACGACTTCTCGGACCTGCTGGTACTCGAGGAGTCGCCGCACCAGTTCGGCGCGTGGATCCTCCCACACGTCTTCACCCTCACGGCGGGGAAGAAGCATTTGCGCCTTGATCCGGACGAGCCTGGCCGCCATCTCGAGATAGTCGGCGGCTTCGTCCAGCTTGAGCGACGAAATTCGCGCCAGAAATTGCTCGGCGATCCGAGCTATGGGAATGTCGTAGATGTCGATCTGCTCGTCACGAATGAGCGTGAGCAGGAGATCGAGAGGGCCTGAGTATTCCGCCAGCTCGACGACGAAGACTTCGGACACCGCTGACTCGGCGACCGCGAACGAACCGGGCGTCAGCGTGGTCACATCGTCCACGGACTGGGAAGGATGTAGGGAAACACAACGCGGGTGGCTAGCCTGTCGAGCAGGAACACCGGCCTGAACCAAAGGTTGAGCACTGGAGCTCCAAAGCTGATGAGCAGGAAAAGTATCAGCAATCCGTATGCGCCGAGACGTTGGTAGCTGAGCGCCCAGGCGGGAGGAAGGATGTACTTGAATACGTGCGATCCATCGAGAGGCGGAATCGGAATGAGATTGAAGGTGGCGAGCGCGAGATTGATCAGCACTCCGTAGAGTAGCATTGCCTGCAGAATGGCGCCCGTGTCCGACAGCCACGGGAACAGGCGGCCCAGAAATCCGACCAGAACGATCAGCGGAATGCAAAGGAGCGCGATAACAAAATTGGTCGCCACGCCCGCGAGCGAGACGATGATGTCCCCACGCTTGAAATTACGATAGTTGCGCGGAATCACCGGCACCGGTTTCGCCCCCCCGAACGCGATCCCGGTGGTGAAAAACGTGAGCAGCGGCAACAGGATCGTCATGAACAGATCGATGTGCGGGATTGGGTTCCAAGTCAGACGGCCAAGGGAGTAAGCTGTGGAGTCTCCCTGTTTGAGCGCGGCGTAGCCATGGGCGTACTCGTGCGCGACCATTGAAAACAGCAGCACTGGCGCGACGAGGATGAACTGCTGAATCGATTTGTCCAATGGGCTCAGGCTAGAGTCGTAGATCCGCTCGTTGAAGTTAGCATTTCTCGCCATCGCTCGGCACCCGCCGGCAAAACTAATCCGGATCGTGTTTCGAGTCGTATGTGCTGATCCCGGGCCTGAATAAAGCGACATCGAAGGAACGATGGGGATCGATTGTCGCGATTTACCCTCGACAGAACTGGCACGCGCGGGTTGACGTGAGCCTCTCTCAAGGGCAAATTTCAGGGCTACACCACAGCCCCAAAGACCCGGAGATCAGTTCGTGCCAAATCTTGCTTCAGCGAAAAAGAACATGCGGAAATCACGTGCCGCTGCCATCCGCAACCGCGCTCAGAAGTCCGCGCTCCGCACCGCCCTCAAAAGGGCATCCGCTGGAACCGCCGAGGAGAGACTGGCCGCCGTGAAGCTGCTCGACCGGGCGTCGCGGAAGGGACTGATCCACAGAAATGCGGCAGCTCGCCACAAAAGCAGAATGGCGAAAGCCGGAAAGTAAAACTCACACGCAATAGAAAGGGCGCCTCGAGGCGCCCTTTTTTATTACATCGTGGCCAGCTCGCCGCCGCATCTCTCGCAGTACCACTCGGTAGGATAGTTCGCGGCCCCGCACTCGGGACACTTGAGCGTTTTGTGCTGCTCCGATCGAGGGTCCTGTGTGCCCCCCGTTTTCGGAACCGAAGGCGGAGTTGCGACCGCTGTAGACGGAGGCGCGCTGGATCCGCCGCCCGGTCGAAGAACCGGAAACTCGTCGAATGGCGAACGGCTATTGGGAGGGTTTTGAGACGGCTGCTGCGAGCGCGCCGGCGCCAGCTGCTCGACGCGAGCTGGCGGATTGAGCGTTGGTGGCTCAGGAATCGCCGGACGGGGCACCACGGGAGATATCGGCGGCCGCGAACCATCGCCTGATACCGCTCTGCCTGCGATCGTTTCGGCCTGCTTTTCCTTCACGCTCAGAGCGAATATCCGACTCAGCTCGTTCAGCTGGGCGTCAACTGCCCCCTTCTCCTTGACGAGGCGCGCGAGCTCCTTGTCCCAGGCCCCACCGATCTCCTTCCACTGCTTGTCTGTGTACTCTCCGACCGCGGCGCGTAGTTCGGCCTCCTGCCGCGCCTCGCGTTGCTGACGCTCCTGGCGGGAAATCTCGTCGAGCCTTACGGTCAACGCGTCGATGTTCTCGCGCAGCTCGCCAGCACGTTCAGCCAGCTTGCTCGAAACCTCACGCAGGCGCGTCTGATAGTCCGACTGAACACGCTGATATACGGAATCAGGTGTGGTCGCGCGCTTCTCTTCCAGCGCGGTCAGCCACTCGTCGTATCTCTGGCGCTCCTTCAGGAGCCCATTGAGCGCGTCCAGCGAGACCGGCTCCTTCTCAGCCATCGTACTTCATCCCCTTGTTCGATTCATCTTCTCCCGACCGCGGGCGGGAATCCCCGATCGAAAGACGACCGACCCTGCCACAATAGTACAAGTGGCGCGCCCGACCAGGGGCATGCCGTCGTATGGGCTGTTCCGTCCCTTCGAGACGAACTGCGAGGCGTCCACCTTCCAGCGCGATTTCGGATCGAACACCGTAATGTCCGCGACCGCCCCGCGCTTGAGCGATCCGCCCGGAAGATTGAAAACGCGAGCGGGAGTGCACGCCATTCGATCGACGAGATCTGAGAAGGTGAGATGGCCCGTTTCGACGAGATTCGTCACTATCACAGCCAACGCTGTCTCCAGGCCGACGATTCCATTCGGCGCGTCGGCGAATTCTCTCTCCTTTTCGTCGTAGTGGTGCGGCGCATGATCCGTGGCGATGAGATCGATGGTTCCATCCTTCACTCCATCGCGCAGGGCCTCGACGTCCTTGGCTGTCCGAAGTGGCGGATTCATTTTCGCATTCGTGTTGTAGCCGCGAACGCTTTCCTCCGTCAACGAGAGATGATGGGGACAGACTTCCGCGGTGACTCTTATTCCGCGGTCCTTGCCCCAGCGAATCAGCTCGACGGATCCCTTCGTGCTCATGTGCGCGAGGTGAACATGCCCGCCAGTCAGGCGCGCAAGCAGGATATCGCGGATGACCATGATCTCTTCCGCTTCCGCCGGAATGCCCTTGAGGCCAAGCTGTGCGCTCACAATCCCTTCGTTCATCGAGCCGCCGGCCGAGAGCGTGGGCTCCTCGCAGTGGTCGATCACCGGAATCTTGAAAGTCCGGGCGTACTCCAGCGCGGTGCGCATCAACTGCGCGCTAGCGACCGGCTTGCCGTCGTCGCTGACAGCCACGGCGCCTGCGCCAACCATCTCTCCGAATTCGGCGAGCGCCTTTCCCTCCTGGCCGACGGAGATCGCGCCGATCGGATACACACGCGCCGATTGGGCTCTTTGCGCCTGCCGAACGATGAAGCCGACTGCGGCCTGATTATCGGTGACGGGATCGGTGTTCGGCATTGCGCACACCGCGGTGAATCCTCCGACTGCTGCGGCCCGCGCTCCCGTCGCGATCGTCTCGACATCCTCGCGTCCAGGCTCACGCAAGTGACAATGCACATCGATGAAACCGGGCGAGACTATGAGCCCGGCGCAATCGATCACATCGGCCTCTTCCGGCCCTTCGATCGAGCGTCCCACACCGACGATTTTCCCGTCAGTTATGAAAACGTCGCCGACTTCGTTCAGATCCTGCGACGGATCGATCAGCGTTCCTCCGCTCAGCAGGATCGGCCTCATTCCCTGTCCTCGCGTCCGCGACCGCTGCCGCCTTTCGCTGCTTCAGCCAGCTCCG
>DASWBG010000215.1:0-8608 GCA_036390715.1 Gemmatimonadaceae bacterium
CGAGATCGTCGTCAACAGCCTGATGGAGACCGGGCGTCCGGGAATCTATGCCGCCGGTGATATCACGACCTATCCCGGCAAGCTGAAGCTGATCGCGACGGGATTCGGCGAAGCCGCCACCGCCGTGAACCAGGCCGTCCACTGGATCTATCCCGACAAAAAGGTGAATCCGGGGCACAGCTCCAACATGGCGATCTTCGGACAGAAGGACGACTAGCTCGTCTCGTCGAGAGGCCCGCTCGCGGCAAGAGCGTGGGCGCTGCGCTCTTCCTTTGCCGTACGCACGCAAAGGATCCAGGTGAGCATCGCGGTGCCGAGCGTCACGGCCAGATCGGCGAAGTTGAACGTCCAGAAGCGGTGCGTGCCGATGCCGATGTCGATGAAATCGACTACTCCCCGCGCTGACCGAATTCGGTCGAGCAGATTGCCGACAGCGCCCCCGCAAATGAGCGCGATCGATACGATCTGGAACCGGTCCTCGCGCGGAGTCTGCCGGTACATGTAAGCGAGAACGAAGAGCGTGCCCAGAGAGAGAAGAACGAACCACCAGCGGGACGAGGGCCCGAGCGAAAAGCTCATCGCGCCTTCGGGGTTGTACGCGAGTGTGAACCGCAGAATGTCGTCGATGATGTCGTGCGGAACGTATGGAGGCGAAAGCTGACTGACGGCGAATCGTTTGCTCGCGACATCTACCAGGATGGTCGCGAGAAAGATCGTCCAGAATTTATTGGCTCGTTGCGGCATGGATCTCGTTAGGGTGTTTGATCCCTACGGCGGCGGACACGGATGCGTTTCGTCGCGCACTGGGGCTGGTGCGTCATAAGAGCATTATAGATTCCAGTACACCAAACTCCAATCGAAAGACGACGAGGCAGGATGGCGCGAAACCCCGACAATCGGAGCAGGAATCCTCTTCATTATCACCTGATTGGAATTGGTGGTACCGCCATGGCCTCACTCGCGGGCCTTTTGAAGTCCGCGGGTCACACGGTCACCGGCTCCGACGAGAACGTATACCCGCCAATGTCGACGGGGCTCCAGGAGATGGGCATCGCTTATACCCAGGGGTATCGCCCGGAGAACCTCGAGCCGCGACCGGACATCGTAATCGTCGGCAACGCCATCTCGCGAGGGAACCCTGAGCTGGAGGCGGTGCTGATCCAGAAGCTTCGCTACACATCTGCCGCCGCTACCATAAAAGAGGAGTTCATCTGGGGTCACCACTCGATGGCGGTGGCGGGTACGCACGGAAAGACGACGACCACTTCGCTCCTGGCATGGGTGCTCGAGTCGGCGGGACTCAATCCTAGCTTCCTTATCGGCGGGGTCGCCGAGAACTTCGGAACGTCCTATCGACTTACGGACTCGCACTATTTCGTGATCGAGGCCGACGAGTATGACACTGCGTACTTCGACAAGGGTCCGAAGATGTGGCACTACCTACCGGACACCGCGATCGTCAACAACATCGAGTTCGATCACGCCGACATTTATCGCGACGAAGAGGCTTACAAGTTCGCGTTCGCACGTTTCATCAACCTCATTCCGAAAAACGGAGTGCTGGTCGCAGGATGGGATTCGCCGATCATGCGAGAGCTGGCGCCAAAATCCTTTGCGCCGGTGGAGTCGTTCGGCTACGGAGATGACGCTTCGCCCCCGCCGCGCAGCCAGCCGCACTGGCAAGCACGCGATGTCGAATTCAGTGAGAGCGGAACGCGGTTCCGGGCCTTTCGATCGGACAAGGAGTGGGGAAACGTCGATACACCGCTAGCTGGCGCGTTCAACGTCCGAAATGTTCTAGCCGTGATTGCCGCGGCGGAAGCGGTGAAGGCGGATCGCGACGGCGTGCGCGAGGGGCTTCGCACCTTTGCCAGCGTGAAGCGACGGATGGAAGTGCGGGGCGAGGTCCGCGGCGTCGCGGTGATCGACGATTTCGCGCACCATCCAACGGCGATCCGCGAGACGATCGATGCGATCAGGCAGAAGTACAAGGGCCGGCGCATCGTCGCGGTGTTCGAGCCGCGCAGCTACACGGCGCAGCGCCGGGAATTCCAGGACGACTACGTGAAGGCTTTCCGCGGCGCGGACGAGATAGTTTTTGCCGCGCTCTTTCGTCCCGACCGGTACACGAAGGAGACGGCGCTCGACCTGGACCAACTCGTACGCGATCTCGCTTCGACGGGCAAAGGCGCGAAACAGCTAAAGGACGCTGATGCCATCGTCAGGGATCTGACGCCGCGGCTGAAGGCAAAGGACGTTGTGCTGATAATGTCGAACGGGGGATTTGGCGGAATCCACCAGAAATTACTTGACGCACTGGCGGGCTGAGGGCTGCGAACTAACTGCTGAGGATTTCGGGCCAACTGCTATTTCGGATTGCTGACTGATTGCGGATTGAGAGACTAACTTCGAACTGCGGATTCACACCCGACGTTGCAGTTGGTTCTTGCTCCGCAGTGAGTCCTTGATCCGCAGTTAGTCCCCCAATCCGTAGTTAGTCTGCGGTTCGCAATAGCAGTTGGCTCGCAGTCCTCAGCATTTAGTTCTCAGTTCGCAGTTACGAGCTCAGATGCGCCTGCGCGGCACGACGGGGGTTAGTTTCGCTGATCCTGTTTTGGCGATGATCCCGAGTTTGAGCACGGTGTTCCAGTTCCGACCGGTGCTACGCCCCAATCGCTTCTCGATCATCGTGTGCGTCAGCTTGGAGCGGCCCTGGCCGTCCGGATAGAAGATGTAGGCCTGTTTCCCCTTCGCCTTGATCACCTCGGGACCCTTGATGTCCGCCTGGAGCGCCGCGACTTCTTTGGCATCGGGCGCTTTTTTCAGGAATAGCGCTATGAGGTGCCCCGGATCGCGCTCGGCTTCCTTGCGAAAGGGGTTCTGCCGGATGATGGACTTCCACTCCTCCGGCGTGCGGACGAAGAAATCAACCTCGAGCGAGAGTCTGTCGGCGGCTTCCGACTCCAGAAATCGCTCTAGCTCGGCGCCCGTTCGCACCTTGCTCGTGAAAATGAGATTCCCGCTCTGGAGGAGCGATCTGGCGTCCTGGAGCCCTACCTGCGTTATGAAATTGCGCAGATCGGTCATGCCGATCTGCCGATGTCCGCCGACGTTGATGCCGCGGAGGAGCGCAATATGAGTTGTCAGAGGAAGCCGTCAGCGGTGATCGACACGCCAACAACCTAGCAAGGGCGCCTTTTTCGCGCGAGCGCCCATTTTTCGCGCGGCGTCACGCCCGCGCGGAAGGTTCTCGATCGCGGCGCGCAACTCCGCGTTTCGACGTTCGGTACGGGCGCTCCCAGTCACGCAGATGGTCGAGTAGATAGTCGAGCGAGAAAATGTGGCGCGAGTTATCCGCCTTGCGACGGAACACCACGCGTGACCAGCCGCGCATTCCGGTCGGCGTGTACCACTCGCCATCCATGTGCAGCCTGTCGCCCGAGATCGCTCTGATCAACACCCGCTCGTACTGTGAGCGGGGAAGGACGCGTTCTGGAAAAAGGTTGTCCCACGTGCACAGTCGGCCGACGTCCTCGTAGCCAGCTGGCCGATCGTCGAGGTCGAGTAGCGACGGCGCGCGTCCTTTCATCACCGAGCCGATGAGGCGTAGCGTGAAAGGATCGGAGTAGCGACGGATGTACGGCCAGAAGTGCCTGGTGATCAGCCCGGCAATCTGCCGCAGCGAGAGAAACCGTCCATCAGTTGTCGGCCACCTGTCTTCGTCGATATCGCTGGTGAAGGGGTTCTCCGGGAAGCAATCGTAGCGGGCCAGCCATCCTCTGCGGGTCGTGTGTGGCATCGGACGGAATCCATTGATGATCGGGATGTCTGTCTCGTCGAGCGCGCCAATTTCGTAGCTAGGCCAACGCATCACTTCACGGACGATGCCCACGATCAGAGTCGCGGTCGCGATCATGAGTGGGGCGTCCGGTGTGAAATCGGCGGTGACCTCGATGCGGTCTCCGCGTGGCCTGACTCCGATTCCCGTCGAGCGCCGGTTCGCCGCGAGAAGCATCACTGGAACCGGAAGGATATGGGCGAGCAGGTAGGCGAGCTGGTCCACTGTTCTTGTCGCGCCCTGCTCCGTCTGTGGTACCTCGAAGGAGATGTTGTAGTGCGTGCTGAAGCCGGCGAGCTGGACATCGCTGTCGTGCGCCTGCTCCCACGCATCCAGCTCCTGGCGGACGAACAGGATCGCTTCCCACAGCGAGCGTCCGGCGCGTGCAGCACAGCCCCGCTCGATCTCGATTACTGGAGTTGCGACTTCGATGACGCCGGTATCGAAATAGACCGCGCCGCCCGTAGGCAGGTGATAAGACCTGCCCTTCCGGTGCATCATCTTCTCACGGATGAACTTGCGGGGACTGCCGAAGGTGTCCTCGGGTTTAACCTGCACCCCATCCATGATCACGGCGAATTCGGCTTCCATGCCGATCGCCGCGAGCTGGATCCGCTCGCGCGTGGATGATTTGTTCTCTGGTCCTTTCTTCTTCTTCGGCATCATTTCCATCTTTTGCCCAAAATCCTTCGAATTTCCCGAGTATCTGCTTTAAGAGGCTGTTCAACTTTTCACGTCCCGTGGCACCGACAGCACATAGCCAAGGTCGAGGTGGAGGTGGTCTTCAGCGTAGCCGGTCGGCGTTCCGTAAGGGCGGGTCCAAATGCCCGGCAGGGTCTGACGCGCAATCAGGCTGAACCGCTCGATCGCGCTTCGATTGTCCAGGTAGGTATCGCCAATCCGGTAGATGTTGGCGGCGGTTCCCCAGGCATGTGGAGTCGCGTTCTTCGAAAAACGGTGGGAAGGCGATCGATAGCCGCCATTCGCAGAGATATGAACCAGCGTCCCGACTGCATCCCGAAACCTCTCCAGGCACACTGCCAGGAGCGTTATAGCGCACGGAACGTACCGGGGGAAAGTCCTCAATGGCGGAGCTTCGCGTACGTCGACCTGAATGAACTCCCAGAGCAGGAAATGAGAGGCCAACTCGATCTTCATAGCCGAATCCCAGGAAGGGATCTCATAGAAATAGCGGGGTAGCTGTCGAGGGAACCCGGTCGCGTCCTTCCAGTCCTCACCGGGCCTGAGCGCCTTTCGATACTCAGCAGGCAGGGTAAGCCCGTCAACGACCCGAAGCGGGAAGTTCGGCGCCTCACTCATTCCCGCAACCTCGGCAAAGGGGGAGGGGTCGCTCATTCGTCCCCCGGCCCTTGGGTGAGGTACTCATATATGGTATGCGAGATCGCAGCGATCGTCCGCGAACGCCCGGTCGCTGTGACGTCCCACTCTGTCAGAATTACGAGGACGTAAGGCTTCCGCTTGGGCAGATAGATCACGCCGGCGTCGTGCGCGACGGTCGAGATCTCGCCGGTCTTGTGCGCGACGCGCGTGCCTTTCGGCAGGCGGGCGGGGATTCCCTGGTTGAACTCCTGGCCGTGAAGGATGTCCATCATTCGCCGCGACAGCGCCGGCGAGAATGCCTTCCCTTGCGAGAGCATGACCAGGATTCTCAGCAGACCATCGGCGGTCACCATGTTGTTGATGCGCTTCTCGAACGCGAGCTCATCTTCCACGCCGCGCCGGAGCTCGATCCCCTGATCGACGTGCAGCTCCTTCAACGTGCGATTGACGGCATCCGGTCCGATCACGCCGAGCAGGAGATTCGTTGCCAGGTTGCTGGAGGTCGTGATCATGTGATACGCCAACTCATCGACGCGCATCATCTTCCCGATTGCGTTGTGCACCGCCGAGTTGGAATCGCGCCCCGATTCGACGCGGAACGGGATGTTCTCGACGACGCTGAGGAATCGGTTGCGGATGTGAACGCGCGAATGCGGCAGCAGCTCGCCACGATCGATCGCGGCGAAGACGCCGAGAAGTATCGGAACCTTGATCGTGCTTGCAGCGTGAAACCAGCGGTCGCCGTGGTAGTGCAGCTCGAGTCCCGTTTCGCCATCTCGCAACGCCACCGCTATGGCCCGGGCGCCCGACTCTTTTTCGATCCTCTCGATTTGCTCTCGCAGCTCGCGCTCGCGCGGGACTATCTCCGTCGCGGCCGGTGCAGTCGCTTCTTTCCTCGGCATCGCGGAGCTCAGGAGTATGCTACGCGAGGATCCGCTTTGGCGTAGGCGAGATCTGTAATGAGATTCACCAGGACGAAGACAACGCTCAGGAACAGCACCGATCCCTGTATCGCGGGAAGGTCGCGCCGCGTGATCGCATTCACGACGTAGCGACCGAGCCCGGGCCAGCTGAAGATCGTCTCGGTGAGAATGCTGCCGGTGAGATAATATCCGAAGTCGAGTCCGAGCACCGTGATGATTGGTATCAGCGCGTTCCTGAGTGCGTGTCGCACGATCACGACGCGCTCCGTCAATCCTTTCGCCCGCGCGGTGCGAACGAAGTCGCCACTCAACACGTCGAGCATCGCCGACCTCGTCACGCGCGCGAGAAACGCAATCGACCGCGAGCCGAGCGCGAACGCGGGAAGAATGAGGTACTTGATGCCGCCGTACCCGGAGGGCGGGAGCCACCGCAGCATGACGGCGAACACCAGAATGAGAATGAGTCCAACCCAGTAGACGGGAAACGAAATCCCTAGATAAGCGACGCCCAGTCCGAGCCGGTCGAACCAGCCGCCGGGATTTCGCGCGCTCAAAACGCCGAGGGTGATGCCGAGCACGGAGGCGAGGAGCATGGCGGACCCGGCCAGCAGTAGTGTCTTGGGAAATCGCTCACGAATGTCCGTGATGATCGGCCGCTGAGTGATGTAGGAGTTCCCGAAATCACCGCGCAGCACGCCGCCGGTGTAATGCGTGAACTGGCTCAGCAGGGGTTCGTCCAGGTGTAACTCTTTTCTCAGACGCGCGATTGTTTCGGGATCCGCCCGCTCGCCCACCATCTCCTGCACTGGATCGCCGGGAGCGACGTAGAGCAGGAGAAAGACCACCACCAGCACTCCGAACAGTGTTGGGATCGAAAGCAGCAGTCTCCGGACGATGAAAGACAGCACTTCCCTATTTGCTGATTGTCACATCGGTCCAGCGCTGGCCATTGAAGACAGCGGGAACGGTGAAGCCCTTGATCCATGGCTGCACCGCGTAGACATCCTTGTAGAAGAAGAGATAGATCATCGGCGCGTCGTTGAACTCGAGCTGATCGGCCTGGGCGTAAAGCAGATTGCGCTTCGCCTCATCCTGCTCGCGATGGGCCTGATCTACGAGCGCGTCGAAATGTGGATTCGAGTAGAACGAGACGTTGCCGCCCGGTCCTTTGTTCTTGCTGTGAAGAAGTGGATACAGAAAGTTTTCCGCGTCCGGATAGTCCGCCCACCACTCCTTGACGTAGAGATCGGACGCTCCCTTGCGAGCAGCCTCGCGAACCGAGGACGCGTCTCGCTGAACGATCTTCGCTCTGATGCCCGCCTCGGCGAGATTCGCCTGGATTGCCTGCGAGAGGCGGGGTGATTGATCGGTTGTCGCGGCCCAGAACTCGACGTCGATTCCGTTGGGATGTCCCGCCGCGGCGAGGAGTTGCTTCGCCTTGGCGACGTCGTGCGGATATGGCCTGCGGCCTGGATCGTAGCCGCCCAGTATGGGTGGAACCACACCGTTCGCAACGGTCCCGCGGTCAGCCATGACGGCGCTCAGTATGGTGCTTACATCCGTCGCGTAGTTGAGCGCCTGTCGCACGCGAACATCGGCGAGTGGGCCTCGCGTGACGTTGATCGCGACGTACCAGAAACGCAGCGCCGGCGCGGAGTTGAGAAGCTTTTTCTTCCCGGGATCCGCCGCCCAGGATTTGCCCGCTTCATCGGGCACAGAAAGAACGTCGACATTGCCCGCTTCAAATTCAGCGGTGGCGGTGCTCATCTCGGGTACGATGCGCGCCATCAGCGAATCGGTCTTTGGCGGCCCATCGAAGTAATCGGGATTTTTCGCGAATCGGAGAAAATCATCGTGTCTCCACTCGACAAATTTCCACGGTCCGGTTCCAACCGGCTTCTGTCCGAAGTCGTCGGGCGGATTGTCCGGCACGATCGAGCTCACGGGCATCGCCAGCATCTTCGGGAAAATCGCCAGCGGCTCCTTCAGCGTGATTATGACGGTGGTGTCGTTCGGAGCCGCGAGACCGCTGATGCTCGTCGCCTTGCTCGCGGCGAAATCCTCGGCGCCCTTGATCGGATAGAGGGGCCATCCGCGTCCGCCCTTCGTCTTTGGATCGAGCGCGCGCTGGAACGTTGCCACGACGTTCTTCGCCGAAAATGGTCGTCCGTCGTGGAACTTCACGCCACTGCGAAGATGGAAGGTGTAGGTGATTCCGTCCGCGCTGAGATCCCAGGATTTCGCGAGGCCGGGAACCACTTTCGCGTCTGGAGTGAAGCGCGTCAGTCCATCGAAGATGTAGGAGACCGCGCGTCCAGTCGGGACATCTGTCGAAAGGGCGGGATCCATCGATCTCGGGTCGTAGGTGTCACGCGAGTCGATGATCGTTTTGCGTGAAGGAGCAGATTCACCACCACCGCCACAACTGAGAATCGCGGGTAATACGAGGAGGAAGAGTCGCCGCATGAGTGTGCTCTGACGGTTGACATGAAGGGGCGAAATACGA
>DASWBG010000216.1:0-16582 GCA_036390715.1 Gemmatimonadaceae bacterium
CTCGCTGACATCAACCCGAACGACATCGAGAATGTCGAGGTTCTGAAGAGCGCCGCAGCGTCGGCGATCTACGGCTCGCAGGCGACTAACGGCGTGGTCATCATAACGACCAAGCGCGGTCGGGAAGGCTCGCCTCGCTTCAATTTCACCCAACGGGTGGGCACGAGCGAGCTGATTCGAAAGATGGGGGCGCGGCATTTTCAGAATCTGACGGACGCCCTGTCGGCGATCGGCGCGAATCCCGAGGGCATCGCTGCCGCGACCGCAGTGTGCAGTGCGACGAGTTGTCCGTACTACGATTATCAGGGTGAGCTGTACGGCCGCAAGGATCCCTCCTTCGAGTCGGTCATGTCGTTATCGGGAGGAGTCGGAACCACACGCTACTACGCGTCAGGCTCTGACAAGCAAGAGGCGGGCATCGCACAGGGGACCGGCGCCCGGCGCCAGTCTCTCCGCGCAAACGTTGACCAGAACGTGGGAGACCGGATCACAATCAGTCTCGGGTCGAACCTGCTCCGCTCGTTTTCGCAGCGGGGAATCTCGAACAACGACAACGCGTTCTCATCGCCCCTCTACGGGTTTGCCTACACTCCGGCGATAATCGATCTCCGGCAAAAGGACGCTCTGGGCCAGTACGTCCTGAACCCGTTTGCCGGCGGCGGAACTCTTGGTGGGTCGAACCCGTTCCAGACGTTCGATCTGATGCAGAACAATGAGGATGTCTACCGACTGATCTTTTCCGGAAAAGCAAACTGGGCCGCTTACAGCGGTGACAAGAACAACCTGAACTTCAGCGTGCAAGGCGGCGCAGACAGGTACAGCAACGAGAACTATATCCGTGCGCCCCAGACGCTACAGTTTCAGCGCGCTGGTACGACTGAAGGTGGCACCTTTCCCGGAGCAATCGTTCAGGGAAACGGGACTGAGCGGCTCACGAACATCAGTGGGAGTGCGGTATGGGCGTTCACACCCGGTTGGGTGTCGGCAACGACGTCGGCTGGGGTGCAACTTCAGGATCGCGCCGCGAACGATTACAACATCGTAGGTCGAGGGCTCGGTCCACAGCAGTCAGTCGCGGCCGGAGCTCAGAATATCAGCATCACCGATCGACGAGAGGCGTCGCGCACCCAGGCAGCCTATGGTCAGGAGGAGCTTCTGCTACTCGGCGAGAGACTCTATCTCTCAGGGGCCATACGCGGCGAGCGGGCAAGCCTCAATGGCGATCCGAAAAAGGTTTTTTACTACCCACGTACCTCAGCGTCGTATCGCTTTACGCCCGGGTTGCGGGGGGTTGACGAGCTGAAGCTCCGGACATCATACGGCGTTTCGGGAAATCAGCCCGGCTACGGCGACCGGTTTCTTGCTCTCACCAGCTACGGCTTGATCGGGGGTCTGGCCGCCTATGGCCTTCCATCGACCGTTGGCAATCCCCTCATCAAGCCCGAGCGCCTCAATGAGTTCGAAACGGGATTGGACGGCGCTTTCCTGAACCAGCGCATGCGGGTGGAGGCGACGTACTACAATCGTAAATTGACCGACCTTTTGGTGCGTCCACAGCTCGCTCCGTCGACCGGAATCAACGCAACCGTGGTCAACGGCGGGGAAATGACCGCCAAGGGCTATGAGATGGGACTCACGCTGGTGCCGATTCAGAGAAACGAACTCAGCTGGACCTCGCGGACGACCTGGTATCAGAGTCGCGCCGACATCACCAGCTTCCCACCGGGCGTTCAGCCGTTCACCACCGGAACCGCAGCGGGTGGCTTCGGCAATGCCTACGGACGCCTACGCTTCGCGCCCGGCCACACTGTCACCACAATTTGGGGAAACAAGGTTGTCAACGGAGCAACGGTGGGCAACCAACCGCTCGCCGATGCAAATCCCAAGTACGTGATGAGCTTCGGCAACGATGTGAACTACAAGTCCTTCAACTTCAATGTCCTCGTCGACTATCGGAGAGGAGGGACAATTTCCAACATGACCCTCAACCTCATGGACGAAGGCCAGACTACCTGGGACTATGACAAGCCGTCTCCCGACCCCGCGGTCGGCGCGACGCTGGGCGCGTACAGATACAACCTGTGGGGCGGTGGTGCCAACACAGCGGCCTACCTCGTCGATGGCTCGTTCACAAAGGTCCGCGAGGTCAACCTCTCGTACGACTTGCCGACGCGGGTGGCGTCGCGTTTCCGAGGGGCGCAGAGTGGGAAGCTCAGCCTCTCCGGACGAAACCTGTTCATCTTTTCTCACTACAACGGCTTTGATCCGGAAGTGAACAACGGTGGGAATTTCGTTGCGCGCTTTGTGGATCTCGCCCCGTTTCCGCCTAGTCGGAGCTTCTACCTGTCGCTGGATCTAGGATTCTAGCCATGACATTCACGCGAATCTCAAAACCCATGGGCCTAGGCCCCAGGAGACACGCAATGACCCGCCGCCGCTTTTGGCACGGTGCACGTTTGGGACTGTTACTTACTGGAATCGCCGCATGCAACACCGACAAGCTCACCATCCCCAACTACAACCAGCCGACAACCGAGGGGGTCGGAAAGGATCCGAACGGTGTGCAACTGCTGGTGTCGGGTATCCTGGCCGGTAGCAGGAACTCGCAGGCCGGCATGGTTCAGGATTTCGGTCAGTTCGGCCGCGAATCGTACAATTACTTTGCCACCGATGGCCGATTCATCTCTAATTACCTGGTCGGAATTCCCGGGCCTCAGCGTCTCGATCCCGCGGGCTTCGCATCGGGCGATTGGGTTGGTCGTTACCAGAATCAGCGCAACGCCGTCCAGCTCATCGATGTCGCGGGTAGCACCGCTTTGTCCGCCGCGCAAAAATCCGCTGTTTCGGGGTTTGCCAAGACATACCGCGCACTGGAGTTGAGTTACGTCATAATCTCGCGCGATACGCTTGGTGCGCCGGTAGACATTCCGGCAGACCCGAACAGCCCAGCGCCGTTCGTGTCCCGTGATTCGGTGTACGCGTTCATTTCAGCGACGCTCGACGATGGCGCCAAGGATCTCCAAGCCGGTGGGTCGTCATTCCCTTTCACGCTCCACAGCGGCTTCGCTGGCTTCGACGCACCCGCCACGTTCCTGCAATTCAACCGCGCGATTGCCGCCAGGGTGCTTGCTTATCGAGCATCGCTCGGATGCGGCGTTACATGCTATAACCAGGCGCTCACGGCGCTCGCCGGGAGTTTTGTGTCGCCTGTGGGCGGGGCGACATCCCTCGCCGATTTGAACAGAGGGACCTACAACGTTTATTCGACCGCCGCTGGCGACACTCCCAATGGGAACAGCTTTGCGCAGCAGAACTATATTTTTGCCCACGCCAGCATTGCGACTGATGCCCAGTCGGGTCCGTCGGGAGCCGTTGACGATCGCTACACGCGAAAGGTCGTTACGAACCCGCCGGTGGCTCCTCCCCAGAACCTGAACATTCCGGCGGACCACCATTTCATCATTTACGCGACCCCGAACTCGCCCGCTCCCATCATCCGGAACGAGGAGCTCATGCTGATCCGCGCGGAGGCGAACATATTTACCAACAACTTCGCGGCGGCCATGCAGGATATCAACAACATCCGCTCGGTCTCCGGAGGAGGATTGTCTCCAGTGGCATTCGCGACACCAGCAGCTGGACTGACCGCCCTGCTTTACGAGAGGCGCTACTCCCTTCTGTTTGAAGGACAGCGGTGGAATGACCACCGGCGCTTTGGTCTGCTCAGCCTGCTTCCGCTGGACAAGCCAGGACAGTTCGTCGCGAAGGTGATGCCGATTCCGCAAGCCGAGTGCGATGCACGCGTAACAAAGCCCAACGGATGCACCTGATGGGACTGCTAGAATGGAGTGCCGGACTTTGAATTAAGACGGCGGGCTGCCTCGAAAGCAGCCCGTTTGTCTTTTTCATAGCGCGGTGCGCTATATGCGGGCTTGGAACAAAGACATGGCATTCCCAGTCTAGGAATTCGATATGGTTGCAACGCGCAAGCTCACACCACTCTTTTTCGCCGCTCTGTTGGCGTGTGCTGCTTCGCGTGTGGGGCCAGGACGGGGCCGGGATCCGCAACTGATCACCGAGGAAGAAGTTGTCGCCTCACTCGCGACAACCGCGTACGAGGTGATTCACAACTTGCGGCCAAACTTCCTCAGCTACCGGGGCGAGACGAGTTTCGATAAGAATACGTCCAGGCCCTACCCCAACGTTTATGTCGACGACCAGCCTTATGGGCCTGTTTCGATTCTCCGCAGCATTCCAGCTTCTGACGTCTCATCGATCAGGCTTTACAGGTCCTGGGAAGCTACGACGAAATTCGGCAGTGGAAACGCCGGTGGCGTGATCGCGATTAGCACGCGACATTAGCCAGTCACGCGTACAGTTGCGATCGGTATGCCCTGATAATGGGACTCCTCGCAGAGGAACAATGATCCATGCGCGTTTTCTCGCGACAGCGCTGTCGGGAGTTCTGTTCGCGTGCGCTTCCCCTCAACTGCGTCCAATGCACCTCGGCGAATCGCAGTTGATCACCGAGGAGGAGATCGAGCGCTCGCAAGCGCCCACCGCGTATGATGTGATCCAGAAGCTGAGGGCAAACTTCCTCACCTACAGAGGAGAGACGAGTCTCGACAGGAACAAGTCCCAGCCATATCCAACCGTCTACGTCGACGGCCAGGAATACGGCTCGCTCAGCAGTCTTCGAAACATTCCCGCATCCCAGGTCGCCACGATCCGACTTTACCGATCGTGGGAGGCGACCACGACGTTCGGAACGGGCAATATGGGCGGAGTGATAGCGATTACGACTCGGCGGTAGCTCTCGCCTTCCCTCAGTCAAGCGAAAAAAACGCGTCGGAACCGACAGAAGCCCCGAGGCTTTCGAGCCTCCGGGGTTTCTTACCTTGCCCCCGGCAGTATCCCGTCATACGTTTTTTCTCCCACCCCGATCTGCGGCGTATTTTCGCTGCGCTCACTCTTTCGACGAGGAGTTTGAGTATGGATGGACAGTCGTTTTTTCCACCAAGCGCACGGACTCGTGCGACCAGCAAGACAAGAGCTTTTCTCAAGACAACCCTGGCCCTGTTCGCGCTCGTTCTCCTGCTGTTGGCGCCTGTCGGCGCTGCGCAGGCACAGGGTGGAACCATCTCGGGCGTCGTTCTCGACCGGAACCAGACCCCTCTCGAAAACGCGCAGGTGACGGTTCGCGGAACGCGACTTGGCAGCCAAACGGATGCCAATGGCCGCTTCCGAATCGCCGGCGTTGATGGCACGACGGCTACGCTGGAGATCCGCCGTCTCGGTTACAAGATGACGACCGCAACCGCTTCGGTCGGGACGGAGACTCGGGTGAGCATGGAGCCCGCGAGCGTCAGCCTCGATGCGGTCGTGATCACCGGTCAGCCCGGCAGCACCAACAAGCGCACGCTCGGTGTCGACATCGCTCAGATCGATGCCTCGAGCGTGACGGCCAAGGCGCCAATCAACAACTTCCAGAATCTCATCAACGGCCGAGCGCCAGGTGTGACGATTCTGCAGAACTCTGGTGTCATCGGCTCTGGCGCGACGGTAAGAATCCGCGGTGTGTCGAGCTTCTCACTCTCGAATACGCCGCTCATCTACGTCGATGGTGTTCGCGTCGACAACTCACAGGGCACGGGCCCCCAGAACCAATCGTTCGGTGCAAGTACGACGACGCGCTGGAACGACTTCAATCCCGACGACATCGAGAGCATCGAGATCGTAAAAGGGGCGGCTGCGGCGACGCTGTACGGAACTGAGGCAGCGAACGGTGTGATCCAGATCATCACGAAGAAAGGCGCGCAGGGTAAACCCGCCTGGGATATGACGGTGCGCGGTGGAACCAACGAGTTCGCGAATCAGGACAGCCGTATCTGGACGAACTATGGTCCCGATCCTGTGACGGGACTGATCGTCCCGCTCAATATCGCCAAGCGCGAAGCCGATGCCGGGAATCCCATCTTCAAGACCGGACACATGCAGTCCTACGACATCGGTGTCGGCGGCGGATCGCAAACTTTCCGCTATCGGGTGAGTGGCAGCTTCAAGAAGGATGGCGGAGTGACGCCGACGAACGATCTCAAGAACTACGGCGGTCGCGCCAACTTCACGCTGAATCCGACTGACCGCATTCAAATCGAAAGCAATCTTGCGTACGTCACTGGCCGCACCAACCTGGCCCCGGAAGCGGGCTATGGCGGCACGACCTGGACGACCTACTACGCCACACCGACGAATTTGTACAACAGTGCTGGAGTCCCGCTCCCGAACAACGGGTTCTACAGCGCATTGCCCACGGCTTATGACAAGCAGTACCAGATGTACCAGGACATCAATCGCTTCACGGGGAGCGTTAACGTCACGCACAGTCCCGCGAGCTGGTTCAGTCATCACCTGACGCTCGGAACGGATCAGGGACTGGAATACAACGAGGAGCTTTCGGCGGTGCACCACGATCCGAATTTCTCGTATTTCTTCGGCTTTGATGCCGACTCCGGATACAAGTCCGTGTTCACGAGACAGAATACCTTCTCCAGCCTCACTTATGGCGGTACGCTCAAGAATGCATTCAGTGCAATCACCGCTTCTACTTCGTACGGAGTCGACTTCTTCAGGCGCAACACGAGTTACGTCAGCGCCTACGGCGAGGATTTTCCCGGGCCGGGACTGACCGCTCTCTCGTCGACGACCTCGGCGCGGACCGGATCCGAAACGTCGGTCGAGAACAACACCGTTGGAGTGTACGGGCAGGAGCAGCTCGGATTCCGCGACAGGATGTTCCTGACGGGGGGATTACGGGCCGACAACAACAGCTCATTCGGCGCGAATTTCAAGAGAGTGTACTACCCGAAGGTAAGCGCCTCATGGGTCCTCAGTGAGGAGCCATTCTTCCGGTTGCCTTACGTCAACACGCTGAAGCTTCGCAGTGCTTACGGACAGACAGGACAGGCGCCGCTTCCTTACTCCGCGGTACCATACTTCACCGCGACCACGGGACCGAACGGCTCGGCGGCGGTGACGCCGGCTTCACGCGGCAATCCCGACCTTGGACCCGAACGCGGATATGAGACGGAGCTTGGCTTCGACGCGGGATTCCTGAACGACCGGGCGGGAATTGAGTTCACGCACTTCACTGGCGGGACGAGGAACGCGATCCTCGAGCAGCCGGTAGCTCCTTCGAGCGGCTATCCCGGCACTCAGCTCGTGAACGCCGGCAAGATCTCAAAGCATGGTGATGAGATCATGCTCCGTGCTACTCCGATCGCGAACGCGCGGACCAGCTGGGACGTGACGTTCAGCACCAGCACGAATCACACGAAGGTCGTGAATCTTGGCGGAGCCACGTTCATCAGTCCGTCGGCCAACATCAGACACACGGTTGGCTATCCGGTCGGAGCGTGGTGGGGGAAGAAAGTAGTCGATGCTACCATCGATCCTGTTACTGGAAAGGTCGCATCGGTAAGCGGAGTGGCGCAGGTCTTCTGCGACCCCGGTCCGGGCGGTGGCGCGGAGGTGCTTTGCGCCAATGCTCCGCTCGTCTTCCTTGGCAACACAACGCCGACCTCGGAGGGGGCGTTCACCTCGACCATCAGCTTCTGGTCGAACTTCAGCATCTACACGCTGGTCGATTTCAAGGGGGGCTATAAGAAGCTGGATGGAAACCGGCGTGTTCGCTGCCACCTCTTCATCGAGTGCCGTGAGAACTACTACCCGAAGGAGTTCTCGCCTGCGATCGTGGGCGCGGTGAGCAGTAGTGCTTACGTAAGCGATCTCATTAACGACGCGAGCTATACGAAGCTTCGTGAGATCTCGTTGAGTTACAATCTGCCGGCTTCGTTTGCGACCAGGCTTGGCGCGGCAAGGGCGTCGGTAAGCATCGCCGGCCGCAACCTGCACACCTGGACGAATTACAAGGGCCTCGAGCCGGAGGCGTCGTTCCAGGGCGGCGCGCGCGGATTCGGACAGTGGGAGCAGGATGTCACGCCGCAGCTCCGCTCATTCGTCGGCACTCTGCGCCTGAACTTCTAATGCGAAATCACAACGACCAACTCACCGGAATCATGCGGAGACTCCATATGAAGCTCACTCGCATCGCGAGAAGAATGACGCGAGCCACAATGACAACGGGGCAGATCATTACTATCCTCGTGCTCTCTACGCCCGTTCTGAGTTGCAACCTTCTCGACAAGGGGCTCGAGGCGACTGCGCCGGACAAGATCGAAACATCAACGCTCGAGATACCGGCGAACGCCGGACTCATCGTCAACAGCGCAATTGGAAACTTCGAGTGCGCGCTGAAGTCGTACGTCGTCGATGCCGCGATGGCGAGCGGGGAGTTCATGGATGCAACGGCGACGGCCGCGAACTGGGCGTTCGACAGACGCGACACCGACCCGACGGCTGACACGCGCTACGCTACCAACGGTTGCGATGTGTACGGCATCTACACCCCGATTCAGGTTGCGCGCGGAACGGCGGACAGGGCGCTCGAGCTGCTCCAGGGATGGACGGACGCCCAGGTTGCGGGCCGACAGGATCTCATTGCCAAAGCGGCTGCGTACGCTGGCTACTCGAGGATCCTGCTGGGCGAAGGATTTTGCGAAGCGGCCATCAATCTGGGACCCAAGCTTACCTCTAACGCCGTCTTCGCGTCGGCGGAGACGATGTTCACGACCGCCATCACGGCGGCCCAGGCAGCGGGCGACCAGCAGATTCTGAACATGGCCTACGTTGGCCGCGCGCGCGCCAGGTTGGATCAAGGTAACAAGGCGGGCGCAGCAGCTGATGCTGCGCTCGTACCATCAGGCTTCGTGATGAACGCGTCATCGGAGAACGCACCCACTATCCGGCAGAATCGCGTTCAGGTCTTCAACCAATCGAGGCTTGTCTCAGTCGGAGCGACTTATCGCAACATGACGGTAGCGGGTCCGAGCGGGCCTGTTCCAGACACCCGCGTCGCGGTTACGAACGCGGGGCAGAACGGAAGCGACAACCGCACGCCACTCTACATTCAAACCAAGTACGCCAACAGCACGAGTCCCATCCCCATTGCCAGCTACAAGGAGGCGCAGCTCATCATCGCTGAGGTTCAGCAGGGGCAGACAGCGGTGAACATTATCAACGCCCTCCGCGCCGCGAACGGGTTGCCGGCGTTCTCCAGCACGGATCCGACGGCGATCGCCAACGAAGTAACTGAGGCGCGGAAACGCGAGCTGTTCCTGGAAGGACAGCACCTGTACGACGTGCGGCGCCTCAATCTGCCACTCGATCCCGCGGCGGGCATTCCGTACTCGACGGTGTATCTGAAGGGCGGAAACTACGGCACCGAGCGTTGCTTTCCTCTACCTGACGTCGAGACGCTGAACAATCCGAATATCGGCGGTTGACGTACGCAAAATGAAAAAAGGGGGCCGTCGTCAGACGGTCCCCTTTTTTTTAGCGGGTGATGCTGGATGCAGTCACATGCGTCGGTACCGACGGAACTCCGAGGCTTCGAGCTCCGGGGTCTTTCCGCTCTTGCCATTTCCAGTGGTGTTTCATAGGTTTTTCCCCCCGCGCGCTAAAGCGTGTAAGCCCGTTTCTCTCACTCTCGACGAGGAGTTTGAGCATGGACCGACAGTTGTATTTCCCCGCCTCGGCCAACTATCACCATTTCAATCGATTCCTGGAGGCACGATGCTGTTGCGTCGGGTACTGAGTTTTCTCACTCTAGCCCTGCTTGCGTGCCCGGCACTCGCTGTGGCGCAGGGCACTGGCATTATTCGCGGCCGCGTTAGCGATGCCGCCACAGGTGCTCCGCTGGTCGGAGTGCAGGTACGCGTCGATGGAACTACGGTTGGCGCGCAAACAGGCACGGATGGTACGTACACGATTACCGGAGTTCCGGCGGGATCGCGTTCTCTCAGCACGCGTCGACTCGGCTACGCACCGCAGCGCATCGCAGTAACGGTACCTGAAGCCGGAGCCACCACGCAGGATTTTGCGCTTGGCAGGGTTGCCACTACTCTGAATGAGGTGGTTGTCACGGCTTTGGGACAGACCGCTCAGCAAAGGTCTTTAGGGACCGCTCAACAGACGATTCGCGGTGAGGATGTCGCGCAGGCGCAGCGCGAGAATTTCGTCAACGCGCTGCAGGGTCGCATCGCCGGCGTCGACGTAACGAGCTCGTCCGGAGTTCCGGGCGCCTCGTCGATGATCACCATCAGAGGGATTAGCTCGATCAGCAGCAGCAATCAGCCGCTGATGATCCTCGACGGACTGCCAATGGACAACCGGACCGTCAACACCGGCGTCCTCGCCTCGGACGCCAACTCGAACACCGCATTCAGCAACCGGAGCGTCGATTTCACCAACCGCGCCGCCGACCTGAATCCAGAGGACATCGAGAGTCTAACGGTATTAAAGGGTCCGGAAGCCGCTGCGCTCTACGGAATCGATGCGGCCAACGGCGCCATCGTCATCACCACCAAGCGCGGCCGAGCAGGCGGCGGCTTCCAATACAGCAACAGCTTGAGACTCGAGAGCACTCGAGCGAAACCGCAGCTCCAGCGCCTCTGGGGCCCGAGCGGCGTGTCATCTAACCCGTTCGGCTCCTCGGGGGGCGTGACGACGAATTCCTTCGTCTACTTCGGTGCTCCGTATGTTCCGGCAACCGTGTTCTACGATAACATCGGCGGGTTCCTGAGGACGGGCAAGACAACCACCCATAACCTGTCGTTCAGCGGTGCCGCCGCGGACGACAAGATCAATTACCGACTGGCCACTTCCTTCGACAAGCAGCAGGGCGTGGTCCCCAGCTCTGACTACGGTCGGGTGAATGTTACCGGTGCTTCGCAAGCGCAGATCACCCCATGGCTGAACACCGATCTGTCGATGGCGTACACCTACGCCAACAACGACCAGGTCTACAAGGGTGATCTCGGTCCATTGATGGCGCTGATGGTTTGGCCACAGACGGACGACGCAAAGAACTTCCTGACTCCTGCCGGCACGCGGCGCACGATCACCGGCAACGTGGGGTTGTGCCCGGTCTGTTCGACCTCGCTGTTGTCATCGAGCGAGCTCGATAATCCGTACTTCAACGTCGCCAAGAACCAGATCAACTCCAAGAATAACCGCATCATTGCCAACGTTGGCATTACGCTGACTCCGGTCTCGTGGGGCAATATCAAGACAAACATTGGGACCGACAGCTACACCAACACCAACCTCCTTCTGCGCAATCCCGAGAGCGTAGTCGGCGCCGCCTTCAACGGTCTGCTCGACCTGGCCGATCTGGTCCAGCGCAACACCAACGCGCAGACGCTGCTCAACTTCAACAGCCACCAGCTCACCAACAGCCTCTCGATCAGCGGGCTGCTCGGCAATTCGGTATCCGACTACAAGGCGACGACGGATGCCTCCACCGGCAGAGATTTTCTCGATCCAAATTTCGTCTCGATCAACAACACCAATACGAGAACAAGTCAGACAACCATCGAGCAGCGCCGGCTGATCGGCGCGTTCGGCCAGGTGTCGTTCAATTTCAAGGATTACCTGTATCTCAACGCCACCGGTCGAAACGACTGGACTTCGACGATACCGAAGGGAAGGAACTCGTTCTTCTATCCTTCATTCTCTTCCAGCTTCGTTTTCTCCGACGCGTTCCCCGGCATCCGTCGGTTCATGACCGGCAAACTGAGAGCGGCAGTTGCCTCGGTCGGTAAGGATGCGCGACCCTATGCTTACCGTCCCGCGCTCCAATACAAGACGACTGCGTACGGCGGGTACGGGTACAACTTCTGGGGTCCGAACCTCGACCTCAAGCCGGAGTTCGCCAGATCGCGCGAGTTCGGAGCGGAGCTGAGCTTCCTGAACGATCGGCTGGGTCTCGATGCGACCGTGTACCGCAAGCAGACCCTCGATCAGATCGTGAACGACATTAGAGGCAGTTACGGTACGGGCTTCATCTTGTTCAACCTGAACGGCGCTTCGACCAGGAATAAAGGCGTCGAGCTCACGCTGCGCGGAACGCCGATTCAGAGAAGCGGCTTGTCGTGGGATTTCCAGATGAACTACGCCCACGAGCGCGGCGTCGTGATATCGCTGCCCCACGCGCTGCCCGAATCCTACGTGTCGGATACATGGCTCTGGGGCAACGTCCGCAACGGCGTCATGCCCGGCCAGTCGACGATGTCGCTGAGTGGATTGTTCTATCTCCGCAACAATGCGGGCCAACTGCTGATCGATCCGACGACTGGTCTTCCCATCAGATCGGCGAGCTTCATCAGTGGCGGCTACGATCGCGAGCCGAAGTACACGATGGGCATCAACAACACACTCCGGCGCAACCGCATCAGCCTCGATTTCTTGCTCGATGTCCGGAGGGGCGGCGACATCTTCAACGCGACTGAGCACTATCTGACCATCAGAGGGCTCAGCACGGAAACGCTGGACAGGAATCAGCCGCGCGTCATCAAGGGCGTGTTGAGAGACGGCAAGGAAAACAGCCCGAATCCGACTCCCAACAACATCGTGATCGTGCCCGCCGTTCAGACTGCCTACTATACCAACATGAGCGAAGAACTCTTCATCGAGAAGAACATCAACTGGCTGCGGCTGAGAGACATTCAGCTTAGCTACACCCTACCGACCGGATTTCTCGGCACCCGCAGCTCCAGTGTATTCGTGAAGGGCACCGACTTGTTCCTCTGGACCAACTACAAGGGCCTGGATCCGGTCGTGAACGGCAACAGTGCGGCGGTGGGTGGATCGGGAGGCCAGGGCATCGACTTCGGCAATTTCCCGATGCCTCGTGGTGTCAATTTCGGCGTCAGGATGGGATTCTAACCATGAAGAAGAGAATACTTGCAGGTTTACTCGTTGGCTCTCTGAGCCTGGCTGCGGCTTGCAGCGATTATCTCGATGTAAATACCAACCCCAACGGTCCACAGACCGTGACGGCGAACTTGTATCTGCCGCCGATGCTGCACTGGATGGTGACGGCGCCACAATTCGACGGGCGTTTCGTCGGGCGGTACACGCAGGAATGGACACTGCCGGGCACCGCTCTCAGCAGCTGGGATCGGATGGGATACGACGCCTCGAGCGACAACGGGGGCGAGCAGTGGCGCGACGTCTACTGGTCACTCGGCCAGAATCTGATCGACATGAACAACAAGGCCGAGGCCGAGCAGCGCTGGGACTTGCTGGGTGTCGGACTCATTCTCAAGGCGTGGGGCTGGCAGGCTCTTACCGATCTGCACGGTGAGATCATCATCAAGGAAGCCTTCGACGAGTCGAAAACTTCGTTCGACTACGACACTCAGGACTTCGCGTACCAAGAGGTGAAACGACTCCTCGACAGCGCCATCGTTTTGCTGCAGCGAACCGACGGGGCGGTCGATCAGGCGTACCTGGCAAAGGGCGATCACATGTACGGTGGCGATCGCACCAAGTGGCTGAAGCTCGCCTATGGAATGCGCGCGCTCAGTCTCAATCACTTCAGCAACAAGTCGACGTACAATCCGGCAGCGGTGATCGCCGATGTCGATCGCTCGTTCGCGAGCAACGCCGACGACGCGTTGTTGCAGTATCCGGCACTGAGCACCGACAACGCCGACCGCAACTTCTGGGGGCCGAGCAGAGGCAACATCAACAACTACCGGCAAACGCAGTTCATCGTCAACCTGATGAACGGCACCCAGTTCGGCGGCACCGCCGATCCACGGATGTCGCGAATGCTTTCGCCGTCACCCGACGGGTTTTGTTGCCGCGGTCTCGATCCTAACGTGGTGGGCTTCGGTGGGATGCCGACGGCGCAGATCCCCAACAATTTCTTCGGCTATGCCGGAACAGCGGGCGTCGGGTTGCCGAGCCGCTACATCTTTTCCGACAAGTCGAAGATGCCACTCATGACTTACTCGCAGCTCCAGTTCATCAAAGCGGAAGCGGCGCTGAGAATGGGCGACCAGGCGACAGCGCTGATTGCCTATCGGAACGGCATCTCGTCGCATTTCGATTTTGTGAACGCGCGGAATTCCGACGACGGCCAGACGCCGGCCCAGCTCACGGCCGCCGACAAGGCGACTTTTCTAGCCTCGCCAAACATCGTACCGGCGGTGCTGACGCTGTCGCATATCATGTCCCAGAAGTTCATCGCTGAGTGGGGGTGGGGACACAACGAAGTGTGGATGGACATGCGGCGCTACCACTACACTGATATCGACCCCGTTAGTGGAACGCAGGTGTTCCGAGGTTTCACGCCGCCATCGAATCTGTTTGTCGATAACGGCGGCAAGGTCGTACAGCGCATCCGGCCGCGGTACAACTCGGAGTATGTCTGGAACGTGGCGAGTCTAAAAGCGATCGGCGCGGACGCCACAGACTATCACACCAAGCCGCTTTGGATCACCCTCCCATGACCCGGACAATGACCAGACATACATCCCTGGCGGCCCTCGTTCTTGCGGGGCTGCTCTCAGCGTGCGGCACAAAAGAAGTTCAGGATATTACGGCACCGCCTGCAGCTTCACGTATCAGATTCTTCAATTTCGGCGTCAATGCGCCGAGCGTGAACTTCTACGCCAACGATACGAAGATGACGGCGATCCAGTCGACAACCGGCACCGAATCGACGAACGGCATCGCGTATGGTGGCGTCGGCGCCGGCGGCGCGTATTCGGCGATCGACCCGGGCCAGTACTCCGTGACAGGGAGAATCGCCGCGGCGACTGACAAGGATCTGCCCATCGCGACCGTGAATACCACTATCGCCGATGGCAAGTATTACTCGTTCTACATCAGCGGCTTCTATAATACCACCGCGAAAACGGTGGAGAGTTTCGTCGTGGAAGACGACTTCGCCGTGCCGACGGATTTTACGGCGGCGACGGTGCGATTCGTCAACGCCATCTCCAACGCCAATCCGATGACCCTCTACGCCAAGAATACCACTACTGGCGCCGAGGTTCCGATCGGCGGTGAGGTGGCTTACAAGGCGGCCGGAACGTTCGTGAACATTCCCGCCGGGGGATACGATCTAAGTACCCGCTACACCGGATCCAGTACCAACGTGTTGACGAGACCAAGCGTCTCATTTGCGGGTGGCCGGGTTTACACAGTTACTGCGCGCGGCGATATCACTGTTGCGTCAACGACAACTTGCGGCACTACCAACAAGACCTGTCTGGATAATACCGCCAACAGGTGAAGAACCACTGACCAGCAGCCTCAGAAAGGAGAAGGGGATCGTCTTTGGACGATCCCCTTTTTCTTTCAACCCCTGTGCTGTGCCAGCTAGCCGACCGGCACCGTTTCCGCTTTCGGAAACATGGACGGTCCCTTTTGCACCTTCCACCCCGTCGGATCGACCTTCTCGAGCTGATCGAATCTCATCCCACGAAGGGAGCCAGGACCGCCAAGCGAGCTCCAAAGCTCCTCGGCCTTACCAGGCATGAAGGGCCAGATATAAACCGCCTGCCGCATGAGCTGTCGCACCAGCGTTGCGAGCGTCCTCTCCAGAGCCGCACGGCCGCCCGGATCCTTTGCCAGCTTCCACGGGGCCTGCCGATCCACGTACTCGTTCGCGCGCGATATCGTCTGCCACACGGCCTTGAGCGCATCGTGGAGAAGAAATCCCTTCGGACCGATCGCTTCGTGATATGCCTCGAGATCGTCCGCATCCTCCGCGTCGATCTCGTTGCGATCGCCCCTCGGGACGACGCCACCGCAATAACGCTCGATCATCGAGATCGTGCGGCTGGCGAGATTGCCGATACCGTTGGCGAGATCGGCGTTGTACCGCTCCTCGAATCTCTCCCAGGAAAAGTTTCCATCGCCGTCGAAGGGAACCTCGCGCATGAGAAAGTAGCGGAACGCGTCGGGGCCGTACCGGCCGATGGCATCGCGCAGATCGAGATTCCCGCCGGTCGACTTGCTCACGCGCGATCCACCTACGAGCACAAAACCGTGTGCCCAGATGCGCTTCGGGACCTCGAGACCCGCAGCCATCAGCATCGCCGGCCAGATCAACGCGTGAAAGCGTGTGATGTCCTTCCCGATCACATGCAGATCGGCCGGCCAGAGCTTCTCGAAATCCGGATTGGGAAATCCGGTCGCGGTCAGATAGTTCGGCAGAGCTTCGAACCAGACGTAGGTCGTCTGTGTGTCACCGCCGCTTCCTTTGCGCGGGAAGGGAATGCCCCACGAGAAACGGCTTCTGCTGGCGGAGACGTCCTCGAGCCCAGAATCGATCAACGAAAGGATCTCGTTGCGACGCGATTTGGGCTGGAGGAAACCCTCGCTCGAGACGAGCTTCTTGAGTCGATCCGTGTACGCGCTCAGACGGAAGAACCAGTTCTTCTCTTCGACCCACTCGAGTGTGCGCGTCGGGTGCAGAATGCACTTCCCGTCGAGAATCTCGTTGTCCTGCTTGAAGGACTCGCAGCCGACGCAGTACCATCCGGCGTAGGACTTCTCATAGAAATCGTCGGGAGATTTCTCGAATATCTGCTCGATGAGCCGCTTCACGCCCGCCTTGTGTGCGGGATCGGTCGTGCGGATGAACTGGTCGTACGAGATGCCGAGC
>DASWBG010000217.1:0-3720 GCA_036390715.1 Gemmatimonadaceae bacterium
CCGAGACGGACCGCTACATCGCCTGGCCCGCGCAGGCGCTCAGTTACAAGCTCGGCCAGCTCAAGATTCGCGAGCTTCGAGATCGCGCTCAGAATCAATTGGGCCCCAAGTTTGACATCCGCACATTTCACGACGAGATGCTCGACGGCGGAACTCTTCCCCTCGATCTCCTCGAGGCCCGCACGGACAAATGGATCGCGCAGCAGAGATCAGAGTGAAGAAGGACGCGGTCTAGCCGTTCCATAGTCGGAACGGTATGATCCCATGCTGCTGAGAATTCGGAGTTCGCGGCATGCCCGAGTCCGAAGTCAATCGCCGTGAGTTCGTATTCGGCCTCGCTGGCACCGCCGTCAGTGCCTGGCTGACGACCCACCTGCCCGAGCTTCGCGCCGCGGCTGCCTACGCCGCGTCCGTCGCCCCCGAAGAACCCTACGAGTTTTTCACTCCCGAGCAGGCGCGCGAGTTCGACGCGATCAGCGCCCAGATCATCCCCACGGACGACACACCGGGCGCTCGTGAAGCGCACGTCGTCCGGTTTCTCGACCGATGGAACGCAAGGCACTCAAAGGATCCGCAGTTTGTGGAGATGGTGCTGAATGTCTTCAAGGTGCTCGGCGACGCGGTGGCGGAAAAGACTCCGGGTAATCGTTCATTCGCGGCGCTGAGCGACGCCGATCAGATCGCGTTCCTATCCGCGTTCGAGAAGGCGAACCCGAGGGCATTCAGCGGTTTCCGCGGTGCCACCATCACCGGCATGTTCTCGAACCCAATACATGGAGGAAATTTCAATAAAGTGGGTTGGAAACTCATCGGGTTCGAGGATCGGTACTCGTGGACACCACCGTTCGGGTATTACGACCGTGTTTGATCCCATGCATCGACACACAGTAGCGCTCTCGCCACTGCCGCACATGAAGACGTATCGTCCGAGCGACGAGGTGGATTTCGTCATCGTCGGCTCGGGGGCGGCGGGCGGCGTCCTGGCGCACGAGCTCGCACGCTCTGGCTTTTCCGTCGTCGTCCTCGAGCAGGGCCCGTGGCTCACCGAGAAGGACTTTAGCCACGACGATCTGAACAACCTGTATCATCCCGAGAAAAGTCTGAGCCAAAATCCGGCCGACCAGCCGCAGACCTTCCGCGCCAAAGACGCCGAAACCGCCAAGAAAGGCAAGTACATCGACTACGGCCGCGTCGTCGGTGGCGGCACGGTGCATTTCACTGCGAACTATTGGCGCTGCCCGGAGATCGAGTTCGAGCAGGCGACACGCCTGGGTGTGCCCGACGGATCGACCGTGGCGGATTGGCCGATCACCTACAAGGATCTCGAGCCGTACTATACGAAGGTCGACTGGGAGATCGGAGTCTCCGGCAAAGCCGGAAACCCCTTCGAGCCGCCGCGGAGCAAGGGATACCCCGTTCCCCCGCTGCCGATCAAGTCCGAGGGTGTGCTGTGCGAGCGCGGTGCGACGAAACTCGGCTGGCACGCCTGGCCGTCGCCGATGGCGATCCTTTCACGTCCCTACCGCGGGCGAGCCGCCTGCGTCGCGTGCGGCATGTGCGGGGGCTATGGCTGCGAAGTGCAAGCCAAGTCGAGCACCCTCGTCGCCATGATTCCCGGCGCCGTGGCAACGTCGCGGTGCGAAATCCGGCCCAATAGCTACGTCCGCAGAATCGAGATGGGACCGAACAGCCGCGTAACCGGTGTCACCTATTTCGACAAGGACAAGAGGGACGTCTTCCAGCGCGCCAAAGCGGTGGTGCTGTCGGCCAACGGCGTCGAGACGCCCAAGCTCCTGTTGCTCTCAACGACCGGCGCCTTCCCCGACGGACTCGCCAACTCGAGCGGACAGGTCGGACGCAACCTCATGTTCGGCGGGTACGGCGGCGCGTCGGCCCTGTTCGACCACGAGATCAACAACTGGAAGGGCGCCAACGTGTCTCGCATCATCTGGGATTTCTTCGAGGTCCCCAGGGAGCTTGGTCTTTACGGCGGCGGTGGGCTCGATATGCGCGGCGAGGGCCGCTACTCCTGGCCGGGTGAGCCAACGTGGGGACGCGAGTGGAAGACGCGGGCGAAGGTTTATTTCAGTAACGGCGTTGGCGCGAACGCCCACGTCACCCAGCTTCCCGTTTCGGCCAATCGTATCGACCTTGACCCTGTGGAGAAGGACGCGTGGGGTCTCTCGGTCCCGCGCATCACATTCACCGAGCATCCACAGGACACCAAACTTGGGAAGTGGTTCGGCGATCGCGGACGGGAGCTGTTGGAAGCGGCCGGCGCCGCAAAGGTCTCGGAGAGTCGGGGCGGTAGCTCCGGGGGCGGCGAGCATCTCCTCGGCACCTGCCGCATGGGCAAAGATCCGAAGACGTCCGTCATCGACGCTGATCACCGCACGCACGATGTGCCCAATCTTTTCATCGTCGACGGGAGCAGCTTCGTCACCTCAGGCCGCGGTCAGCCGACGATGACCATCCAGGCGCTCGCTTTTCGCGCCGCCGATCGCATCGCACAACTGGCGAATGCGCGGAGCATTTAGCAGAGCGAATCGGGGGACTCGGCCCTCATTCGATTATCGCGCGCTTTACGGATATCTCTGTGCAGCTCTTCGGCTCACTTCATATCCGCGGAGACAAGCCTCAAGTTGCCCCCCCCTTGCGAACCGTTTGGGCGGAAAATATGTCCAACCTGACGTGATCGGCCCCGGCGGAACTTCCCGGTGGCTGGTCACGTAGGGGAGTTTGGAGGGTCGCTCGATGACGAGTCCTCATTACCCGATGGTGCATCCGACAGACGGGACCGCGGTTCGCCCCGGCACCAGTGACGCGCTCTTTGCGCGCACGATCGACGCGACGGTTCACCCGCCGCTGGTGCGGGCACAAGAAACCGTAGTCGCCCTTGGCCCCCGCATCGCACAGGCCGCGGCCCCGCTCACTTCCCCGTTCTTCCTAAGTGCACTCGGACTCACACTCATCTTCGTTTGGGTCGCCATCCGCATGCGATACAGGCCGAGTGCGTTGGTGTTGGGGGCTTTGCTGGTGATGACTCTCACTTCGTTCAATCCGGCGCCGAAACCGGAGCTGACACGCACCGCCGTTGTCAGAAGGCCGCGGACCACGATTGGGGGCGCGCGAGCGGCGAGGAACCGCGTGTATTTCCCAACACCGCCGCAAGTTGAAGCGCCGGACGTCGACGTCCAGGTCGATCCGGTGGAGGTCCAGGTGCCTCCTGATTTTGCCGAGCGGCTGCCCGACTGGAGCAGAGACGCGATGGAATCTGCCGAGCGGATGATGCGCGACAACGAGCGCGTCCGGGAAATGATGCAGCAGATCCGCTACCGTATCCGCGAGGAGGCGCGGCGGCAGCACTGGCGTCAGATGCTAGCCGAGCGTAAGGCGCGGTCGAGGGAGTTCGATCTGATCGATTCGCCCTGACGCGGAGAGAGGATCGGCCGGCTGTCAACTTTTAACTGCGAGGGGAGTAAGGTTGTAGGTGCGAGGTACTAGGTACGGGGTACGAGGTAACGCGCACCACATTGCGCTTCTACCTCCAACCTCGTACCTAGTACCTGGCACCTACTACCTTACTCTTCTCGCAGTGGGTTTTCTTAGGTTACAGCGGGCGGCTCCTCATCCGCCGATCTGCCATAACTCCACGGCACCGGCGTCTCCAGCAATCGAAGATAGACGCCGAGCTGCGCGCGATGATGCGCCGAGTGCGTA
>DASWBG010000218.1:0-6660 GCA_036390715.1 Gemmatimonadaceae bacterium
CATCTTGTAATCGTTCTCGGCGGTGAGGGCGATCTTCCCCTCGGTGCGATTGAGCTCGATGGTAGCAGGGGATCCCTTGAAGTCGTAGCGCTGGGAAATCTCCTTCTGCGCCTGATTGACGGCGTTGTCGACCTCCTGGAGATCGACGCCAGTGGTAACGTCGAATGAAGCCTGTTGTGCCATGCGGGAAATCTAATTGGAGGATGGAAACGCTTCTTCTGACTCGACGAGGTCAACGTTTTGAAAAAAAAGCAGAACATCAAAAAGAAAATATTGACAGGCAGGGAAATGATTCACATGTTTGCGCTCTTTTCCGCGCCCATGCTCCCGCCCCAAGCAAGGTAATGCTGAGCTTCGTACATCATGCTACACCCATCTCCCCTTTCCAGGAACTGCCCATGCACCCTCAGATCAAAGTAGGTTTTGCAATGCGCACGCGTTTCCTACTAGCTATCGCCGCAACCGCCACCCTGGCTGCGTGCAGCGAGAATCCCGTCGATCCGCAGTCCAAGTTGGTGCCGGGCGCAAGGAGCGCCAGCCAAGCCACGCTTCCCGCACGCACGCTTGTGCCGCCCGAGTACTATCGGCCGTTCATGCTCACCGGCCCAGTGGGCAGCAACGGGGTCGTGTCTAATCCCGCTCCAGGCAGTCTCGGAAACGACCGGCCGCCGACAATCAAATACTGGGGCGGCGGGCTAATCCTCCAGCAACGACTCGCTGCGATTTACTACTCACCGACGACCATTTATCGGAATGGCCCCCAACCCGGAACGACGGGCGCGGGAAGTTCAGATAATTCATTGGTCGGATTTTTTCTCAGAAATCTTGGCGCGTCGTCGTACTGGGGCGTCAACACGACGTATTCGCAGACGACTGGCGGCGTCGAGAGCTTCGTTCAGCACACCATGATGTACGACTCTTTCTGGGCAGCCAAATCCCAGGCTGCCAAGGCCGGCAGGACAGTCACCGACGATCAAATGGTGAACCTGATCGAGGATGGTTTCAATAACGGAACCCTCACCTACGATCCGAACACACTCTACATGATCTTCACCGGCCCCGGTGTGAACCTCGGCGGCGGTTTCTCGCGCGATAATCTGCAGTACTGCGCGTGGCACTCGGCGTACTTTCGCGACAATGGCCAGATCGTCCAGATCTCGGCGATGCCGTACGACGCAGATTTTACACCGGCCCATCCGTCTAACAACCCGGATGGCTTTCATTACATCTGCGTTCCCCAGGACGGCGCGCCCAACGGAGATGTTGGAGCCGATGGCACCGTCAGCGCGATGACGCATGAGATCGAGGAGACCACGACGGATCCCGTCAGCGTGCTCTATTCCCCGTATTTCCTCGGGTGGTATGACATTCGTGGTTACGAGACCGCCGACAAGTGCGCCTACGTCTACGGTCCGGTGTTCAATAACGGTCTCGGGTTCTACAATCTCACGTTTGGTGGAAAGCAATTCCTCGTGCAGCAACAGTGGTCGAACGTCAGCCCGCAGCGCTGCACGTCGAGCCTATAGCTGGTCGTAGCGAACGCTCGCCACCGAATAAGACGTCCGATCAAAAAAAAAGAATGGGCCGGATTCCAACGGAATCCGGCCCGTTCGCCTATGAAGACTCAGCTACTTCTTTGCTGACTTCTGATAGGTGCCGATCACCTCTCCCGAATCGATCACGTGTCCCTTCATCGCGCGCTCAAGATCGCCCTTCGTTGGTGACGACAAGCCCGTGAGCTCAGTGTCGAGCGCGTACAGTTTGAAGAAGTAGCGATGGCGCCCGATTGGCGGGCAGGGTCCGCCATACTCCGCCTTTCCCCAGTCATTCTTTCCTTGCACCGCTCCTTTGGGCAATCCGGTTTTCGGCGCGTTCTCGGGCAGTGAGGTCGTCGTTCCAGAAATATTGTAAACGACCCAGTGCACGTACACACGCTGCGGTTTGGCGGGATCCGGTGCATCGGGGTCATCGACGATCAGCGCGAAACTCTTCGTGGCGGCTGGCGTGCCGGACCAGACGAGCGGCGGCGAAATGTCCTGCCCTTCGCAAGTGTACTTGGACGGAATCGGTCCGCCCGCCTGAAATGCAGGTGATGTGACTTTGATTGCCATGTCCTTGCTCCCCAATCCGGTGTCGGTGGCCGTCGCCGCCGACGGTACAGACGTGTCGGCTGTCGACGAGGCATTGCGATCGCATCCGACGACCACAAGCACCAGCAGAATGAATGCCTTCATCGACCGGTTCGAGCGATCTCCACATCGCCGCGTGTCATCACATGAGCCGTCCATACTACGGCCAACGCAATAAGAGCGCTGCCGACACTCGCTGCAATTGCGGAGCTTAGAATCGCGCCCTCTCCGCCGTACGCCATTATGGCGACTCCTGGAACGTAGGTCACCGCCACGACCCAGCCGAGTGCGGTGCCAACGCTCCAGCGCCGGCGGCGAAGCAAGCCGAATGCGGTGACGAGTCCCAGGATTCCGTAGAGGAAGACGCCTGCAGTTACCGATTGCTGCATCGTCGTACGGCCTTCTCCCCATTCTGTCAGGCCGTTGTACACACCGACGACCCCAGTGAACAAGAGCAGGAGGAGCGAGAGCACCCACGCAATGGTTCTAGGCATCAATGGCTCCGGAGTGCGGACAGGTAGCGGAATCCGACTCAGTTCTTACCGATTGAGCCGCCGCCAGCGTGTTTGACCGCTAACGCGTTGACACGCTGCTCAAGCGCTCCAAGCGTCGTGCATGAGAGCCTCCCTTTGCTCGAGGCCAGATCTTCGGCGTACGCGGTGAGCTGGGTGTCGATTCTAGAAGCGGGGCCAGTGGGAGTTACCTGGGAGACAAGCGACATAGTCACTCGGTAGTAATCAGCAACGGGTCCCGTCTCCGCAAACCCACACCCGACGTACTTGCTCAGGCGCACACCCCCGAGCTCTCTGACTTTGGAGAATCGCTTGTTGCCAAGTTGGCCCGTCGCTTTGTTGCGGAACTTCACCTCAATTCCGAGCTCGTTGTAGGCGGCCTCGATCGCGGGGAGCGCGGCGTCAGGCGATGCGTCTATCACCGAATCCGTTGCGACGTTTTCGTGACTCCGCATCACGCCCCTCTCGGTCGTCGCGAGCACGCGATCATCCGGTACCGGCATTGGATTTGGCGCGGTCGCGCACGCGCCGAGCGCGACAAAAGCAGCGAGCGCAGCAGCTGTTCCGTACGCGCGCACAGCTTACCCCAGGAACGATTCCAGCGACCGTCTCCGCGAATTATGCCGCAGCTTGAGCAGCGCCTTCTCCTTGATCTGACGTACTCTCTCTCGCGTGATCTGGAGCAGCGTGCCGATGTCTTCGAGCGTCATCGGATCGGCGCCATCGAGTCCGAAATAAAGACGCAGGATCTTCGACTCACGCTCCTTCAGCGACGACAACGACTCTTCGATCGCCTCCGACAACGCCTTCTCGAACGTGATCTCGTCCGGGGTCGGGTTCATGTTGTCGGGCAGATAATCGAGCAGGCGGTTGTCCTCGCCGGGCGTCATCGGCGCATCGAGCGAGAGGTGCACCTGCGAGATCATCATCGTCTTGGCAACCTCGTCCTCGCTGATGTCCATGCCATCGGCAATCTCGAGGTTGGTCGGCTGACGACCGAGCTCCTGGAGCAGGCTGCTCGCTCTCTTGCCAATGCGATGCAGTGTGCCGGCGCGATTGAGCGGAACGCGCACGATGCGCGACTGCTCGGCGAGGGCCTGGAGAATGGACTGCCGGATCCACCACACGGCGTACGAGATGAACTTGATGCCCTTCGTCTCGTCGAACTTGTGGGCCGCGCGAATGAGGCCGAGGTTGCCCTCGTTGATCAGATCAGAGAGCGAGACTCCCTGATTCTGATATTTCTTGGCGACGGAGACGACGAATCTGAGATTCGATCTGACGAGGGTGTCGAGAGCTTCCTGGTCGTTCTGCCGGATGCGCTTCGCGAGCTCCACTTCCTTCTCGCGAGTGATGAGGGGAAAGACGCTGATGTCCCGGAGGTACTGATCGAGCGATCCTTCGTCGACGGTCGATTTCCGATTCGTCGAAACCTTCATAGCGATAGCGGCATCCTCTCAGAAATCGAGAGATCGACTAAGACTCCGAACTGCGGACTTCTGTCGGAACTGCGAACTCAGTGGACGATCTCCCCGAAGCGCTTCCACCGTAATCGAGTCAGCCAGTCCAGGCGGTCTCCGGTATCGGGCGCGTAGCTATAATAGACCACTATCGGCTGGCCGCGCACAAGAGAGTCCGCGACGAAACCCCAATACCTCGAATCCGACGAATTGTCGCGATTATCTCCGAGGACGAAGTAGTCATGAGCAGGGACGATCAGAGGGCCCCAGTTGTTACGGGATGGATGATAATTCTCGATCGACGCTCCGCCCACCAGATACGCTTTCTGCCAGCGGAATTCGTCGTCCGACTGGTCGGCGTCCTCGGGTGTGTGCTGGACGTAGTCCTCGTGCACCGGCTGCCAGTTTCTGACCAGGGTGCCGTCACGCATCTGAAGCGTGTCCCCAGGGATGCCCACGATCCGCTTGACGTAATTGAGGCTTGGATCTACGGGATAGGTAAAGACGACCACATCTCCGCGCCTCGGGGCATGAATGGCGGGCAGCTTGCGGCCGCTGCCGGGGATGCCGGCGCCATACACCAGCTTATTGATAAGCAAGAAGTCACCCTCGAACAGGGTGTGCTCCATGCTTCCGCTCGCGATTTTGAACGCCTCAACGCCAAAGGCGCGGATGACGACGAAGAGCGCCAGCGAAACGACGATGATCTTGGCCCAGTGGGCGAAGAACGCAAGCTTGCTTCCCCTGCGTCTTCGATTCGCGAGCTGGAGGGCGTGAGCCCGTTTGTGTTCGTATTGATCCATGTCCGTCTATACCGATTTGGTCAGTCGGGCGTTCCCAGATAAGTGTCGATCTGGGCGCGCTGCAGGGTGCCGGAGAAGTCGGCATAGCCAACTTTGGTCTCTGAGTAGAACTCGTACACTTCCCAGCCGCCCTCCCGGTGCCCGTTCCCTGTCTGTTTGACGCCGCCGAACGGGAGATGAGCCTCCGCGCCGATGGTTGGTGCGTTTACGTAGGTAATTCCGTTGTCGAGCTCGTTGAGCGCGCGAAAAGCCGTGTTCACATCCCGCGTGTAAATCGATGATGACAAGCCGTACTTGACGCCGTTGTTCACCGCAAAAGCCTCGTCCGCGTCCTTCACTCTAATTACGGATAGAACCGGACCGAAGATTTCTTCCTGCTCGAGGCGACTGCCTGGCTTGACGTTGGTGAAGATTGTCGGCTGGAAAAAATTGCCCTTCGAAAGCTTTCCGGGCCGTTCCCCGCCGGTCACGAGCCTTGCGCCTTCCGATTGACCGATATCGACGTAGGTCTCGACTTTTCTGAGGGCATCTTCGTTGATGAGCGGCCCGACATCGGTGCCCTTCTTCCTTCCGTCGCCCAACTTGAGAGCCTTGGTACGGTCCTCGAGCATGCCCACAAATTTGTCGTGCACCTTCTTCTGAACGATAAGACGACTGGTAGCGGTACAACGTTGCCCCGTGGTCCCGAAAGCGCCCCAGAGCGCGCCTTCGAGGGCCAGATCCAGGTCGGCATCGTCCATCACGATCTGGGCGTTCTTGCCACCCATCTCGAGCGACAGCCGCTTGTGGAGGCGCCCGCAGGTCTCACCCACCAGACGGCCGGTTTCGGTCGAGCCCGTAAAGGAGATGAGCGGGATTCCCGGATGCTCGACCATCGCGGCACCCACCTGCTCTCCCCGACCGTGGACGAGCTGAACGACCTCTGGCGGAAGCCCGGCTTCGAGAAGGATCTCGACGAGGAGGGTTCCAGTGTGAGGAACGTCCTCCGCGGGTTTGAAGATCACGGCGTTTCCGCACACCAGCGCGGGGAACATTTTCCACGTCGGGATCGCCATCGGGAAGTTGAACGGACAGATGAGACCGGCGACGCCGATCGGACGCCGGTAGCTCATCGCCCACTTGTTGCGCAGCTCGCTGGGGACCGTTTTGCCAAACAAGCGCCGCCCTTCGCTCGAGGCGTAGTAGGCTGTGTCGATTCCCTCCTGCACGTCGCCTCGTGTCTCCGTTAGCGGCTTGCCCATTTCACGCGTCATCGCGTCGGCAATCTCCTCCTTTCGCTTGGTCATGATGTCGCCGACAACACGGAGGACGTCACCGCGCGCGGGAGCCGGAGTGCGCCGCCAGCGCGCAAAACCCCGCTGTGCGCTCTCGACGGCACGATCCACGTCACGCCTGTCCGAGAGCGGGAACTTGCCGACCACATCATCGCGATCGGCCGGGTTGTGGTTTTCGAAATAATCACTCGATTCGGGGGCGACCCACTTTCCGCCAATGTAGTTGCTGAACTTTTTCATCTCGAATGCCGTTGTTGGTAGCGTGAACGGTGCGTCAGCTGTGCTCACGTGATAGAGAGTATCGCTCGATCTTCTTGTAAAGGTTCGACCGCGGCATCTCCACCGCGCGTGCGGTCTCGGATACGTTCCAATCAAACTCACGCAGCTTGTTGAGGAGAAACGCCCGCTCGGCCGCGTCCTTGAACTCCTCGAAGGTGCGGCACTGGGTGAGTGTGGCGAGTCCCGCGTCGTCGAGCGCGCGC
>DASWBG010000219.1:0-12984 GCA_036390715.1 Gemmatimonadaceae bacterium
TGCTTGACAAGCTCGGGAAGCACGAGCTTCTCGAAGCTGCGGTAGTGCGCATCCATCACGTTGAGCGGCATCTGGACCGTGGCGAATGAGAACCCATGTTCTTGCGCCACCTCGAGCGTGTGGAGGTGGATGCGCGGATCCTTGTGTCCAGTGAAGCCTATGTAGCGGAGCTTGCCTGCGGCGCGCGCTTCGACGAGCGCCGCGTTCGCGCCGTCGTCATCGAAGATCCGGTGTGGATCCTCGAAGCGGATCACCTCGTGGTGCTGGACCAGGTCGATGCGGTCGGTCTGAAGTCGGCGGAGCGACTCATTCAGTTGCCGCGCCGCCTCTTTATTCGACCGGCCGTCGATCTTGGTCATGAGGAAAACTTGGTCCCGGTATCCGTCCCGCAGCGCTTTCCCCATTCGGATCTCGCTCGCGCCGTCGTTGTAGTCCCAGGAGTTGTCCATGAAGTTGATACCGCGATCGATCGCGGTCCGAACGATGCGAAGGCTCAGCTGCTCGTCTACCGTCGGAAGGCCGAGGTGCCAGCCGCCGAGTCCGATCGCGGACACTCGTTCTCCGGTGCTTCCAAGAACGCGGTCCTGTGAGATAGCGTCCGCAACTTTCTTAGGCACGTAGTTCTCCCCCAGTCGACGGTGCTTCACGCACCCTCGACGCTTCCTCCAACCCTGCGCGGCGCATCGCCACCACCGCCAGCGCGGCGAGATCACGCTCGCCATCGCCGTTTGCGACCGCTTCGAGAAGGCTCCCGTGCACCACATCGGCCAACGGCATGGGGACGCCAGCTTCGTCGGCCGCCGCGAGCACGAGCCGCAGGTCTTTCAGCGTCAGCGAGAGCTTGAATCCCGCGGGTTCGTAGCGTTGCTTGGCAATCGCCATTCCGTACATCTGGTAAGCTGGCGCCGTGAACACACCGTTGGTGAGGACGTCGAGCAGATCGCTGGGGGCGATTCCGTTTCGCCATGCCATCGCCGTCGCCTCAGCCATTGCTTCCACTGCGGCGCCGAGCATGAAGTTCCCGGCGAGCTTGACGACGTTAGCGCGCTCCGGTTGGACGCCGAGCGGCCAGATACGCTGGCCGATCACAGCCAGTAGCGGTTCGAGGCGGGCTATGGCACTCGGCTCACCGGCCACAACAATGGTCAGCTTCCCCGCCGCCGCGAGCTCGGGGCGACCGAAGACAGGAGCGGCCACGTATTCGAGGCCCCGAGCCCGGTGCCGCGCGGCGAGGTCGCGGGCCAGAGCGACCGAGATCGTTGCCATGTTCACGTGCACGAGACCCTTCGGGGCACCGTCAAGGAGCGGGTCGATCACCGCGCGCACTGCCGCGTCGTCAGCGAGCATCGAGAACACGGCGTCGCCGCTGAACGCATCGCGAGCTGTTGGGGCCGGCCTTGCCCCCTGTCGAGCGAGCGCATCGACAGCGGCGCGCGAGCGATTCCACACCCGCACCTGATTGCCGGCTTTGATGAGGTTCTCGCAAACGCGTGAACCCATCGTGCCGAGGCCAATGAAACCGATGTCCATCATGCACCCCCAGCGATGTTACGTCTCTGAAGGTACTCTCACCCCATTCTCCTGGTAGTCAATCCGGAATAGTCCGGAGGGCAGTCCATGGACCGGGAGGCGTGCACTACCCTTGCAGATAAGGTCAATGCCGACCTCCTCGCATTCGTGAAATCCTGAGGTTAGCATGGGGCGAGGCCCTAACGGGAGCCCACCCCAGGGACCGCCCGGACTATTCATTACTTGCGTTGGAGGAAGCCATGACGACGACACTAACACCGAAGAAAACACAGGACCTCTCGCGCAGGCGCGAAGCTCCGCTAATGACCCCGACAGACTTGAAAGCGGTCGCGACAAAAAACATTTCTGCGGCGATGAACGGCATCCTGGCCGATACATTCGCGCTCTACATCAAGACCAAGAACTTCCACTGGCACATGAGCGGCCCACACTTTCGCGACTATCATCTGCTTCTCGATGAACAGGCAGACCAGATCTTCGCGATGACGGATCCGATCGCGGAGCGCGTGCGCAAGCTGGGTGGTCTCACCATTCGGTCGATCGGCCATATCGCCCGTAACCAGCGACTACAGGACAACGATGCGGAGTACGTCGAGCCGTCGGACATGCTCGCCGAGCTTCGCGAAGACAACAAGACGCTGACTGCGAGTTTGCGGCAGGCACACAACGTGTGCGAAGGGCATGGTGACGTCGCAACCACCAGCCTGATCGAGATCTGGATCGACGAGACAGAGCGACGGACGTGGTTCCTGTTCGAGGCAGGGCGTCAGGGGGATTCGAGCGGGCACTGAGGCGAATGACGTGACCACTCTGAACTGCCACTGCGAGAAGAGTAAGGTTGTAGGTGCGAGGTACTAGGTACGAGGCATGAGGTAACGCGTACCACGTTGCGCTTCTACCTCCTACCTCGTACCCAGCACCTCGCACCCACGACCTAGCTCCCCTCGCAGTTAGTTTTCAGCGTGCCGCGGCGTCGATCGCGGATGGCACTTCACTAACAGTCTCGATAACCGGCTCGCTCGTCTCGAGGAGCAGCGTCTCGAGATCGAAATCGCGCTGAACGCGACGCATGACATCATCCCCAATCACGCCTCGATCGCGAAGGTCGAGGATCGCTTGCTGTTCAGCGCTCAGCATCGCCGCACGAACGCGACGATACTCCTCCCCACGACGCTCGTCGATTACGGCTGCCTCGTGCGAGGGGGCGATTGTAAAGTGGTCGTGATCGTGCGCCACATCCTCGGGCTCACCATCGTGAGGCTCCTGCTCCCGCGCCGCCCACCGTCGGGCACGCTGTCGATGCCGCTGACGGAGATAGCGCACGACCTCGGGATATTGCGAGCTTGAGATCGACGGTTCGTCGAGCGTTCGCAGTCCCGCTTCGGCGGCAGCGAGTCGTGCGTGTGCATCCTCGGCCACGTCCTCGTCGTTGGCGCGAATGTCGAGCAGACGGGCGAATGGCGCGATCGTGGGCCCCTGCACCACCAGCGTGATGAGGATCACGCAAAAGGTGATGAAGATTATCTGGTCCCGCGCCGGAAATCGTGCTCCTGATGCCGTCTGAAGTGGCAGTGACAACGCCAGTACCAGTGAGTCGGCACCGCGCAATCCTGTCCAGGCGACAAACAAAATCCAGCGCCACGGCGGCATCGGCTCATGACCGTGGCGCAGCCAACGGAAAAAGCTCCTGAAGACATAGGTGCTCGGCATCACCCACGCAATTCGCACGAGTACGACGCACAGACTCACGATCGCAGCCTCCCGCAAGAGCATGGAGAGAGTAAAGCGGTCGAGCGCACGGGTGATGTAGTGGAGCTCGAAACCCACGAGAATGAACACGAGGCTCTCGAGCAGAAAGGTCACGATCGTCCACATCCCCGTGATCTCGACTCGTAACGCGGGGCCAATGACTTTAGGGACCGTCCGCGCTGCGTACAGACCGGTCGCCACCACCGAAAGGATTCCCGACGCGCCAACGAGGTCGGCTAGCAGGTAGGATGCGAACGGGGTGAGCAGAGACACGGTGTCGGAGACCACGGGTATCGATCGCGTGACACGATGCACGCGCGCGACGACGGCCCCGATCAGAAGGCCGATGGCAATTCCGCCAGCGCCGCCGACGAGAAACTGCACGGCCGCCTCCGAAGGTGAGAACACGCCGGTGACGGCTGCGACGATGGCCAGTCGATAAGTAACGAGCGCGGTCGCGTCGTTGAGAAGCCCCTCGCCCTCGAGGATACTTATGAGCTCGCGCGGGATGCGTAGCGAGCGCATAATCGAAAGGACCGCCACCGGATCCGGTGGAGCGACGATCGCCCCCAGCGTGATCGCCGCGGCCCACGTGAACGATGGATGCAGCGCGTGCGCGACCACAGCGACAGCGGCCGTCGAAACGAGTACCATGACCACCGAGAGGCGGACGATCGGACCGATCTGGCGCCGAATGTCGCGAAGGGGGAAGGTGATCGACCCGGAGTACAGAAGCGGTGGGATGAAGACGAGAAACAGGACGTCCGGCGGCAGGGTCACCTGCGGCAGGCCGGGGACAAACGCGAGGATGAGGCCGCCCACGACGAGAACGGCCGCGTAGGGAATCGCTAGTCGCTCGGCGACGAGGCGCAGTCCCGCGGAGACAGCAAGGAGAAGAAGAATAAGCTCGAGTGCTGCCAAGGCGGCTCCGATCGTGATGGGCGACGCCGCGCGGAAGCACCGCTACGGCGGCAGGTCTGTGCTAATCCGGGACGACGCTCTCCACAGGAATTTCTACGGCGCTGTCCATAGGAATCCCCACCGCGGGCAAGCTGAAGGAAAACGTGCTGCCATGGTCCACTTTGCTTTCGACCCAGATCTTCCCTCCGTGCGCCTCGACGAGCTCCTTCACGATCGCAAGCCCGAGCCCGACACCGCGCTTATCGCTCTTCCGTGCCTGCCAGAAATTGTCGAAGAGATGCGAGATGCTGTCAGGCGGTATGCCCGGCCCATCGTCGACGACCTGAAACACGACCTCTTTGTCTTCTGGGGTCGCGCGCAGCTTCACCGATCCCATTTCTGGCGTGAACTTGATCGCGTTTCCGATCAGGTTTCCGACAATCTGCGACACGCGCGCGGGATCAGCGCGCACAATGGCACCATCATGCGGCGTCGTCTCGAAGTGAAGGTGACGCCTCTCGGCGAGCGGACGAAACGTCTCCTCCGCCTGGCGCATTATAGTGTCGACGCTCACCTCCTCGACGTCGAGTGACAGCTTCCCCGCCTGGAGTCGCACATGGTCGAGCAGATCGTCGATCAAGCGATTCATCTGCTTCGCGGCGCGCATCGCAATGTTGAGCATCTCCGTCCGCCGCTCGGGACTGAGCTGCTCCTCGATCAACAGCTCCGTCGTCATGAGAATGAGATTCAGCGGATTCCGGAGGTCGTGCGCGACGACTCCGAGCACGTCTTCGCGCACTTGTACGAGCATTTCCGCGCGGCGTCGCTTGTCGAGCTCCGCGTCATAGCTCCGCGCTCGGTACAGCGCGGTTGCCGCGGCCTGGGCGAGCAGCAGAGTGAACGTTCTGTCGGACGCGCCAACCGCGGCGGCTTCCTTGAAGTGAAGCGCGAGCGAGCCGACAGTTTCACCGGCATGAACGAGCGGTGTTGCGAGATAGGTCTGCATGTCGGCGAGATCGCCGAAGTCCTGGTAGATCCCCGCGAACGTATTCCGGAATTCTTCCGGTGATTCGATGGAGATCATTTCGCCTTTGCGGAGAGCTCGGACTACCGGGACATCCGTATCCAGCGTCAGCTTGGCCAGCTGAGCGTCCAGACTCGGGGTCATGCCGCGCGAGCCGAGGAATTTGAGGCGATCACCCTCTACCGATACGAGTACAGCGCGAGCAGCCTCGACCACCGCGAGTCCCTTGGTCAACACAACGGCAGTTACTTCCTCGACCGATATTGCTTCGGACAGCGCGGTAGTAACGTCGAGAAGCTTCGTCGCGCGCATGGCGGCGCGTTGATTCTCGTCGTTGAGGCGCCCCAGTTCCGCCGCGTGGGAATCGGCTAACCGGCGCGAGCGCCGCAGTGCTTCCATCGTGACGGCAATAATTGCGGCGACGACGAGGAACGTGATGACCGACAGAGGTCCATTTCGCGGTTCGGGCCCGATCCAGCCGGGCCCAAACAGGTTGATCCTAATGAGGGCGAGCGATAGTGTCGTCGCCAGAATGCTCGGCCCCAGTCCCCCGAACCAAGCCGAGATTGCAACGGCTGGTATGAAGAACATGAAGCTGGGGTTCGGCCAGTCTTGCCTGAATGCGACCGTGGCGGCGTGAGCCAGCAGCGTGGTCACGACGGCGAGCAAATAGCCCGAGGCGGTAATCCACAGAGGGCTGGGGCGCTTTTGAGTTCCGACCAAGTTCAGTCTCGCGTGGGCGAAAGGCAATTCCGATTGCGCTGCGAGCGCGGATGCTCTACCGATTGCAAGCTAGCACCAGCGCGCGCGCCCCGCTAATTCCCTCGCCCGTAGTCGCTCTAGTGTGCGCTCTAGTGTGCGTGGGCCGGTGACGCGTCCATCGTCCCGCCGTTCAGTCTCGCGGCGACTGAGGTTCCCGAGACCAGGGCTATGCTATTGAGCGCCGTTCGCCACGCAGCCTCGAGCGCTGCAACGTCGGCGGGCGCGCTGCTACCGCTGACGCGCATACGCTCTGCTATCGGCGCGGCCAGCCTCGCACCGGAATCCAGCGCCGGCGCAACTGCATCCCGCGCAGCACCCTCGGCTTCTGCCAGCGCGACATAGTACGCCTTCGCACCGCTCAGGAGCGATAGCGCACGCGCGGCGCTGATCGACACTGGAGCAGGCAGCGGGACGCCCACGCGCGCATAGGGGAGAGCCCAGTTGTCGGCCTCAAATAACCCCGCTGGATTTGGTATGCCCACCCAGGCGTGCAGCACCACGAAGCGCATCGCCGACGTGTCGGACTTCGCGCCGTGGTGCACCGGTAGTGCGCTTTCCGCGTCGAGAGTCCCACTGTGGTCGTGCCACATACCTCTGCCGCCCGGGACTGGTGGCGGCAGCTCACCAGGCTTCAGGAGAAGCGCGTACACCACGCCCGTGAGTACCGGCCTCCCCTCGATGGTCGCGTACGAAAGCATGGCAGGCTTCGCGATGTCGAAGCGGTTCAGGAACAACAGCGACGTGTTCAACCAATGCTCGCCCATTGATGGGAAGTCCATACCAACCCGTCGGTAACCAGCGGCAACCGCGGTGCTTTGGTCGCGAAAGGCTTCCACCATTGGGTGTACTCGTGCGGCGAACTCCGCCAAGGAATCAGAGTACGCAGTTGGAACGAGCGTCGTCCGCGAGTAAGGCATCGTCATCGGACCGCTCGCCCCCTGCGCTCCCAGTGCGATCGCGCAGAGTACCTCGGCCAGAATCACGACCACTGCACGGCGGCGCATCAGCGAAGAACGTCGAGCGCGGTTTGTCCCGACTGCACAAAGAGCTTCCGCTGCAGATCCGCGCTGATGCCCTGTGGGTATCGGCTCAGTGCATTGAGTCTGGCTCGCCGGTCCGGTGGTGGCGCGCCGGCGCCAATCGAATAATCAGATAGCACCGGGACTTTCACGCTGCGGAGATCCGCGAAAGGCGCGAAGGCGAGCTTGGACCCGCGAAGGATCACGACTCCATCATCCCGAACCGCCAACAGCTCACCAGTGGCTGACTGGCTCGTCGTCTGGACCGTGACCGTCGCGCCGTTGGGACCTTGCGCGAGGGGAAACTTGTCCGCGGTCGGCCCGAAGTGGAAGCACGCGACAGAACACAACGCTGTGATGAAGATGCTATTGCGGATTCCTGGCATGCTTACCTCGTCGCGATTCGGGTCGAGTAAAACTCCCGCTCCAGTGTAGAACGCTCGCTACGCCAGCGGTTGAGCGCTGCCACGAGCGATTGGTCGGTCGCCCTGAATGGCTGGCCCGACGCAGACTTGATCCAGTTACCGCGCACCCACTCTGTGTAGTAGCCCTGAGAGGCGAGGAGCCACGTTCGCGGGCTACCGTCACTCTTCCCGACATCGAATCGGACAATGAACGATTGGCCAGGCGATGTCACAACATAGCGCTCGTCCGCTTCACGAAGATCGCGAAGAGCGCTCTCGCCCTGTGACGGATCCTGCGTGACGATCGCGCTCACAGGCACTGAGCGAAATGACGGACGGCGATAAGTCGTAGCGACCTGGATCTGATCGATCCGCCACTGATCAGCGACAAAGGAGATCCGAACGTGCACGTTGTCTCCCGCGTTGGCGCGAGGAACTGGCACGAGGAATCCTGCGTCGTGGAATGCGATCGGGCCGGAGTCTCCGATACGACCGACAGTTCTGTACGTGCCGCCGTCGCGCACCGCGATGCGCATGCCCATGTGCTCGGAGTACCATTTGCCCATCTCGACGGCCGGCGCGATTCGCTGGATATCACGGCCGAGCCAATCGAGTGACCGTACACCCGGCTCACCTAGAATCTGGTCGTAGAGCAGAACAGTGTTCAGAAGACTGTTCCGCATTCGGAGGACGAGGGCGACGGTGTCCGCTCGCCCGGGGTTTGGAATCTCGAGATCGATGTAGTCGTCCAGGTCGCCCGCGCGCGCGTTCGCGAGCGTGGTCGAATCCGTTCCGAACAACTCGCCGTCGGCGCTGGCGATGCGCTCCATAACGTCACGACCGGCGCGGTCAATCGCCGCCGCAGGCGGATGAAGGCCGCGCAACGCCAGCGGCCGATCTTTATTGTCGGGGGTTACGTACTCATCGAGCGCACGACGTACCTCGAGGAGCTCCAGGTGGTTGATGTAGTGCGTCTCCAGGGCTTCGTTGCGCACTTCGAGCGAGAGGACTCCCTCCTCCGACGGACCCGCGCGAAGCCGATCCACATCGCGGTGCTCGAACAGTGGAGCAATGCTGTAGGAGAATCCCTCGGCCTCGAGGACAGGAACACCCGAGCTATCCGAATAAAAGGTCGGGCACGAGCCGAATATCGCCTTGAGGAGCGCGATGCTTCCGGCGACTGTGACTACCGTCGCGGCTGTGGAGACCAGGGCTGTCTTGCCGGCAAGGGTTTCGGTCTCGAACGTTTCCATACCGACGACGCTATCCAACACAATCGAATTGGCCGACACACGAGAAGATAAACCCGGAGCGTATCGAGACCCCGGCCCGATGACGGTGTCGCCTTTGAGCGTGAACCCTCTCGGAAATACAATCGTCGACCCATCCGCGAGGTGCGCTCTCACAGGAGAAACAACGATTGATGCCGCTCGCGGATCTACAGACTCTACGCGCACTTGCCGGTAAGTGAAGCACGAAGAAAGGGCAAGAATCAGGAGTACCGCCGAGGCGGTTGGTATGCTCGGTGCGAGAGACCTTGCCCTCATTGATCTACCCTCCGTGCGGGGCGAGCGTGGGGTCGGGAAATCTTTGCCACATGAAGGTATCAATGTCTTGGCTCTGGTGTGTGCTGTTATACGTCAAGTGACGTAGATTCGGGCCATGAGCCTACCGGGCCACGTATTTACGGCACCTGATGGCGTGCGCGGCTTTGACACGGCCGAGACCGTCAGTGCGATTGCGGCTGTAGCTCTCCGTAAAAAGGGCTTCCGATTCTGCGTCCGCTACGTCCGGCGAGACAAGCCACACGCGTCTGCGCTGAGCGGCAACGAAGCGAGATCACTTCTCAACGCCGGGCTCGGCATCATGGCAGTTCAATACGTCGAGTCCGAGTCGTCTTGGAAGCCAAGTGCCGTGAAAGGAAGCCGCAACGGCGAGGTCGCTGCCTCGGAGGCAGAAAAGCTGGGGCTCCCGTGGGGAGTAACGATCTGGTGCGATCTCGAAGGCGTCGATGTCGGAACTCCCGCACAGACCACCGCTGACTACTGCAATCGATGGCATGCCGCGGTCAGCGCCGCTGGGTATGTGCCCGGACTATACGTTGGCTATCGCGCGGGACTCACTCCACTGCAACTCTATCGATCGCTGCGATTCACTCATTACTGGGGGGCGTACAATCTGAACACAGACCAGTATCCGGCCGTGCGTGGTTTGCAAATGAAGCAGTCTCGACGCAAGCCGTCGGACGCTCCGACGGGCTTTGGTCTCGATTTTCAAGTCGATAGAATTAGCGCCGATGCACTTGGTGGCCATCCGACTCTGCTCGCATTGGAGGGATGGCCCGAGCTGCCGTAAACGCGGGGCGGTCGCTACGGCGACTTCAGTTCGTAGAAGAGCCTGTCGAGCGTGAGGCCCGAGACTTCAACTGGCCTGCCCACCGTACCCAGACCGAACGTAGTAACGCCTTTGTCCGTTGGACTCTCGAACGATATTCGATTGATGAATACGCCTTCGAGCTTCTCCGTACGTCCGCCAGCGTAGACCTTCGTGGCGGTGAGTAGCGCTCCTTCGATCTTTCCATTCTTTATCGTGAAGGCCCGTCGCACCGCGGGGTCCTGCATTAGCGGCTCGTAACCATCTCCTTCCACCTTTCCGGCGTGATCGACGCGCAGGTGCATTGCGAATCCCAGGTCAGGAATCTCGTAGGTGCCCGAGTAATCCTCGGGGTTTGTTTTGACGACGGGCTCGCTCTGAATCTTTTTGTACTTCTCTTTCCTGATGCCGTGCTTCTCCTTGGTCACGTGCTTGAACTTGTTGAACGACGCGACGATCGCCTGCGTCTTTGTCTGAGCATCCGACGCCGAGGCGAGAGTTTGCGACGACGCGCGCCCGGCATCCATTGCAAGGAGGGTCAAGGCGGCAACAACCGGTGCTATATGCCTGGCTTTCATGATTCCTCTCTGATGGAGTGTCGACACTATCCGACAGCACCAGCAGCAAAAGCGTTGGGACTGGCTTCACGAAGAGGACGCCCATGCTTGACCCCCCTCTCCGCCAGCCTCAACTTGAATAGTCCTTCCCGACCCACCGCTTCACTACGCGGGGTCCTCGCTTGTCTCTGCCTATCCGGCGCATCCGGGAGCTGCTGGCTCCCACCTACACTATCGACCGCGAGCTCGGTCGCGGCGGGATGGCGACGGTTTGTCTCGCTCAGGACACGAAGCATGAGCGGGTCGTAGCGCTCAAGGTTCTTCACCCCGGCCTCGCCGAGTCACTCGGCGCAGAGCGCTTTCTCCGAGAGATAAAGGTCGTGGCACGACTCAATCACCCGCACATCCTTCCGCTCTTCGATTCGGGAGAGGTCGAGGGATTCCTCTACTATGTGATGCCCTACGTCGAGGGCGAGTCGCTGCGAGAGCGTCTCGAGAGAGAAAACCAAATCCCCATCGACGAGGCGATTCATCACACCTTCTCGATAGCTTCTGCGCTCGACTACGCGCATCGGCAGAACGTCATCCATCGCGACGTGAAGCCCGAGAACGTGATGATGTATGAAGGCGAAGCGATGGTCATGGACTTTGGCATCGCGAAGAGCGTACTCGACTCCGGCGAGCCCAGCATCACAATGAGTGGCGCCTTGTTCGGCACGCCCGCGTACGTCAGCCCCGAGCAGGCGGCTGGCGCGGGACATGTGGACGGGCGCGCCGACCAGTACAGCCTGGCCGTCGTCCTTTATGAAATGCTGGCGGGCGAGCGCCCGTTCAGTGGCAACACGGAAGTCGAGGCGTTTGCGAAGCGGTTCAACGAAACGCCCACACCCATTCGGAAGCTGCGCGAGGACGTGCCCGAATCCGTCGAGACGGCGCTGACGAGGGCCATGTCTCCTGATCCAGACGCGCGGTACGGCAACATTGGCCTGTTTGCGCAAGCGATCGGCGCCGGCGCCGTCGCGAGTCAGATCGTGATACACACGACTCCGCGCCCAACGGTGTCTGCGGCCAAGTCTGTCGCGGTGCTGCCCTTCACGAACATGAGCGCGGACGCGGAAAACGAATACTTCGCCGATGGAATAGCGGAGGAAATCATCAACGCCCTGACGAAAGTTCAGTCCCTGAGGGTCGCGTCGCGGACCTCCTCGTTCGCGTTCAAGGGGAAGAACGAAGGGATCGGCGAGATTGGACGCAAGCTGAAGGTCTCGACGGTGCTCGAGGGTAGCCTGAAAAAGGTCGGCAACCAGCTACGCATAACCGCGCAGCTCATAAATGTCGCCGACGGCTATCACCTCTGGGCCGAGCAATACGATCGCGAGATGGAGGACATCTTCGCGATCCAGAAGGATATCTCGCAGGCGATCGTCAAGTCGCTGCGGGTAATCCTCAGTGAGGGCGAGAAGCTCGCGATGGGAAGAGTTCGCACGATCGACATCAACGCCTACGACTATTATCTGCGAGGACGCAAGTTCTTTCACCAGCACCGTCGCAAGAGTCTCGAATACTCGATACAGATGTTCGAGAAGGCGATAGAGATCGACTCCGGCTATGCTCTGGCTTACGCAGCGATCGCCGTCGCCGCTTCCGTTCTTTACACCTATTTCGACATGCGAGCCGTCAACTCCGTTCAGGCGGATGTCGCCAGTCTGAAAGCGCTCGAGCTCGCCCCCGATCTTGCCGAGGCGCACCTGGCCCGCGCGATCGCGATGCGCCTCGCGGACCGCGCTGACGAAGCCGAGCGCGAATTCGAAGCGGCGATCAGGCTCGACCCGAAGCTGTTCGACGCTTTCTACTTCTACGGACGCGCCCAGAAATTTCAGGGTCGTTACGCCGCAGCGGCGAAGCTGCTGGAGCGTGCCTCACAGCTGCGGCCGGAGGATTTTCAGGCTCCGGCCTTTCTTGCCGGCGCGTATGCAAGCCTCGGAATGTTGGCGGAAGCAACCGCCGCACGGCGGCGCGCACTAAAACTGATCGAGCAGCGCCTCGACTTAAACCCGGATGACGCGCGCGCCTACAACCTCGGCGCGACGACACTCGCGAAGCTGGGAAAGATTCCCCTGGCGCTCGAGTTCGCGGCGAGATCGCTGTCCATCGAGCCCGATGACCCGTTGGTGCTGTTCAACGTGGCCTGCCTCCACGCGCTGATTGGCAAACGAGAAGAAGCTCTTGGCTATCTCGAGCGCGCGGTCAGAAATGGCTTTGGACACATGGAATCAATGGTGACCGATCCCGATCTCGACTCGATTCGCCGTACGCCCTGGTTTGACGCGATATTGGAGAACATGTCGCCGAGCTGACGACGTTCCACCGCTCATTTCAACACGCGATCCCCAATCAGCTTCGTCACACGCGGATCGTCCTTCTGTCCGAGCCAGAACAGTGCGCGCGCCCGCATGTGCTTATCGCTGTCCTCACGCGCGATTCGCATCAGTTCGTTGAGGGCGGCCTCGTCATTCCGCTGCGACAGCACGAAGATCGCATGCTCACGCAAGTCCGAATCCGAGGTGCCGCGATAGACCGCGGCGAGATCCTTCGTTGGCGTCTGCTCGCTCTGCCCGGCCCAGAATAGCGCGCTCTTCCGCAACCTGAGCGGCTCGCTGTTGTCC
>DASWBG010000220.1:0-13107 GCA_036390715.1 Gemmatimonadaceae bacterium
ACACGGGCACCGCATCGCTCCTGAGCCGGTTGCCATTTTTCATCCTGATTGGCCTCTTCGGCGCCGTCTGCGGAATCGCACTTGCTGCCGCCGGATACTTCCTGAAAGCCGCGTACACGACACCTCGGCCGGTCGATTGAGCATCTGACCTGCCCGCCGCCCGGACCTCTGGACGCAACCCGCACAATGCCATACATTTAGCTATGGCAACCACAACTCGGCCATCGAGTAAGCCCGCCTCTCCGGCAAAAGCCGGAAGCGGGCTTTCGCGCATCAAGGGGTCGGAGGCAACCGAACAAGGGTTGCCTCGGGTCAGAAATGATGTCGTGCTGACCTTCGATGACGTTCTTCTGACGCCGCGACATTCGCTCGTCCACCCCAAGGACGTGAACACGGAGTCGGTGTTCACCCGCGGCATTCAGCTCAATGTCCCGTTCGCTTCCGCCGCCATGGACACGGTCACGGAATCCGACATGGCAATGGCGATGGCCAGGGCTGGCGGAATCGGCGTCATTCACAAGAACATGTCGATTGACCGGCAGGCGGCCGAAGTCGATCGGGTGAAGAGATCGGAGAGCGGAATGATCCTGAATCCGATCACCCTCTCACCCGATGGAACGCTCCGCGAGGCGGTCGCGCTGATGAAGCGCTTCAAAATCTCCGGCGTTCCAATAGTGGATCGCGACGACAGGCTCGTCGGAATCATCACCAATCGCGACCTCCAGTTCGAGCGCAATCTCGATCGATCTCTTCGTGAGGCGATGACGTCGAAGAACCTCGTCACCGCTCCAGTGGGGACCACGCTCGACGAGGCCGAGGCCATTCTAGGGAAGCACCGCATCGAAAAGCTTCCCGTCGTAGACGAGCAGGGAATCCTGCGTGGATTGATCACCGTCAAGGACATCCACAAGCGCCGCGACTTCCCGAACGCGAACAAGGACCAGCACGGACGACTACGTGTCGCCGCGGCGATCGGCGCCGCGAATTACCGCGACCGCGCCCGCGCACTTGTCGATGCCGGCGTCGACGTCCTGATCGTCGACACGGCGCACGGCCATTCGGAAGGTGTTCTCGAGGCGACGTCGGTGGTGCGTGAGATGTTCCCCGACGTGCAGCTGGTGGCCGGAAACATCGCGACCCGTGCTGGCGCCCGGGCGTTGGTAGAACGCGGAGTCGACGCGGTGAAGGTTGGCGTGGGACCGGGCTCGATCTGCACTACTCGCATCGTCACGGGCGTGGGAGTTCCCCAGCTCACCGCGATCTTCGATGCGGTCGAGGGCGCGGGTGACATTCCGGTGATCGCCGATGGAGGAATCAAGTACTCGGGCGACATCGTGAAAGCGCTGGCGGCAGGCGCGGCCAGCGTGATGATGGGATCGATGCTCGCTGGCACAGAGGAGAGTCCGGGTGAGTCGCTGCTTCTCGAGGGGCGCCGCTTCAAGATGATTCGCGGGATGGGGAGTCTTTCCGCGATGCAGGATGGAAGCGCCGATCGATATTTTCAGGAAGGCGAGATGTCCGCGAAGAAGCTGGTGCCCGAGGGAATCGAGGGACGCGTTCCGTACAAGGGGCCGGTGAGCGACGTGCTGTTCCAGATGGTCGGCGGCCTTCGCAGCGGAATGGGATACGTCGGGTGCGCCAACATCGAGCAGCTCCGCACCGAATCAGAGTTCGTGCGTATCACGGCCGCCGGTCTTCGCGAATCCCACCCGCACGATGTCACGATAACGCGCGAGGCACCCAACTACTCGCTTTAAGCGGTTGTTCGTTGCTGTAGTTTCCTTGACATTGCTTTACGCGTCATCACAACTTCTGACGCCTGTGCAGTGTCGAATGATTCGGAGTCCGGCGTCACTCTACCCACGCTTGCGGAGTTTTTCTAATGGGCTTATGGACGAAGAAGAGCATCGCTGTCCTGCAGGCTGAGGCGGCGGGCGAATCCACGGAGCATACGCTCCGGCGCGCACTCGGAGCACTGAACCTCACGACGCTGGGCATCGGCGCGATCATCGGCGCCGGAATCTTCGTGCTTACGGGAACGGCAGCGGCCCAATACGCCGGCCCCGCAATTGTGATCTCGTTCATTGTATCCGGATTGGGATGCCTTTTCGCGGGTCTCTGCTACGCAGAGTTCGCCAGCATGATTCCGATCGCCGGCAGCGCCTATACGTACGGATACGCGACGCTCGGCGAATTCATCGCCTGGATCATCGGCTGGGATTTGATCCTCGAGTACCTGTTCGGCGCTTCGACAGTTGCAGTCGGCTGGTCGGGATACTTCACGGCATTCATGGATCAGATCGGCCTGCACATGCCGACGACGTTCACGAGCAGTCCGTACGCGTATTACGATGCGCCCGCTCTCGACCCGGTAACGAAGGCGGTGATCCATCCCGCCGGATTCTCCCACACCGGTGCGATCGTCAATCTGCCGGCCATGGTGTTGATCGCATTGATGACCACACTGCTCGTCATCGGCATCAAGGAATCCGCGCGATTCAACAATTTCATCGTGATCCTCAAGGTCTCGATCGTCCTGCTGGTTATCGGGTTCGGATTCATGTACGTGAACCAGGCGAACTGGCATCCGTTCATTCCAGCCAACACGGGTGTGTACGGCCACTACGGCTGGAGCGGTATAGTGCGCGGCGCGGCGGTGGTGTTCTTCGCCTACATAGGATTCGACGCTGTGTCGACGGCGGCACAGGAGGCAAAGAATCCGCAGCGAGACATGCCGATAGGAATTCTTGGATCGCTCGCCATCTGCACGGTCTTGTACATCCTGATGTCGCTAGTGATGACGGGACTCGCGCACTACACCGAGCTCAATGTGCCGCATCCGGTCTTCGTCGCCATCGAGAAAGCGGGACCGGCGCTGGCGTGGCTCGGATCGATCATCAACATTGGAGCGATTGCCGGTCTTGCCTCAGTCGTCCTGGTGATGCTCATGGGCCAGCCGCGCATCTTCTATTCAATGGCGCGCGATGGATTGCTTCCGGCGGTGTTCGGCAAGGTTCACCCGCGCTTCAAGACGCCATACGTGACGACGATCCTCACGGGATCCGTCGCTGGGGTCGTGGCCGGACTCTTCCCAATCGGACTTCTGGGCGAGCTGGTATCGATCGGAACTCTGCTCGCGTTCGTCATCGTATGCGCGGGAATCATCGCGCTGCGCTACAAGTCGCCGAACCTCGCGCGACCGTTTCGCACGCCACTTGTGCCGCTCGTTCCTATTCTTGGCATTCTCATTTGCGGCTACATGATGTCGAGCTTGCCGGCGGCAACGTGGGAGCGGTTGATCTACTGGATGGTCCTCGGTCTGCTGATCTACTTCTTCTATAGCAGATCACACTCGAAGCTGGCTCGCGCGGAAGGCAGTGCTTGACCTCCTAAGCGTTCCCCAGCAACGACGGGAGTCGATCGAGCGTCTCGCGCAGGAGCTCCGCGCGGGACGCTCTGTCGCAATATCCACCCACATCAATGCGGACGGCGACGGCTGCGGTTCCGAGACGGCGCTCGCCCGGCTGCTCGGCCAGATGGGAATCCGTTCGAAGATCGTCAATCCAACGCCATGGCCGGACATGTACAAGTTCCTCCTCGGTGATGATGTTCGAGACGCGAGCGACATGGGAGCGAAGGGTCTCAAGGACGCCGATGTATTGATCGTTCTCGACATCTCCGATGTGAAGCGACTTGGCGTCCTCGCGGAGGCCGTGCGCAAGCTCACGATTCCAAAGCTCGTAATCGATCACCACCTCCCGAGCGACGAGCCGCCCAGCCAGCTGCTGGTGGCTGACACCGCCGCGTGCGCAACAGGAGAGCTGATTTACGATTTCGCGGCGGTCTTGGGCCTGAAGGTGACGCCCGACATTGCGCGGGCACTGTACATCGCGCTGCTAACCGATACCGGTGGCTTCCGTTTCAGCAACACGACGGCTCGCTGCCTCAGCATCGCGGGGCAGCTGATCGCGTCGGGAGTCGAGCCGGAGGAAATGTACGGCCGGCTGTACGCATCGATGCCGGTGGGAAAGCTTCACTTGTTGCGCGATGCGCTGGCGACACTGGAGGTCGATCCCGAATACGGAATCTCGTGGATCTCTGTTGCGGCAGGCGCCGCCGAGCAGTACGGCCTGCGGTCGGAGGATCTGGAAGGAATTGCCGAGCATCCGCGGTCGATCGGCGGCACGCGCCTCGCGATCTTCTTCCGGGACCTGGGGCACGACAAGGTCAAGGTCTCGTTCCGAAGCACGGGCGACGTAGACGTGAACAAGTTTGCCAAGCAGTTCGCTGGTGGCGGTCATGCGAGGGCGGCTGGCGCGCTCATCGAGGGCGATCTCGAAGTCGTGCGGCGCAAGGTGGTCGCCGCCGCGCGGGAATTCCTGCGAGCGGAGGACAAGGCGGGGGTGGCGTGAGCGCCAGCCCGTAGCAACACCGCGACGCGCCACCTAACTTGCGTTCATGAGCGTTCTCCGCCGTAAACGATCCCGCCCCCGGGAAGACGTCGAGCACCAAATCCGCCACGAGCTCGCCGAGATACTGCCGATTCTGAGGATCGAACAGTGCGCGATCGAGCTTCAGACTTTCGATCCATCGAGCGGCACTGCCGTGCTGTTGATCAAGGGCGGCTGTCCCGACTGCGACTGCTCGCCCGCCACCTTCATACAGGGTATTGAGGTGCAGCTCAAACTCAGAGTCTCGGAGCTGAGAGCCGTTCTCGCCACGGAAGAATCCAGCGGATGACCCCCAATCTCCAGGAACGCATAACGGATGCGCTCTCGCGCATTCGGAATAACCGCCTTGGCGCCAACGTGCTCGAAGCGGAGATGATTCGCGACATCGCGACTAGTACCGATGGCAAGGTGCGGCTCAGTCTGTTCCTCACGCCGGACGACGACGCCACAGTCGTGCGCGAAGTGAGACAAACACTGCAACAGGTTCCGGGCGTGACTGATGTGCGAGTGGATGTGAAAGACGCTTCGCAGGCGAACAAACCGTCGACAGGCGCGGGCGCACCCCCGAAGAGCGCCGCATCGCGCACTCTGCCTGTCATGGGGCAGGAGCCCCAGTCGCAGCGCGCTGCCGTTCCGGCGCCGACGCCCGTCGCTTACCCCAATCTCGGAAATATCATTGCTATCTCGAGCGGCAAGGGTGGCGTCGGAAAATCGACCGTCGCTTCCAACCTCGCGGTCGCACTGGCGAAGCAGGGTGCGCGCGTCGGTTTAATGGACGCCGATATCTACGGCCCGAATATCCCGCGGATGATGGGCATCAACGCCGCGCCCCCGGTCGAAAACGAAAAGATCATTCCGCTCCAGGCACACGGCGTCAAAATCATGAGTCTCGGATTCATGATCGAGCGCGACCAGCCGGCGATTTGGCGCGGGCCGATCATCATGAAGATCATCACGCAGTTCTTGCGCGACGTGCAGTGGGGAGAGCTCGATTACTTCCTCGTCGACATGCCGCCCGGGACCGGCGACGCTCAGCTCTCGCTCGTTCAGGCGACGATGGTTCACGGCGCGATCATCGTCACCACTCCACAGGAGGTCGCATCGGGTGACGCGTTACGCGGCGCCAAAATGTTCGAGCGAGTAGCAGTCCCTGTTATCGGAATCGTCGAAAACATGAGCTACTTCATCTGTCCGAACTGCGAAGCGAAGCACAGAATCTTTGGCAGCGGAGGAGGGAAGCGACTGGCCGACGAGCTCAATGTCCCTCTGCTCGGCGAGATTCCCTTTTTCCCCGGTGTTCTGTCGGGTGGCGATCGTGGCGAGCCGATTGTTGTCAGCGAGCCTGAGACGCCCGCGGCCATGGCGCTATTCGAGCTCGCCGGGCGTTTGAAGGGACTACTCTAGACGGCTACTGCGTTTTTCTTGGGTCTCGAGCGCCACCACGAGAGAATCACGGCGCCGAATCCGGTCGCGACGGCTACGAACGTCACCGAGAACGCAAGCATTCGAAGAATCGCGCCCAGAATCGGGAACCAGGTGAAGGCCGCGGCGATGATCCACAGAGCGCTGAAGGCCAGAATCCCGGTGTAGAGAAACTGCAGCTGCTGCCCGGCCGCGGTCTCCGCCTCTCGCTTTCCCGCGATCGCAATTCCGGCTACCTGCGCGACGGCGAGGAAGCCAAGTATCGCAATTCCCGAAACGGCGATGAGGAATGCCGCGACGCCGAACGGGATAAAGAAGATTCCGATGATCGTGATCGCCATCGCCAGGACGATCGTGATGAGAGCGGGAATCGATGCGAGTCCCCCGAGCACACCCGTGAGGAGGGAGCGGCCGGTCTCGTTGGTGACGACTTCTACCGCGCGCTTGAAGTAGTCGCCCAGGTAGAACAGGACGAACGTTCCGACGAGGAGAAGCACGATGAGCCAGAGGAACGCGGCGACGAGGGAGCCGAGAGTGGTCCGCGGCCGCCCACCGAAGCTTACAGTCGACCGGTTGTGCGTAGTGCCTACGTCCTTGATGACGCCGAGGATGGATCCGCCTTCGTTACGCACATGTCCCATGAGCGCGACCGCTCCACCGCGAACTCTTCCGCCGTTGTGTACGATGACGTCGCCAAGTATCGCGGTCGCAGCACCGTCGATGTTTCCATAAACGTCGAGATTCCCGCGGATCACCAGCACCGAGCCCGATGTCGTGGTACCGGCGGGAATGACGAGGTCACCCTGCTGGAACCTCGTGAATCGAGTGAACCTGACCTCGGCAGGTTCCTGAGCATGCGCATCCTGCACGGCCGCGGCCGCAACCAATAGCGAGACACCGAGCAGGATGGCTTTCATTTACGCTGCCTTGAGTTTGGCGATGTGAGCCGCGGTTCGGATCGCGGCATATCCGCCGACCAATCCCGCCACGAGGGTCATGTACAGAAGGACGGCATCAAGCGCCCCCGCCTGGAGGTAAGCGATCGTCGACGGCCCGAGCACCAGAGCGCCGACCTGCGCGCTGACCGCCGCGATGACAAATGAGTATTGAACAACAGCGGCAGAGAGGATCGCGGTGAAGACGTCGACCTCGAAGAACATGAAGGCTGCGGCTGCGAGGAGGGCCACGCCAGTCACCGCAGTTCCCGTTGCGCGCACGACCCCCATTCGCCGGCGCGGAACCACCGCCTGCCGTCCGCCCTGCTGGAGCTCCAAGTGCCTGGAGGCGACTATGGAATTACCCTCATGGTAAGCTCGCGCCTGAGCGGGCTGCAGACGGTCTATTCCAGAAATGACGCGATCAGCAAAATCCCGGGACGGCGACAGGTAGGGCAGTCGCTGCAACTCGGCCGCAATGGGGACGAAATCTTCGGGAAAGTCATGCTCGATCATGGGTTCCTCACGTATGGCTTACGGGTTTGGTACGGGGGAAGTTTCAGCCTTTTTCGGGTCTTTTTTGCTCGCAAAAACAGGGGTCCAAATGGTCATTTCAGGTCCCCCAAGTACTCCCTCAGCTCCTGCCGGGCCCGGTGGATGTAGGTCTTCACCGTCCCCAGTGGGAGCTTCACGATCTCCGCGATCTCATCGTACGAGTAATCCTCCACGTGCCGGAGGATGATGCAGGCGCGATACTCTGGCCGCAGCCGCGCAATCGCCTTCTCTATAGCGGCGCCGAGCTCCTTCGATTCGAGCTCTTCGAGGGGCGATTCGCCCCCACTCGTCACCGTGACCGACGTCGCTCGCGCTCTCTCGGCTGTTACCGCGTCGGGCGATCCCTCGATGCTGATGGTGTCGATCTGGCGGCGACGCAGGTGATCGATGGTGATGTTGTTCGCGATCTTGAACAGCCAGCTCGAGAATTTGAACTCGGGCCGGTAGCGGTCGATGTTGTTCAAAACCTTGATGAAGGTTTCCTGCGCCAGGTCTTCGGCGGTCTCATTGTCGCGCACCATGCGGTATATGAGCGAGTACACGGGGCGCTCATAGCGCTTGATCAACTCGCGGTAAGCGTCCTCGCGCCCTTCCTGGGCGAAGACGACCACCTGCTGGTCGGATACGTCGGTGTAGGACCTTGCTGGCATCGTAGGGAGGCGCGGGAAAGATAGCTTGCCCCGCGCACCGTTGCCGGGCAACTTTCGGTGGATGCTGGCCACCGACATGGACAGGGCGACTGCCAGTGCCGCCGCTGCCGGTGGCGCTGAGAAACGCGCGTACGTACAGCGGATTTTCTCCGAGATCGCCCCGCGATACGATCTGCTGAACCATGTGCTCAGCCTCAACATCGACCGTCGATGGCGCCGCAAAGCAATCGCTCGACTCGGAATCGAACGGGATCAGGCAGGGCGATATCTCGACCTGTGCGCCGGGACGATGGATGTCGCGTCGGAGATTTCGAGTTTGCCCGGCTTTCGGGGCCTCGTTATAGGAGCCGACTTCGCCGAGCCGATGCTCAGGGCCGGCGCGAAAAAATTGACGGGCGGGCGAATAGCGCCGGTGACGGCCGACGCAGTACAGTTGCCGCTGGGGTCGGGCCAGCTTGCGGGCGCGATCGTCGCTTTTGGAATCAGGAATGTCGCCGGGCTCGAGGCATCGCTCAACGAGGTGTTCCGAGTGCTCGCTCCCGGAGGCCGCTTCGTGATTCTGGAATTCTCGACGCCGCGGATGCGAGTCGTGCGCGCGCTGTATCAATCGTACTTTCACCGCGTGCTGCCTCTGATTGGCCGCCTCATCAGCGGACACCGCACGGCCTACACGTATCTTCCGCGATCCGTTGCGAATTTCCCCGTCGAAGAGGCGCTGGCGAAGAAAATGACAGATGCCGGATTCGCAAAGGTGACGTGGTCGAGCCTCTCGTTCGGCGTCGCGGCGATTCACGTCGGGGAACGTCCCATCACCGCCATTCGAGCCAAGTGAGCCTCGATAACATCTCGCAGTTCCTCTCAGCCATCGATCGCGCTGGAGAGATGACGCGTATTCGTGAGCCCGTAAAAGCGCGCCTCGAGTTATGCGAGATCGCGGATCGTGTGATGAAGCAGCCCCGCGGCGGAAGTGCGCTGTACTTCGAAAACGTTATTCTCGACAACGGCGAGCGGTCCCAGTATCCGGTCGTGATAAATCTCTTCGGCTCGATGCGTAGGATGTCGCTGGCGCTCGGCGTGGACGACCTCGACGAGATTGGTGCGCGCATCACCGAGATGCTCGATCTCAAGGTGCCGGAAGGAATCATGGGCAAGCTCTCGATGCTTCCGCGCCTGCTCGAGCTCGGCAAGTTCCCGCCACGTGTTCGAAGCGGCAAGCCGGCGTGTCAGGAAATCGTGTTGAAGGGCGACGAGGTGGATTTGTCGAAGTTGCCGATAATGACCTGCTGGCCCGACGACGGCGGTCCGTACATCACACTGCCGATGGTGATCTCGAAGGATCCAAAGCGCGGCATCAGAAATGTTGGGATGTACCGAGTCCAGGTACTTGGGCCGCGCACTCTTGCAATGCACTGGCAGCGACACAAGGTCGGCGCGGCCCATTGGCGCGAGATGGCTGAGAAGGGAGAGAGGATGCCCGTGGTGATCGCGATTGGTGCGGATCCGGCTTCAGTCTATTCGGCCTCGGCGCCGCTGCCCCCGACGATCGACGAATTTCTGTTCGCCGGATTTCTGCGCAAGCGGCCAGTGAGTCTCGCGAAGGCGGTCACGTGCGACCTGGAGGTTCCGGCCGAAGCCGAGTTCGTGATCGAGGGTTACATCGATCCCGCGGAGCCGCTCGTCGTCGAGGGCCCATTCGGAGATCACACCGGATTCTATTCAGAGGCTGATCTCTATCCTCAGGTGCACGTGACGGCGTTGACGATGAGGCGCTCGCCGATCTACGCCAGCACGATCGTTGGGCGGCCGCCTATGGAGGATTACTACCTCGGCCACGCGACGGAGCGGATCTTCCTGCCGCTGCTCAAGCTCACGATCCCCGAGATCGTGGACTATCACATGCCCGCCGAGGGGATCTTTCACAACCTCGTGTTTGTATCGATCGACAAGCAGTATCCCGGTCAGGCATACAAGGTGATGAACGCGATGTGGGGACAGGGTCTCATGTCGCTGGCGAAAGTGATCATCGTGTTGGACAAGGACGTGAACGTGCGGAACGTGCAGGAAGCGTGGTGGGTTGCCCTCAACCACATCGACCCGGAGCGCGACGTCAGATTTTCGATGGGGCCGATCGACGTCCTGGATCATTCGAGCAGGGCATTCACCTACGGGTCGAAGATGGGGATCGACGCGACGCGGAAATGGCCGGAGGAGGGATTCACCCGCAACTGGCCGAAGCGGATAGAGATGGACACGGACACGAAGAAGCGGGTCGACGCAGTGTGGGCGCAGCTGGGTCTTGGTTCCAACGATTCGAAGGGGAAGTGATGCGCGATAAGGAAGCGACGACGACCGGGCGAGAGGGCCAGACGCTTCGAGGGCAGGGCCTCCTCCTGCGCCACGCGAATTTGGTTCGCCTGCCGCATACGGTATTCGCGCTCCCGTTCGCGCTGGTCGGAGTGGTCCTGGCGAGCTACGTCGCGCCGATAACGGTGAGCGATGTAGTCTGGGTGGTTGTCGCCTTCACGTCGGCGCGATTTGCCGCCATGGGGTTCAACCGGATCGTCGATCGCGAGATCGACGCGCGCAATCCGCGCACGCGGTCGAGGGAGATTCCTTCGGGAACGATGAGTGTGCGCGAGGCGGGCGTGGCGGTGACGATAGCGTCGCTTGTGTTCTTGGTCGCGGCGTGGCAGCTCAACTTGCTCTGTTTGATCCTGGCGCCTCTCGCGCTCGGATGGGTCTTGTTTTACAGCTACACGAAGCGATTCACGCGCTGGTCGCATCTTGTGCTTGGCGTCGGTTTGTCAATTGCGCCGGTCGGCGGATATCTCGCCATTACGGGGCATTGGAGCGATCCGTGGTGGATGCTCATCGCGTTGGCGATCGCTGTTGCGACGTGGGTTGGCGGGTTCGATATCCTGTATGCGCTCCAGGACGTTTCCTTTGACCGGGAGAATGGGCTTTACTCTGTTCCCTCCACATTCGGAGAAGCGAACGCGCTTGGCATCGCGCGCGTTCTCCATTTTCTCACCGTCGCTGCTCTCGCTGTCGCGGGAGTGGGAGCTGGCGCGGGGATTGTCTACTTCGCTGGCGTCGTCGTAGCGGGTCTGCTGCTTTTGTATGAGCACTCCCTTGTTAAAGCCAATGATTTTTCGCGGCTCGATGCCGCGTTCTTCACGATGAATGGCGTAATAAGCATCGTGTTTCTGGGATTCGTCTTCACCGAGCGGCTGCTCAGATGAGCAGCACTCCTCCGATCGTGGTGGGAATAACGGGCGCGTCGGGAGCGCCCTACGCGGTGAGACTGATGCAGCAGCTGGTCGCGGCACACCGGCCGGTGTCGCTGATCGTCTCGAAATACGGAATGCGCCTGCTCGACACGGAGTTCGGAATCGGGTCGATCGACGCGTTCCGCGAGGCCATAGGAAAGCATGACTGGGATTCGTGCGTGCAGACTTTCTCAAACGAAGATCGCGGTGCACCGCCAGCTTCCGGCTCTGCGCTCACATCTGGGATGATCGTGTGTCCGTGCTCGATGGGGACGTTGTCGGCGATTGCTGTCGGAGCATCACGCTCGCTGATCGAGCGAGCGGCCGATGTCACGTTGAAAGAACGGCGGAAGCTTGTTCTCGTCCCCCGCGAAACGCCGCTCAGCGCGATTCACCTCGGCAACATGCTGCGCCTCGCGCGGGCGGGCGTTGTGGTGATGCCCGCGTCGCCGGGGTTCTATCATCGGCCGAAGCAGGTCTCGGATCTCGTGGATTTCGTGGTGGCGAGGATGCTCGATCAACTCGGCGTCGAGCAGAAGCTGGTTAAGCGGTGGAAGGGCGAAGCCTAACTCGGCCGCTGACGATTGTATCGGCGTGTGGATTGCGGTCGATTGTGTAGTTATCTACCGCGGAGGACCTGATGAAATCTGCATTGTTCGTCGTTGCAGCTTGTGTAGTGTTACCCTTTTCCTCGTCCGGCTGCCACGATCCGACGTCGAACGCCGGCTTGGTGGAACTCAACATCCAGACGCTCGATGCGCCGACAACCATTGCTCCGGGCGCAACGCTCACCGTTAGCCTGAATGTCGAAGTTGGCGGATGCCTGACGTTCGACCATATCGAGTCACATAGAACGGCGTCACAGGTAGATCTCGCAGTGTGGGGGAGGGATATTCGCACTGGGATTACGGACCGAGCGATACTGTGCCCCAGATTCTTTGTCGAATCGCACGAATATCAGCTCGATCCACCATTCCAAAATCCATTCACTGTCGTGATTGACCGGGACAGGGTATCCCCGCTCATCGCGGTAGTGAACGTGCAATAACCTCCGGGACGAAGCAGATCAGCTGACCTGCTTCGTCCGCTTCATTTCCTTTGGGAATCTCCTGAACCACGAAGAAAGCAGCAGCAGCTCGTCGATCTCGTGCGTCGGCACCTGGGCGGTCGGCGATTCCTGCTGCGAGAAGATGTCTTCCACCAACTGCTTCATCGTCCGCCGATCCTTGGATGAGCGGGGCTTCGCCACCTCGGCCCGCACGACCCCCCGCCTAATGAGATAGACCTTGTCCTCTCCATCGTGTCCGGGAACCGTGTACACGAAGGAGAGGTTCTCCACCGCGAAGCGTAGCCGGCCGAACTGTGCGCGAAGCGCCTCGAGGCGCTCGAGCTTGTCGCGATAGTGTGCGGCTCTCTCGAATGCGAGCTCGGCGCTCAGACGCTCCATCTCCCGGCGCAGCATGTTGATCGGACCGTCGTCTGATCCATCCAGAAAGGCGCGGGCGAGCGTCACTCTCTCATCGTATTGCGCCGCCGAGCATCCCCCGACGCACGGGCCGAGGCACTTGGAGATCTCGTGGCGGATGCAGCCAGGCGTGCGCGGCAATAGCTGGAACAGCTCTCCCTGATCGCTATAGAACATCTTCATGTCCGTGCGGCAGTCGCGGAGCATCAGCGCGTCGTTCAACTCGCGTACCGCTTCTCCCACGCGCTGCGCACCAACGAATGGACCGTAGTAAATGCCGGCCTCCTCACCAGAAGCTCCGCGCACAACGAGGAGTTTGGGCGCAACGCCCTTCGTCAGCTTGATGAACGAGTAGTGCCG
>DASWBG010000221.1:0-1879 GCA_036390715.1 Gemmatimonadaceae bacterium
TGGCGCGCTACGCTATGGCGTACTGTTGCGTGACGTCCCGCCCCTGCGCCTTGACCACGAGCTTGAACTCGTCCGGCTTGAGCAACGGATCATCGCGGAACTCGAGAGAAAAATTCGCCGCCTTCTGAAGCTTCTGCGGAAGATCCCTCTCCTGCTCGAGCACGTACATCGCGACATCCGGGTGCAGCTTCACCAGCAGGTTATCGCGCCGCCCCTCCACCGCCATCCGCTTCACCGAACGCTCCATCCGCCGCACGATCGTTTCGGGAGTCAACACGCGTCCCGTACCATTGCACGTCGGGCAGGCTTCTGTCGACGATTGATAGTGACTCTGACGTACCCGCTGCCTCGTCATCTCGATCAGTCCCAGGTCGCTCACGGCGAACGCCTTGGTTCGAGCACGGTCACGTGAGAGGTGCTGCCTCAGCTCCTGGAGCACGCGGTCGCGGTTCGCCTTGGTCTCCATGTCGATGAAATCGCAGACGATAATCCCACCCACATCGCGCAGCCGTAGCTGCCGCGCGACTTCCTGCGCCGCTTCCATGTTGGTTCTGAGAACGGTTTTCTCCGGATCCTTCTTGCCGGTGTAGCGCCCCGAGTTGACGTCGATCGAGACCAGAGCCTCTGTCGGCTCGATGATCAGGTAACCGCCTGAAGGAAGATCGCAGCGGCGCTTGAAGATGTCTCTGATCTCCGACTCGATGCCGGCGGTGTCGAAGAGAGGAACCTGGGATTCGTGGAGCTTCACTCGCTCGATCAGGTCGGGCGCGATGTCCTTGAGGTACCCGACGATCTCGTTGTAGACCTGCTTCGAATCGACGGCGAGGCTGTCCACCTTGTCGCTGAAGATGTCGCGCACGAGTCCACGAGTGAGTCCACTCTCACGATTCACCAGCGAGGGCGCCTTCTGGAATTGCATCTTGCGCTTGATCTTCTTCCACTGCGACATGAGGCTGTTGAGCTCGCGCTTCAGCATCTCCGGCGTCACGTCTTCGCTGACCGTCCGGACGATCACTCCACCCGATTTTTCCGGAAGAATACTCTGGACCTGTTCCTTGAGCCGCGCACGCTCTGTCGACGATCCGATTTTCCGGCTGACGCCGACCTTCGATGAGTCCGGGATGTAAACGAGGAATCGGCCCGCGAGTGAGATCTGGGCCGTCACCCTCGGACCCTTGGTCGAGATCGGCTCCTTGGAGATCTGGACCAGAATGTCCTGGCCTCGCTTCAGAGCCTCCTGAATGAGCGGAGCCTTCGCGCGGCGGCCGTTGCCGCCGTTTCCGCCGTTGCCATTCTTCTTCTCGATCGGCTCGTCGGTTTCATCGTCGTCGTCGTCGTCATCTTCGTCTTCCGCCTCATCGGCGGTTTGCCTGACGAGATCGGAGGCGTGGAGGAAGGCGCTTTTCTCGGTGCCGATGTCGACGAAGGCGGCCTGGATTCCGGGGAGCACTGCGTCAACCCGGCCAAGATAGATGTCACCGACCATACGTCGGTTGTCTGGACGATCGGCTAGAAGCTCAACGAGCTTCCCGTCCTCCAGAATCGCGATCCGCGTTTCGCGCGGAGCCGCGTTTATGAGGATTTCTCTTTTCATCGTTGCCCGTCTCACCCCATCGCGCGGCGACTCGGCGAGCGAAGTGGAGGACGGTTCAAAAAAGTCCGCGCGGTCGTGCTACAGGGCCGCGTTATGAGTTCCTTTTGGTTTCACATCAGCGCCCCTCGATCCATGTGTCCGGGACCCGCGAGTCGCGCGGGTGCCCCATGCATTGAGGAGCAACAGTCACTGAGACAATTTACCGCCGGAGGGTTTGTTTCCGCAACGGCGACAACAACTTACGCGCGACGGTTAATGTCCCTGCCGAAATCAGCGGCGCGCCAA
>DASWBG010000222.1:0-2717 GCA_036390715.1 Gemmatimonadaceae bacterium
GCATACTGTCGGGCGAGCTCCGAGAGTTCCTCTTCCGTCCATTCCATTGTGTCACCTCGATGTGCCGGTTGATGGTGCCGGAACCATACAGCCAGCGTGTGATGACAAGGTGAACCTCAGGTTAAGCCTGCGTGAACTTCGAATAGCGGTTTGATGAAACGATCTGCCAGACCGCTGTCATTTCCTCGTCGAGTACATGCGACCGAAGCCGATGCGGTAAAGCGGATGTGCGGTGTCGTGCGGGATTGAAGAACTCTGCGCGTCCACCTCCTGCATTGACGAAGGCAGCTCGAACGGCAGTTTGCCTTCCGGCTGCGCGGCGCCCGTCAGCACATCCAGAAGCGCGGCATCGCTGACGCCGAAGTTTCCAATCAGAGCGCTGACGCGGTCCTTGAGCTCGGTCAGGATGGCTGGCCGATCGAGATAGACAGTGACGACAGTCGGCACCGCCGAGGTGATGCGTTTGATCTCCTCGAACTCCTTGTCGCCGGCGCGAAAGCCGAGATCACCCTCGTGAAAGCGCGCGCCAAACGCATAATTGGGGTGCAAAGTCTGGAACGGAGCGTTCGTACGGACGATCGCGATGTCCGCGTGCGCGAGGTCCGCGGCGACCGTGAAGCCGTAGCGCGCCGCCGTCGCGGAATCGACACCATGCAGAAAGACCCGCTTGCCGCGAGCGACGAGAGGAAGAATGTCATTCTTGTTTTCGAGCAACACGAGTGACCGCCGCTGGGCGGCGGTTGCTTCGCTCTGGAACTGTGCATTTCCAACGATCCGTACCGCCGCGACGGTGTCGACATACGGATTCTCGAACAGTCCCTGCTTGAATTTCAGTAGCGCAACGCGGTAGACCGACTCGTTGAGGCGACTCTCGGTGATCTTTCCAGAGCGTACGCCCTGAATGAGGAACTGCGCTTCTTCGGTGCCCCCGAACTGATCGACGCCAGCGTTCACCGCTTTGGCGAAGCGATCGATTTTGCTCAAGTTCTCGACGCCCCACGGCATTGCCACTCCCGCGAACGTCGGCTGCTCGCCTGGCGGAAATCCGTTGCGGCAAATTTCGGGGCAATCGTTCGTGATCGCCCAATCCGTGAGTATCACTCCGTCGAAAGCGTAGCGCTTGCGAAGCAAATCAGTCAGCAGCTGGCGATTGTAGCCGGCACCGACCTGCTCGAGCGGCCGTCCGTTCAGCTTCGCTCCCTCGATAATCGAGTACGTCGGCATCACGCCCGCGACGTGCGCGGCGAAAGCGCCGAGGAATGGCTGGACGTGCAGCTCGAGATTGCCGCTGGAGAAATCCGCGAATCGGCCGTAGCTCGAATGACTATCCAACCCGTTCTTCTGCGCGCCGTATCCGACCCAGTGCTTGACGACCGCGATCACACCGGCGGTGTCGACGCCCGAAGCCCCGTGCTGAAATCCTTCGACGTAAGCCTTCACCAGCGCGCGCGAGAGATCGACGTCCTCGCCAAAGGTGCCGCTGATGCGGCTCCAGCGCGGCTCCGTCGCGAGATCCGCTTGGGGCGAGAGCGTCTCCTGGATGCCAACGGCGCGGTACTCCTGCCGCGCGATGTCCGCGAATCGCCGCACGAGTGCTGCGTCCCGGGTCGCGGCGAGTCCGAGTGTCTCGGGCCATTGTGAAAACCGGCCCGTCTGGCTGCTGGTGCCAATGGTGTACTGGAAGTGATTTCTGGGGTCGCTGCTGATGGTGAGCGGAATGCCGAGTCGCGTTTTCTCCGCGATCTCCTGCAGCTCGTTGTCTGCACGTGCGAGCGTGCGCGGATCACCGCTGAGTCGGGTGATGAAGCTGTTGACGCCGACGTCGCGAACGAGTTTCGCGATTGCGGCAGAGTCGTAGCCGGTTCCGAAGCCGATGCCTCCGCCAGCTCCGGCGCTTCGCGCGGTGCCGTGCATCATCATGCCCGCTTTGTCCTCGAGCGTCATCCGGCTCACCAGATCTTTCGCGCGCGCCGAAGGAGGGAGTCGCCAGTCTTCGTACGGATCGAGGACGCCATTTCTGTTGAGATCCCTGAACCGCAGGCCCTTCACCTCGATGATGTTGGACGAGCGTGAGACGACGAGGGGCTGTTTCACTCGGTCTGCTTTGGCGCCTTGGGGGTGAACCAGCGATGGCGTCAGGGTGACGGTCGACGCGACCATAGCCGCTGTGACGACAACGTCAATCAGCGCCAAACGGTGAGCTTTTGATCTCATGTAGATATCTTCTATCCCGCCGCGGCCGTCGCCGCAACTCTAGAGTGGTCGACCATAGGTGAGCCGGCGCCATATCCACTCGACGGGCCCGAACCGGTGGCGCGAGAGCCACCACGCGCTGAGCGGGATCTGCACGACTATGATCGCGGCGGCGATCGCCATCGCCCTCGAGGCGCCGGTGTGCCACCAGAGCCCGAACCCAAACCCGTACGAAAGCACGACGCAGATGATGGAGTGCATCAGATAGTTCGTCAGCGCCATTCGCCCGACTGGAGCGAACACGGTAATTAAGCGGCGGCCGTCCACGACAAGGAGTGCAACCGTTGCCGCGTATCCAAGGGCAAGCATCGGAACGCCGACACCCTGCATCGCAGTCCCGAGGAGACCTCCGGCAGACGGCGGCAGGTAGGGCCATTGTTCAAGCGCCCACGCCGCAATGAAGTTCGCCGGCAAACCGACGCCTAACCCAAGCATGCTCCACCGCGCGAGCGTGGCGCGATGGT
>DASWBG010000223.1:0-8903 GCA_036390715.1 Gemmatimonadaceae bacterium
GGCGTCGTCGTTGCCAACGGGCTGCGCCGCTATCAGGCCCGCATCAACGGCAGCCACCAGGCAATTGACGGAAGGCTCCGCCTCAATCTCAATCTGACCGGGTCGCACGTTACCAATGATTACCTCGCCTTCAACGAGAACAGCGGATTCGAAGGTGGTGTTTTTGTCAATATGGTGAACTTCAATCCGACGCATCCGGTAACGGTCACCGATCCAGCCACGGGAGTCACCACCTATTACGAGATCGGCGCGGGCTCGCAATCGGTGCGCAATCCCGTCGGAATCGCCAATCAGATTCTCGACAAGGGCATCTCGGACCGGACACTCGGCAACACGTCCGTCGACTACGATATCTTCCCGAGTCTCACGGCACGCGTGAATATCGGAGTGGACCGGACGGAAGGCGCGCGAAACAACTACTGGCCGATAGCGAGCCCGGTCGGCGCCGGGTTCAAGGGACTTGCCCAGCGAGCCAGCCAGGACAACACCTTGAAGCAGCTGGGAACCCTGCTCACCTTCCACCCGACCCTTTCGAGCTCGCGTGATCTCGAAGTCATCGGCGGGTACGAATTCAGCCAGAACACAGTCAACGGGTTCGGCGTCCAGACCCAGAACTACGTGACCGACGCGTTCACCTTCAACAGCCTCGGTAGCGGAAATACGCTCGAGCCGCCGTACGCATTCAAAACCGACAGCCGCATCGTCTCCTTCTTTTCCAGAGCGAACCTGGGATTGGCTGAGAAGTACTTCCTCACCTACGTGATCAGAAAGGATGGTGCGTCTCAGTTCGGCGCCAACCACAAGTGGGCAGTCTTCCCGGCGATCTCCGGCTCGTGGCGTCTGAGCCAGGAATCATTCATGCGCACGGGACCCTTCAGCGAGCTCAGACTTCGCGCCGGCTGGGGAAAGCAGGGCAATCCGGCCGTTGAGCCCTATTCATCGCTAATCCTGCTCGCAGCAGACGGTGGCTCGCGCTACGCATTTGGCGACCAGCCCGTTACTGGCGTGACGCCACAAAAAAACGCCAACCCCGATCTGAAGTGGGAAGAGACCGCTCAGACGAACGTTGCGCTCGACTACGGGATCATGAATAATCGGCTGAACGGAAGCCTCGAGTATTACGTAAAGAACACCCACGACCTGCTGCTCACCGTGCAGGTTCCGCAGCCGGCGGTTGTGGGCGACCGTCTCGAGAACATCGGAAAAATCCGGAACAAGGGCGTCGAGTTCTCACTTGACGGTCAGGTCGTTCAGCGCAGCGCCCTCAACCTGTCAGCCGGTTTCGTGTTCTCGCACGACAAGAACGAAGTCGTGGACCTTGGCGGACGGAGCTTCATTCCCGACGCCCGGGCCAGCGGCCAGGGACAATCGAATCAGGACACTCAGCGCATCCTCCCCGGCGAGCCTCTCGGCACCTTCTTCGGGCCGGTGTTCAATAGCTGGGATGCGCAGGGTCGCCAGCTGTACAACCACTACACGGTTACCCGCGATGCGAACGGCATCGAGACCAGCCGTGTCCTTGCCGGTACGACGCTGGCCCCAAGCGGCGACGACTACGTGATCCTTGGGAACGCAAATCCCAAGTACACACTCGGCTTGCACACGAACGGTACCTGGAAGTCGTTCGACTTCAGCATGCTGATCAACAGGGTCGCTGGTCAGAAGATCTTCAACAACACCGCGCTCGTTTACTCTACCAAGAGCAACGCTCTCCAGGACAAGAACTTCCTCGTGGCTGCCCTCAACGATCCGACGGGCATTCACGAGCCGGCACAGTATTCCTCGCGCTGGATCGAAGATGGATCGTTCACCAGGTTGGCGAACATCACGATCGGCTACACGTTCGACATGCCGGGCCGTACCGGCTTCGCCAGAGGCTCACGCGTCTACCTCTCGGGTGACAACCTCGGTCTCTGGACGCCGTACACGGGCTACGATCCTGAAGTCCATTCCCAGTTGCCCGGGATTGCACCCCGCGGCATCGATTACCTCCACTACCCACGTCCGCGTACATGGACGGGAGGTCTCCGTGTCGCTTTCTAGGAGCACAATCATGAACAAGAAATTCGGAGCGGCCGCTGCGGCGTTCGCTCTGCTCGTCCTCTTTCCCGCGTGCACGGATCTTACAGAGGTTCCGCAAAGCGCCATCACTCCCGAGAACTTCTACCGGAACGAAGGCGAAGTCATCAGCGGCCTGGCGTCGGTGTACGCACAGCTCAGAGCCACAGACGACGATTACTACAACGCCTCGGAGATCAGCACCGACGAGATGATAGTGCCGACCCGCGGCTCGGACTGGTACGACAACGGTCAGTGGCTCGACCTCCATCGTCAGACCTTCACACCGAACAGCACCGCCACGCTGAACATCATGAACGGCGCGTGGACGAACATGTTCATCGGAGTCGCGCGTGCCAACGTCGTTCTCGACGGCATTGCCAACACCAGCTTTACCGGTAAGGCCACGGTAACTGCCGAGCTCCACGTGTTGCGGGCATTCTACTATTTCTTGCTTACGGACATGTTCGGTCCTGTTCCGATCGCCACGGATGCCTCAATTCAGGCACGGCCGCAGGCCAGCCGTGACTCCGTCTTCAGATTCATCGAAGCCGAGCTGAAAGCCGCAAGACCCGATCTGCCGGCGTCGTGGCCAGCGAACATGAACGGGCGCATAACTCAGGGCGCGGTCGACGCGATGCTTGCGAGCCTCTATCTGAATGCGCAGGTATTCACGGGTACTGTTTCTGCGGCAGGCCTGCAGCCAGGCACTGCGCGTTGGCAGGACGCTCTGGACAGAGCGAACGCCGTGATCAACTCGGGCAATTACAGCCTCGCCACGAATGCTACGGCGGGTTGTTCCACCACGGGATGTGGTTGGCGGTCGAATTTTACCGCGGACAATTTCAAATCGCCCGAGATCATCTTTGCTGTGAAGTACCTGAACCAGAGTGGCCTGGGGTTGAACTTCCTGATGCGGGCACTGCACTACAATCAGTACGACAACCCGTCACCCTGGAACGGCTTCTCCACACTGGCTGACACATACGCTGCGTTTGATCCGGCCGACCAGCGGACACAGATCTTCCTCGCCGGGCCGCAGGTAAACCTCATTACCGGACTGCCGGCAAAGGATCGCCAGGGCAATCCGCTGGTGTTCGATCCGAACATTCCAGATGTTACCGCCGCCACGGAAGGGCAAGGTGTGCGAATTGACAAGTGGCCGGTCGACCCCGCACACGTGCAGCAGGACAACGGGAACGACTACGCCTGGTTCCGGCTTGGCGAGATGTATTTGATCAGGGCGGAAGCCGAGAACGAGTTGGGGAACACCGCGACGGCCATTGCGGATCTCAACTTGATCCGCGCCCGCGCATTTTCACCGCCGAAGCCCACCACGGCAACGACACAGGCACAGGTGCGCGATGCCATACTCGCCGAGCGTCTGTTTGAGCTCACATGGGAAGGCAAGAGGCGGCAGGACTTGATCAGGATGAACAAGTTTACCAATGGAACCTGGTACGCCAAGACGACGAGCACGCCGTTCAGGGTCCTGATGCCGATCCCGCAGACGCAGATCGAAACCAATCCTCAGCTGAAGCAGAACCCGGGATACTAGCTCCGGCAGTCGAACTTTTCTCTTTTCATCATGGCCTGCTCTCTTCGGGGAGCAGGCCATGATGCGCAAAGGTGGTCAACATTTCATGAATTCGGCCTTGAGCCTGAGGCTCTGCTATTTTCTTCCCGCGTTTTATCTTGTCGCCGCATGCACCGGTAACGAACAACAGCAGAAAGTCGCCAGCGGTACAGGGGCTCCACCGCCCGTAGACGGTCATCTCTTCACACTGCTTCCCTCCAGCTACACCGGCGTGCGCTTCGAAAATCGCGTCGACTTCACGCCAGAGACCAACGTCTTCACCTACCGCAACTTCTATAATGGCGGCGGGGTCGCGGTCGGCGACTTGAATGGAGACGGCCTTCCCGAGGTGATGCTCACCTCAAACCAGCATGGGAACAAGCTCTATCTGAACAAGGGCCACTTCCAGTTTCAGGACATCACCGACGAAGCGGGTGTCGGTGGCAAGGGACTGTGGGCAACCGGCGTCACCTTCGCGGATGTAAACGGCGACGGCCTGCTGGACATCTATGTCTGCTATGCGGGAAACATCCCCGGGAAACGCCGCGCTAACGAGTTGTACATCAATCAGGGCCTCGACAAGAACGGGGTGCCGACGTTCAAGGAAGAGGCGGAGCAATACGGTCTCGCGGACGAGGGACCCTCGACCCAGGCGACTTTCTTCGACTACGATCGCGACGGCAATCTCGACATGTTCCTGGTCAACAACTCCTACCGCCCGGCCAACAGCTTCGGCATCCGCAACATCCGAAACGTTCGGGACAAGCTCGGCGGACAAAAGCTGTTCCACAACGACGGCAACGGACATTTCACCGACGTCAGCGCGAAAGCCGGCATCTATGGCAGCGAGATCGCGTTTGGGCTCGGCGTCGCGGTGAGCGATGTCAATCGCGACGGCTGGCCGGATATCTATGTCTCTAACGATTTCAACGAGCGCGACTACCTGTACATCAACAACCATGATGGAACATTCGACGAGCGGCTCGACAAAGAGATGCCCTACCTCTCCTACTTCTCTATGGGGCTCGACATCGCCGACATCAACAACGATGGCTGGCCGGACATCTACACCACCGATATGCTGCCGGCGGACGAGTACCGGCTGAGAACAACCTCGTCGTTCGAGGGATGGGACGCGTACCAGGCGAAGGTCAAAAACGGATTCCACTATCAGCTGATGCGCAACATGCTGCAGCTGAACAACGGCAATGGAACGTTCAGCGACATTGGCCAGATGGCCGGCGTCGCGCGCACCGACTGGAGCTGGAGTGCGCTGCTCGCTGACTTCGATCTCGACGGAAACAAGGACATCTACGTCACGAACGGGATCGCCAAGGACGTGACGTCACAGGACTACGTTGCGTTCCTCGCGAATCAGCAGACGATGCTCACGGCGACGAGGGGAAAGAAAGTCGATTTCAAGGGGCTCACCGACGCCATGACCTCCACCAAGCTCCAGCACTACGCATTTCGCAACAACGGCGATCTCACCTTCAGCGACGTGACCGCGAGCTGGGGTTTGGACAAGCCGAGTTTTGGGAATGGCGCCGTGTACGCCGATCTGGATGGCGATGGCGCGCCCGATCTGATCGTGAACAACACCAACGATGAGGCTTTCGTTTATCGCAACAACGCGCGCTCGCTCGATAAGGACAACCACTATCTGCAAGTGAAGCTCGACGGCGATGGACCGAACAGGTTCGCGATCGGCTCGAAGGTGACGCTGAGGAACGGGAAAGCGACGTTCTTTCAGGAGCTGTCGCCAACGCGCGGCTTCCAGTCCAGCGTCGGTTATATCCTGACCTTCGGGCTCGGCAAGATCGACACGGTGCAATTCGTGACGGTGGATTGGCCGGACGGACGCGTGAGCGACTTGAAGAACGTCGCGGCGAACCAACGCATCACGGTGAAGCAATCCGGGGCGACGCAGGCGGTCAGAACGGGAGCCGGTGACTTAGATAAACCGGCGAAGCAGCTCGTTACCGACATCACCCAGCGGACAACGTTCCCGTTTGTTCATCACGAAAACGAGTACGTCGATTTCGACCGTGAGCGACTGATGCCGAAGATGCTCTCTACCGAGGGTCCGCTGATGGCGGTGGCGGACATCAACGGTGATGGACTCGACGACATATTCATCGGCGGCGCCAAGGACCAGCCGAGCTCGATCCTGATCCAGCAGCAGGATGGCAGCTTCGTGATGAGCAACGAGAAGCTGCTCGCCGAGGACAGTGTCTCAGAGGACATCGGCGCGGTCTTTTTCGACGCGAATGGAGACGGGCATCCCGATCTCTACGTCGTCACGGGCGGCACCGAGTTCTCAGAGGCGTCCTCGGCGCTTGAGGACCGGCTCTACCTGAATGATGGCAAAGGGAATTTCAGGAAGACGGTCGGCGCTCTTCCGCCGCTGGCGCTCAGCGGCTCGCGCCTGGCAGCTGCTGATTTCGACGGCGATGGTGCGATCGATCTATTCGTCGGCGGCCGCAGCGTTCCGGGCCGCTACGGAATCGATCCACAGAGCGTGCTGCTCAAGAATGACGGTCGCGGACACTTCACCGACGTGACGGACAAGGCTGCTCCGGGTCTATCGCACATTGGCATGGTGACCGATGCCGTCTGGAAGGACATCGATGGTGACGGACGCCCGGATCTGATCGTGGTAGGTGAGTGGATGCCGATCACGATTTTCCACAACGCCGGTCACGGAAAGCTCGTGAAATTGAATGTGCCGGGCCTCGAGAAGAGCAACGGCTGGTGGAACCGGATTATCGCGGGCGACTTCACCGGGCACGGCAGAGTCGATTTCATCGTCGGCAATCTCGGGCTGAACACCCGTCTCCAGGCGAAGGAGAGCGAGCCGGTGACGATGTACGTGAAGGATTTCGCGCACAGTGGGTTCGTCCAGCAAATCATCTCCTACTACCATGACGGCAAGCCGTACCCACTGGAGCTGCGCGATGATCTGATCCGGTCGCTGCCGTTCCTGAAGGACCGTTACGTCAACTACAGGGATTACGCCAGGCAGACATTCGCTGACGTGTTTCCCAGGAGGGATCTCGAGGACGCGGTGGTCAAGAATGCTTACACCTTCGCGACGTCTCTCGTGCGGAACAACGGCGACGGAACGTTCACACTGGTCCCGCTTCCGCTCGAAGCCCAGATTGCTCCCATTTACGGAATTCTCGCCGCGGACATCGACGGTGACGGGAAACAGGATCTGCTGATGGCCGGAAACTTCGACGGCGTGAAGCCTGAGATCGGGAGGATGAGCGCCGGATACGGCGTCTATCTGCGCGGCGACGGAAGGGGCCGTTTCACGCCTATGCGCGCGCTCGAGAGCGGGTTCTTCGTTCCGGGGCAGACCCGCGACATCCAGCGCGTGCGCACACGCGCTGGAAGCATTTACATCGTATCACGCAATAACGACCGGCCCCTCGTTTTCCGGGCGGACCGCTAGTTTTGGCGCTTGGTCTTGATGAGGATCACGCCGTTGCCGGCGCGTATGCCGTAATACGAAAGGCTGGCCGCGTCCTTGAGCACCTCGATCGAGGCGATATCGTGCGGATTGATGCCCAGCAATGCACCACCGGGTCCGGGCGTCACTTCCACGCCGTCGATCACGTACAAGGGCTCCATATTGGCGCCGATGGAGTTGTTACCGCGAATGCGTATGGCGAGGCTGCCGTCGGGTGCGCGCGTAATCAGGACCCCTGGTACTCTGGCCGCGAGGGTCTTTTCGATAGGGTCGCTACCGGCGCGGTCGAGGTCTTCGCCCGTTACTGTAGTCCCGGCGAGTGGAAGGGAAGGAGAGCCAGAGGGCGCGGGCTTCTCAGGAGGTGGAGGGACATTGCTCGAGGCGCAGCCGGACGTAAGGCCGACAAAGATGGCGCACGAGAGAATGACACGCGGCGTTAATGACGCCATATGACAGTGGCGCAAGGCCAAGAGGACTTTGGATAAGATAGCTGCATTAGCCATGCCCGCCATTGTTTTCTTTGTTTTACCTGTCACTTGTGCGTTCGCACTGCTAGCGTTGTGGTCGCTGACTCTACAAAAACGGAGATGAGATGAAGATGTACGCACCGAGCTGGTTCCGCGTAATGACGTTCGCCGCCCTATTGGTGACGCTCACCGCCACCGCTGCGCTTGCCCAGGATACGATCAGTGTCGCCTCGCCCGACGGCAGGAACAAGGTCGGAGTCGCCGTCTACGAGGGGAAACTCTACTACATCCTCAGCAGAGACGGCCGATCACTCCTTCAACCGTCCATGCTCGGCTTCGAGTTCAAGGGAGCGCCAACGCTACGCGATGGTCTTCGAATCACCGGCAGCCAACGCTCGACCCACGATGAGACATGGACCCAACCGTGGGGTGAAGTCGCCCGCGTTCGGGACCATCACAACGAGCTGAGGGTTTCGGTCGCGGAGACCGCGGCGCCCGCGCGCAAGTTCGACTTCGTGGTCCGAGCCTTCAACGATGGCATCGGCTTCCGCTACGAGTTTCCCGCGCAGCCCGGGCTCAACGATTTCGTGATTAGCGAAGAGCTCACCCAATTCAACATGACCGACGACGCCAAAGCCTGGTGGATTCCGTCGAACAGACCGAGGCTGGACCGATCGGAAATGCTGTATTCATCGTCGCCCGTGAGCGTCATCGACAGCATTCAGACGCCGCTCACGATGCAGACGCGCGACGGCAAGACGTTCATGGTGATCCACGAGGCAAACCTCGTCGATTATGCGCGAATGAATCTGGCCGGTCCCCGGATGGACAGCCGCCTGCTACGCGTCGCGCTTGCACCCTGGCAGAACGGAGACAAGGTGCGCGGCCACGCGCCATTCGTGACCCCATGGCGGACCATTCAGGTCGCCGACCGGGCCTCCGATCTCTCGCCGTCGGTGCTGGGTCTCAACCTGAATCCGCCCAGTGTTCTTTCCGATGTGAGCTGGATCAAGCCGATGAAGTACATCGGCATTTGGTGGGGGATGCACATCAACACGATGACGTGGAGCTCCGGGCCCAAGCACGGCGCGACTACGGAGAATACCAAGCGCTACATCGACTTCGCCGCGGCGAATGGTTTCGGAGGTGTGCTGGTCGAAGGCTGGAACGTCGGGTGGGATGGCGACTGGATCAAGAACGCCAACGCGTTCTCCTTCACGCAGGCGTACCCGGATTACGATCTCCCGGGGCTCGCGAAGTATGCACAGTCGAAGGGCGTGAAGATCATCGTGCACAACGAGACGTCGGGTGGAATCGTGAACTACGA
>DASWBG010000224.1:0-7572 GCA_036390715.1 Gemmatimonadaceae bacterium
AGCAACCGTGGCAACAACTGCGCGTATACTCAGAGCACCAACACCGTCGGCGACATCATATTCGGTCGCACCAACACGAATGTGAACTGCGACGACGTCGGTAATCGCGTTGATGGTGGCTGGTATCAGGTCGGCCAGGGCCGCGACAACAACTCGATTTACGAGCGCCGCGTACGCGACGCGAATGGCAACCTGGTGATCCAGCGCGCCCGTCGTAACCCGAACGGCACCTTCACGATCCTCAATACCCACCGCTACAACGACGCCAATGACAAACAGTGGCAGAAGGAGCAGAAGCGGCAGCAGAAGGAAATGAGGAAGCAGCAGAAGGAACAGGACAAGCAGTACAAGAAATCGCAGCGCGGCGATAACGACGACAATCGCGGGGTTGTCTCAAATGGCGACAATCGCACTTACGACGCTGGCGACGTGGATAACGGACACGGAAAAGGCAATGGCAAAGGCAAGGGCAAGCACAAGGGGAACGACTAGCACCATCTCCTGACATAGCGACGGCCTCGGGCGAGTAAAATCTCCCGGGGCCGTTTCGCATCGGGAGCGATGTATGCAACTTCCACGGTGAATGCAGCGCGCCGTCACCGACAGGTATCTCCCGCCCGACCATGCGGCCTACGTCGCGGCCGAACCGCCGACGGGCCGGCTGATCGTAATCGCCCCGACCCGCGCCGCCTGCGAGACAATTGAGCTAGCGCTCGGCCTGCGGATCCCGACGACTCTCGAAAAGCAGCACGGATCGGAGATCCGCGATCTCGCTGCTGCCGGAAAGGGTTTTGGGATCGTCGCCGGCACTGGGACTGGTAAGACACTCTCAATTCGCCCGATCGCAGAGACGATTCTCCGCACGGACGCTTTGAAAATCGGGGTCGTGAACCGCGAGCGTGAAGCGACACCGGAGACGCCGACCTGGAACGTGATTGTGGTCACGACCGGAATCGCGCGCCGCTGGTTCCAGGACGGAGACATACTTCCCACCGATACGCTGGTTGTGGACGAGATTCACCAGACATCAGCGGAGCTCGAGCTCTGTCTCGCTCTCGGAAAGAGAGTCGGGTGTCGGTTCATCTGGCTTTCCGCGACGGTCGATCCAACGTTCTACGCCCGCTACCTGAACGCCGCGGCCGTGCTGGAAACCTCCGCGTTCGATCCATCGAAGGCGGCCGATGTGAAGATCGTCCGCAAGGATCCACGGACATTTCTCGACGACCGATTTCTGCAGCAGGTGGTGAAGGAGCGTCGCGGGGTCGGGATGTTCCTTCCGACGCGAGCGGGCGTCGAGGAGGCGGCGGAGCTGGTAGGCGTGCGCTTCCCGCGAATCAACAGCGCGTTCTATCACGGTGGAGAACCAATCAGGATAATTCGCCCATTTCTCGAGGGCGAAGAGAAGAAACCGTATTTCCTGGCGATGACGGCGGCGGGGCAGAGCGCGCTCAACGTTCAAGGTCTCGACACGGTTGTCATCGACGACACTCGCTTCACCAACGTCATCGAGCGCGGCAAGAACGTCCTCACCCGACTGCACCTCGGCGCCAACGAGATTCTGCAGATGGCTGGCCGCGTTCATGGTCGCGTCGCCGGCGGAAGGGTGTTCATACTCTCCGATCGCGACATTCAGTTCTCGTCGCTCAGACCGACCGCACCCGAGTTCCAGCTGGCAGGAGATTCGGAGCGCGTCGCAATGACGTGCGCGGACCTTGGCGTGGCCGCGGATCAGCTCGATCTGCCTGTTCCACTCGATCGCGTCGCCTATCGCAAGGCGGTGTCGCTGCTCGAACACCGGGGCATCATCGAGAACGGAAGGCTTTCGCGTTATGGTAAGTCTGTCGAAGCGATGCCAGTGGATCGTCCGTGGGCGGAGCTGCTGGTGAACGCCGACGACGAGCTTGTTCCTTACCTGGCGGTAATGAGCTCGATCGAGTCGCTCCACCGCATGACGCGCGAGGAGCGTGATCTCTCGGGCGTCATCGTGCCGGGCAGCGATCATCTCACTGCGTACAACCTCTACGCCGAGGCATTCTCGCATTGTGGGTACATCGGCGAGGTGTATGGCCTGCCGCGCCATCTCTTCGATGAGAGCATCGAAAGCTGGGCCGAGCAGCGCGGGGTGCTCGTGAAAGCGATCGAAGACGCGGCGCTCGCGACCGCGAGCGTCTATCGCGCGGTCGGCATGGAGCTGCCGACGAAAATGGTGAATGCTCGCGATCACATCTATCCAAAATTCACGGAGCTGCTCGCGCAGTATATGCCTTTCGATCTCGTCATCGACGAGCACACGGCCGACGGAACCGAAGCGCGCGTCTCCAAGACGAGTGTGGCTGGCAGCTGGGGGGCGATTGCGGGCGACCTTCGCTACTTCGCCGATCGTTCCGGCATTCCCCGCGCGGCGATCGAAGGCACCCAGATTCCGATGGAGCTGGTCCGACGTTATGCGACGCGTGGGAAGGTCGAGGTGGTCTACGATCCGCGCCGCAAGCACGGCCCGCTCACGCTGAAGCGAACGGTGGAGTATTTCGGCTTCGAGCTGGAGAGTGAGGTGGAGACGGTGGAAGATTTTCCACCGGATCTGGCGAAGGAAGCGCGGCATGCGCTTGCGGAAGCGCTGGCCCGCGGCGAGGCCCGACATTTTGCGGTGAAACAAAACCGCGAGGCAATCGAGGAGATCCGCGAAGCGTACAAGCGCTCCGGCGGCGAGACGAAACGTCTTGGCTTGCCAGAGCTCATCGCATTGTACGAAGAGCAACTGGCGGGTGTCAGCTCAATGGATGACTTTCGGTCAGCCAGGCTCGCGGTGGACGCGGACGAGTTCGTTCCGCTCGTTATCCGGGAGCGGCTCGACCGCTTACCGAACCAGGTCACGATCCGTGATCGCGAGGTCGAGATCGACTATGACGTGGAGGATCGTGATGGCGAGCGTCGTGGCGTGGTTCGACTTCGTCTCCCTGAAAAGATCGCCCGCACACTCACTGACGCGGAAATTCCCGAGCTCGATCGCCCAGTGCGCTTCGTGGTGCTCCGCGGGCAGCGAGGCGCGGTGCGCGCGGAAACGCTCGACGAGCTACAGGAGCGTCTCAAGCAGCCGTGGTCGCCGGACGAAGTCGAAGAAACGCAGGACGATCGGAGCATGTTATCGCACGCCGAGAGCGAGGTGCGGCGGATAGCGGGTGAGTTTCGGCGGCATCGAAGAGGTGGCGATCACCGGCATGGAGCGCGACATGGATCTCGTGGCGGTCCACGCGGGCGCGGCGGTTCCAACGCGGGCGGACACGCTCGTGGTCCAGGTAGAAACTCGGATTCCAGGCGCCGCCGTCGTGGACGCTAGCGGCGACGCGCACTGGCGCCGCCTGCTCTCACCCGTATAATCCGCGCATGCCAGCACAACACTTTGCCCAGCATTTCACCGAGCATCAGAAAGTCATCGCTGCTTCCATCGCTTCGCTCCAGCCCGCATCTGACGCGGCCGCGGAGGCCATCATCTCCTGCCTCGCGCGCGGCGGGAAGATTCTCGCGTTCGGAAACGGAGGTAGCGCGACTCAAGCCAGCCACTTCGTGGAAGAGCTGATTGGCCGCTTCAAGGAGACGCGGAGGCCTCTGCCCGCGATCTCGCTCGTTGGTGACGCGGGGGTCGTTACCTGCATCGCCAACGACTTCGGATACGGCGCCCTGTTCGAGCGCCAGGTCGAGGGACTGGCGGTAATGGGTGATGCCGTCGTCGGTATCACGACGAGCGGCCGGTCCGAGAACGTGCTGCGCGGACTCAAAGCCGCGAAGGAAAAAGGCGCGATCACAATCGCGCTGTGCGGGGACCAAGGTCTGGTGGGTGGCGACGCCGACCATGTCGTCGCCGTGCCGAGCGAAGAAGGAGCCTACATCCAGGAAGTGCACCTGATGCTGATTCACGTCTGGTGCATCGCTATCGATGCAGCAGTCAAAGCAGGCGGACTCTAAGCGTTACACCAAACTGAGTCGCGGTCTCTCATCCGGGAACGCGAGCGCGTCCTCGCGATAGGAAAGCCAACCCGTCGTTTCGTTGGCGACGAGCTCTACCTCGGTTCCGAGCGGGAGCGTGAGATTCGGGGCCTCGTGGCCGGCGGGGAAGTCCATCAGAATCGGGACCTTCAGATCGGACACGAGGTCGACCAGGAAATCCTCGAACTCGTCCTCTTCCGAGCGATCGAGCGAGAGCTGGCCGAATACGATGCCCCGGACATTGTGCAGCAGTCCCGCCGCGCGAAGGTGCAGCAGCCGCTCGTCGGCGACGGACATCGGATCGCGAGTCTCTTCTAGGAAAAGAATCGCGTCCCGCGTATCGATCTCGTACGGAGTACCAATCGTCTGCTGCACCAGGGAAAGATTTCCGCCGGTAAGTCGACCGACAGCCCTGCCCGGCCTCACGGCACGGGCGATTTCGCGTCCGAGCTCGGTTTCGGGGCGTGGCGTAGTAAGCGCAGTCAGAAGAGAACGGGCGGAGGGATCTGTCCCGCCCGGGAAAAGATCGTCGAGCGTTGGCCCGTGAAAGACGCGCAATTGCGCCCGGCGCATTAGCCATAAATGCAGCGCTGTGATGTCCGAGTATCCCACGAACGCTTTGGGATTCCGGCGGAACACATCGGGGTCGAGATAAGGAAGTAGTCTCACGGCTCCGTATCCCCCGGTTCCCGCGATGACTGCTTTCACGTCGGGATTTTGCCAGATGCCCATCAGATTTTCAGCACGCCGCTCATCCTCACGTTGCTGGAAGCGGCGGAATCGACCGATCTCGTCACAGAGGATGACTTTGTAACCTGCTTCTTCTATTGCGCTGGCTCCGCGGAGAAGCCACCCCTGCTGCGCGGCGTACGATGGAGCAACCACGCCGATGGTATCACCTTTGACGAGCGGCGCGGGTCGAATGAGACCCGGCGGGCGCGCGATGGCGGGAGTGAATGGAAGCGGCGCGCTTTCGGCCGGCCCCATTGTTTGTTCGGCGGGATACGCTCCGAATGACTCGGTCATCGTCGTTTATCGAAGCGCATTAACTGTAGGCCACTGCTAGATTGAGGGTATGTCTGATACGTCGGTGAAGGAGTCGGGTCCGGGCGGGACCGCAATTCCTACCCATGGGAATATGCAGGCCAGCACCCCAAACGGAACTGGGGCACCAACGTACTTTCGGAAAGGTTTCGGGTTGAAATCCGAGATCCAGTCCGAACTCGATTCCGACTATACGGGCCACTTGGTAGACCTGCTCAAGGACCGGGAATATTCCCTTACAGTAGGCGATGTAACCATCCGTTTAGCGAAGGAGTTTGGCTTCTGCTACGGAGTCGAGCGCGCAGTCGACTACGCCTATCAGGCCAGAAAGAAGTTCCCGGATCGTACCATCTATCTGGCGGGTGAAATCATCCATAACCCGCACGTGAACTCCAAACTCCAGGCGATGGGGATCACCTTCCTCATGCCCGAAAATGGGCACATCGATTTCAGTAGGGTAAAGGAAGAAGATGTGGTCATTCTTCCGGCTTTCGGAGTGACGATCAGGGACTTCGAAGTCCTCCGTCAGATTGGGTGCGTGATGGTCGACACGACCTGCGGCTCCGTGCTCAACGTCTGGAAGCGAGTCGAGAGTTATGCGCGCGATGGACTGACTTCGCTCATTCACGGCAAGCATTACCATGAAGAGACGCGCGCAACGGCGTCGCAGGCGGAGAAGTACGAAGGTGGTCAGTACTTTATAGTCCGCAACATGGAAGAAGCGCAGCTGGTCTGCGATTTCATCGAAGGTCGCCTCGGCGCATCTGCTCTGATGGAGCGCTTTGCGCACGCGGCGTCTCCCGGTTTCGATCCCGAGCGCGACCTCCGCCGTATCGGCGTTGCAAATCAAACCACCATGCTGGCCCGCGAGTCCCTCGCAATCGGCGAGCTGGTGGGACGCTCCATGGCCCGCGCGCGCGGAGACGAATACGCGAGGGAGAATTTCCGGACGTTCGACACGATTTGCAGCGCAACCCAGGAGCGTCAGGATGCCGTGGTTGAGCTGTTGCGCGAGCCCCTCGATGTGATGGTTGTTATCGGCGGATACAACTCCAGCAACACTTTGTCACTGGCGGCTCTCTGTTCTGAGACTGTCCGCACCTTCCACGTCGAGGATGCCGAGGACATCGATCCCGCCTCCGGGACGATCCGCCACCGCCCCCTCGGCGGCAAGGAAGAAACTGTGGCCGCCGATTGGATACCGGGCACAGGTCCAGTCAGAATCGGCGTGACCGCTGGCGCGAGCACCCCCAACAACAAGATTGGCGAGGCAGTTGGCCGGGTTTTCGCTACTAGGGGCATCGACCCGAAGAACATCCGATAAATCCCGGTTCCAACTGTGACCAGTTCGGCTTCGGATATCGTCTTACTATTGGAGGGTTTGGGTCCAAGTTGTAGTTTCTTGCAGCGACTCGAAACTCTTGTTTTGGGGTATCGTAAGTATGGTTGCAAGGGACATTGAACCCGTGGAGGTCGAATGGACGTGTATGGTTCGGATACCGCTCCTGACGAGGAGGCGGTTGGTATGAGCGCTTCAGAGACAACACCTGGAGTGGGAAGCTGGTTCCAGCGCGGATCCAGCCACGAATCCGCGCTTAACGACCGGGGGATAGCAGTTCCGGTCAAGGCCATGCTCGATCGCGTTCGCGAGGCCGATGCTCTCGCCTTCGAAGAGGAAGAGGACCAGTAAGCCTGCGTCGTCAGGGAAAAAGGCCACCAATCGGTGGCCTTTTTTTTATTTCGTCCGGGAACGATGCCACCAGGTAGTGGCCTTTATTTCATCTGGTCGAGGGCCCGGCGAAGAGCGATTGCGAGCTTACCGGCGTCGGCATCCGCCCAGAAGTGCATGAAGTACAGTCGTGGCTCCTCTCCAAGCATGTGAGAGTGAAGCGCGGTGACATCAATCTGATTGCTGCGAAGGATCGGAATGATCTTGCTCACTTCGCTCGACAGCATCACGAAGTCGCCGGTGATCGCCGCCCAGCCGCGTCCAGTCGGCTGAAAGTTGATTGCGGTCGAGACACCCATCGATGGAGGGACGACCTCGCCATCCATTGTGATCGGTTCACGACGCGGGATGCTGACCTGATAAACACCGCTGTTCACTTTTCCGCCGTAGCCGAGCGTCCGATGGATGAGTGCGGTGTCGAGGTCGAGTGGCGTGCGAGCGGCTGGTGGTTGAGGCGGCGGAGTTTTCGTGAGGTCCAGAGCGGCTCGAATTGCGGTCGCGATCCCGACGGCGTCACCGCGCGCGGCAATGTGAACGTACACCACCCGTGGTGATTCGCGCAGAAGGTGGTTGTGTACGGCGGTTGGCTGAACGTTTTTCTGCTGCAACGCGCTGACCACCGCTGGTACCTCCGCCTCGGTCAGAACGAGATCACCCATGACCATCGCCTCGTTCGTGCCGGTTTTCTTGAACGCCACCCAGGACCCGAGCGCTAAGGTGGGGCTGATTCTCACGCCGCCAAGCGACACCTTGAGGTCACTGCGTGGAAATCCATACTTCATGGCTCCGTCGGATTGCACCGCGCCCGGGCGACC
>DASWBG010000225.1:0-3121 GCA_036390715.1 Gemmatimonadaceae bacterium
CTCGCGCACCTCCTTGAGGATCGGCCCGGCGATCTCCGGATCGAGGCCGGGCTTGCCGTTGCCGCGCACGGGGACGTTCTCGAAAAAAGTGAGGGCGTCGGTAATCGAGAGCTGCACGAGATCGCCGACGTTTTTTCCGGCGAGCGTGACGGCGAGCGACTCGGGCTTGAGCCGGCGGCCACCGCAGGTCGTGCACGCGCTCGCCTGCATGTACTCCTCGAGCTCGAGACGAACCGAATCCGACTCCGTCTCGTCGTAGCGGCGCTGGATGTTGGAGATGATTCCTTCCCAGTTCGCCACGGAGCCGTCCGACTTTCGCCCGCTCTTCCCGCCTGTCCCATACAGGAGCTTCTCCCGCACATCGGGAGAAAGCTGGCCCCACGGCCTGTTGGGATCGAATCCGAACTGTTTCGCGAGACCGGGGAGAATCACCTTCTTCAGGTATCCATCGGGCTCGCCCCAGGGCAGGATGACGCCCTCGAGGATGCTGATGCTCGGGTCGCCGAGTATCAGCTGTTCGCTCACTTCGCGGCGGGAGCCGAGGCCACCGCAGGCGGGACAAGCGCCAAACGGTGAGTTGAATGAGAAGTGCCGTGGCTCCAGCTCGGGGAGGGAGATGCCGCACTCCGGGCAGCCGTACTTCTCCGAGAAGAGGTGCGGACTCTTTTCGTCCGCGCGCTGAACTTCGACGAGCCCTTCCGAGAGCTTCAACGCGGTCTCTACTGAGTCGTTGAGGCGGCCGCGATCTTCGGCGCGCACGACCAGACGGTCGACTACGACCGAGATGTTGTGATTCATCCGCCTATTGAGCTTCGGCGGATTGGCGACTTCGACCAGGTCACCGTCGACGATCGCGCGCACGAAGCCCTGCTTGCGTGCGGCGTCGAACAGCTCGCGGAATTCCCCTTTGCGGCCTCGCACAAGCGGTGCGAGGATCTCGACTTTGGTGCCTTCCGGCCAGGTCAGGATCGAGTCGGCGATTTGCCCGGCGCTCTGACGCTCAACCGGGCGTCCGCAGTTTGGACAGTGCGGCGTTCCGGCGCGCGCGTATAGAAGGCGCAGGTAATCATAGATCTCGGTGACCGTGCCAACGGTCGAGCGCGGATTGTGTCCGGCGGATTTCTGCTCGATCGAAATCGCGGGGGATAGGCCTTCGATGGAGTCGACGTCGGGCTTTTCCATCAGCCCGAGGAACTGGCGCGCATAGGCCGACAAGGACTCCACGTATCGGCGCTGCCCTTCGGCATAAATGGTATCGAAGGCGAGCGACGATTTGCCGGATCCCGACAGCCCCGTTATGACGTTCAGGCGGTCGCGCGGGATCGTGACATCGATATTTCTGAGGTTGTGCTCGCGGGCGCCGCGGACGATCAGGGATTCTTCAGGCATAGCCTTGTAAAATCGCGGGTTACACGCCCAGACTCAAGCGGGGCCAATCTGCCGCGGAGATGGGGTCGGCAGCGGCATTTGTAACGGCTCAGGCGTCCAACTTGCATTTGGAGGGCCTCATGCCCGTGCTAAAAGAGATGATCGACGTCATTACGATGAAGTCGGACCGCCCGGTCCGTCGTCTGTTGGCGTATTACGCGATCCTGGCTGTCGTCGTAGCCATACTGGCGTACTTCTTCCCCAGTGAGATCGCGCGGATCTCGGCCAAGGGGCTCGGTGATATCCCTGAAGGTCCGACCGTATTGACCGACGCGCTCAGCTCGTCGCCCACCGCATCCGTGAGCTTCGGCCCGGGGACACTCCTCGACGTCGCGTTGACGACCACGCTGATTCTCATCGGCGCTCTGGTCCTGATTCTCCCGGTGACGTGGGTCTATATGTCTGCCCGGCCCTCAGGGGGACAACACAATCAGAACGTGGTGCAGACGCTTATCATCCTCCCGCTGGTCGTCGCGGGTATCGTGTTCATCGTCCAGAACAGCCTGGCATTGGCGTTCAGCCTCGCCGGAGTGGTCGGCGCCGTGCGATTCAGGACGACGCTTCGCGATTCCCGGGACCTCGTTTACATCTTCCTGAGCATCGTGATTGGGTTCGCGGCGGGAGTCCAGTCGCTCGCCGTAGGCGCGGTTATCTCGGTCGTCTTCAACTTCGTGCTGATCATCACCTGGCACTACGACTACGGCCGGAACATGCTGATGCCGACCGCGGCGGCGCAGTGGTCACGCCCGCTTCAAGCGCTCGCGAGTCCGACGGGAGACCATCAGATCCCCGATCGCGACCTCGTTCTCTCACTGACGCCGGAAAACGCGGCGGCACTCGCCGATCGGTTCAAGCGGGTTCAGAAAGCGGTTGGATCAAAGAAGAAGAAAGCGCGCTTCGACTCGATCCTGACGGTCACGAGCGACTCGGTGCCGGAAGCGCAGGAGCGGATCGAAGAGGTGCTCGAGAGAATGACCAAGCGCTGGTCTCTCGATGAGATCATCACCAATGTCGGAAAGCCGAGTGAGATCTATTACCTCGCTCGAACCAAGAAATCGATTCCGCGGGATGTGCTCCTGACTGCCATCCACGAGAACGCGGGTAGCTTTATCGCCTCGGTCGATCTCGAAACGAGCGCGCCGGTCGAGAAGAAAAAAGAAAAGAATGATGGCGTGAACGCATGACCGGAAGGTACGGGCTCGTACTGCTGCTTTGTGCAATGCCGTGCGTAGCCGCGTGCCGCGATACTCCGAAGGCAAGGGCGGCGGAGCTGCAAAAAATAGCCGCAGCGCGGAAGCAGGAGCTCGCTCTCCGACTGGCGACGGTGGGTGCCAATTCGGACAAGGCCACGCCGCTGGCGATGTGGATCATGCCCCCACAGCTGCGGGAGATTTCGGGGCTCGCCCTAACATCTCGCGGCACCGTGCTCACGCACGACGACAACTCGGGACGAGTCTCCGAGATCGATCCCAAGACGGGAATCCTGCTTAAGGCTTTTTCGCTCGTCGGAAATCAGAAAGAGGACTTCGAAGCGATCACAATCGCCGGCAATGACATCTACTTGATGGCGAGCGATGGCAAGCTGTTCAGATTCAGGGAGGGCGCCGACGGACAACAGGTTCAGTTCATGTTGTTCGATACCGGCCTGGGCAAGCTATGCGAGTTCGAGAGTCTCGTCTATGAAGCCGATAGC
>DASWBG010000226.1:0-8818 GCA_036390715.1 Gemmatimonadaceae bacterium
AATCCTTACTGGACATGCGCCGTTGATGGCGCTCCTCGGTGACGGCGAGCTGAGGCTCGGAGGCGGCCGCCGGTTCAAGGTCAGTGGCGGATTTATGCAGGTGCTGGACAACCACGTGCGTGTGGTGACGGAGAAGGCAACGACATCCGGCTGACCGCTCAAATCTTAGCGATATCTTAGCGAACGCGTATGGTCGCAAAACTTCAAAGGCGGAGCTTTAAGCTCCGCTTTTTTTTTTGCGGCTGAGATTTGGAATGGGACAGTCGAGGCTCCCGCTCACCCCTTTAGTTACTCACGTTTACGTATAGATGCGTCGGTCACGACGCATTTTGCCTGGCTTCAGCGACGCTGTTGCAGCCCAGCCGTGCGCACGTATGGCCCGGTTTGTTGACATAATCGTTGCCACCGACCTAAGTTAGGGCAATATCAGACATTTTCCGCGATTCCCCCGGGCTGAGGGAATTGCAGGCATTTGTCTTCTGCATCACGGTCGCGGCGAGTGGTCCTACTCTACGCGCCCGCGTGGGTGCAGCCAACATAGCCGCCATCGTGAACAGGTCGCCGACCTGACTTGCGACGAGCGGACACCGTTTCATCCCAGTTTCACTTTCTGCGAGGTGTTGTATGGGAATGACAGGTAAGATCTCTCGCTTCCTTGCGATAGCGGGCGTCGTGCTCGGGATTGCCCCGGCACTTGCCCAGGCGCAGGGAACAACCATCAGTGGACAGGTCACCGGTACTGGAGGAGAGCCAGTCGTCGGTGCCAGCGTGAGCATCCCTACGCTGCGCCTGGGTGCATTCAGTGACGAGGCCGGTAAGTACTCGTTCACTGTGCCGGCCACTGCGAACGGCACGACGGTCACGCTGCTGGCGCGACGACTCGGCTATACGCCGAGCTCGGCGTCGGTCACGGTTAACGGCACGGCCGTTACCCAGAACTTCAGTCTCTCAACCGCTGCCACCGAGCTGCAGGGCATCGTGGTAACGGCCCTCGGTCTCACAAGAGAGAAGAGCCGTCTTGGAACGGCTCAGCAGCAGCTCAGCAGCAACGAAATCAATCAGACCAAGGCGCTGAACGTAGTCGAACAACTCGAGGGCAAGATCTCGGGTGTCACGATCACCGGTGCGAGCACGCAAGGCGGATCGGCCAACATCATCATTCGTGGCGCGAACTCGATTACCGGAAATAACCAGCCGGTCTTCATCGTCGACGGAGTGCCGATCTCCAACCAGGACCACGGTGGCAGCTCGAATAGCGGCTACGACCTGGGAAGTGCAATCAGCGACATCAACCCAGCCGACATCGCTTCCATGTCGGTGCTCAAGGGTCCCAACGCCGCTGCTCTGTACGGATCACGCGCGGCGAACGGCGTCATCATCATCACGACCAAGAAGGGTACCTCAACCGGCGCCCATGCCAACACCGAGATCAACACGTCCTACTCGTTTGACAAACCGTCGATCCTGCCGCAGTTCCAGAATCTCTACGGCCAGGGTGCGGGCGGAGAATTTCAATACGTTGACGGCCAGGGGGGCGGCAACAACGACTTCAACGATCAAAGCTATGGACCGCGGCTCGATGGCCGCACGATGGGGTGCACGTTCATAAAGGGAACTACCACCTACGACCAGACTCAGCCCTGCACTCAATTCACCAGTCCGACCGTTGGTGCTCCCTGGATTGCACATCCCGACAACGTGGAGAGTTTCTTCAACACGGGGCACACGAGGTCCACAACTATCGCTGTCAGTGGCGGGACAGATCGCGCCAATGCGCGGCTCTCGCTAGGCAGGGACAACATCACGGGATTCATCCCAAACAATCAATTCTCCAAGACCTCAGGATTGCTCAATGGATCGTTGAGAATTACCGACGCGCTCACAACCGATGCGAGCGTGCAGTACATCCACAACGCGGCGATGAACCGTCCGGGTGTCGGATACGCAAACAGCATCATGGAAGGATTGTTCGTCTGGTTTGGACGTCAGGTGGACATGAACGCCCTGAGGAATTATCAGCAGGGAGCGACTGTCAATAACGGCCCGCCCAACCGGGAATTCAACTGGAACTACAACTTCCACAACAATCCGATCTGGATGCAGTACCAGAATCCACTTATGGATGTGCGCGATCGCGTGATCGGGACTGTTGGCGCGACTTATAAGCTCACTGATTGGCTCAGCGCGGTCGCCCGAACCGGCTCCGACGTCTATCGCTTCAATGTCGATCACGATTTTGCGCAAGGGAACGTCGAAGGAAACGGTGTCGATCCGGCGTATTTCGGCGCGTTCAGCCTGTACAACGAATACAGCAATCAGAATAACTCGAGCCTTCTTTTGAACGCCGACAGGGCACTCGGCGGCCATTTCCAGTTCACCGGGACCTTCGGCGGCAACACCCGCAAAGAGGTATTCAACGACACGAATGTCTCGACCAGCGGCATATCGGTGCCGGGGATCTACAACGTCTCCAATGCAGCGGTGACGCCACAGAATACCCAGTTCGAGTCCCGAAGAGAGGTCAACAGCGTCTTCGGCTCCGCCGCGATCACGTTGAACAACTGGTGGACGGTCGAGGGAACGGCCCGAAACGACTGGTCGTCGACTCTTCCCGCGGGGAACAACTCCTACTTCTATCCATCGCTCAATACGTCGATAGTAGTCACGGACGCGTTACCTGCCATCAAGAACAGGGCGATTTCGTACCTGAAGGTGCGCGCTTCCACTGCTAAAGTCGGCAACGACGCCGATCCATACAAGCTGCGCACGACGTATAGTGGTCTCTCGACAAAGTTCGGGTCGCTCCCGCAATTCACTCTCCAAAACGCCCTGGCGAACGGAGACCTGAAGCCGGAGAACACCAGCGCCGGTGAATTCGGATTAGAAATGAGTTTGTTCGACGGGCGCGCGACGTTCGACGGGAGTCTCTATACGAAAGCCACCAGGAATCAGATCTTCACGATTCCTGTCTCACCCGCATCGGGGTTCTCCACCAAGTCTGTTAACGCCGGTGAGATCACGAACAAGGGTGGTGAGTTCCTGCTCGGTATCACTCCGATCCAGAGCGCTAGCGGGTTCTCCTGGACGTCGACGTTCAACTACTCGCGTAACAAGAGCATGGTTACGACCCTCGCTCCGGGCATTACGACGTACATCATCGGAGGCACCTGGTACACCAACGTCGAGGCGCGAGCGGGTCAGCCTTATGGCTCTCTTTTCGGATACACTTTCCTGCGCGATAGCGCGACCGGCGAGCTGCTTCTCCACAACGGAATAACGCAGCGGGGACCCCGCAAAGTTCTCGGCAACATCCAGCCAAAATGGACCGGAGGCTGGGCCAACCAGTTCAATTACAAGAGCCTCAGCCTGAACGCCCTGTTCGATTTCAAGCGCGGCGGCAACATCTTCAGCATTACCAACTATTTTGGCGATTATACCGGAGTGCTGGCGCAGACTCTAAAGGGCCGCGAGGTCGATTGGAACAAACCCGGAGTGGTCGTCAAAGGCATCGATGACGTCACCGGCCAGCCGAACACAGTCAACGTCACGACCGAGCAGTATTTGCAGAACATCTTCCCGGTCAACGAGCCGTATATCTATGACGCGAGCTACGTGAAGCTACGAGAGGTCCGCGTCGGACTCGATCTGCCGCCGCGCTTTGCGAGCATGTTCAATGCCCGCGCGATAAACATTGCGGTGTCAGGACGGAACCTGCACACATGGACGAAGGTTCCAAACATTGATCCTGAGTTCGCATTTCAGAGTGGAAACTTTCAGGGGATCGAATTTGCGGCACTTCCCACGGCGCGGTCGATTGGAATCAATCTCCGCATAACGCCATAGCTCATAACCGAGATACAGCCAAAATGATGAATAAAAACCTTTTAGCCGTCAGCTCGGGTCTCGCGCTCGCCATTGGCGTTGCTGCCTGCAACTCCGACAAGCTCACGGCTCTGAACAAGAATCCGAACAGTCCCGAGGACGTTCCTGCCGCTACCCTGTTCACGACGGCGTCCGAAAGCATCGTCAGCCAGTGGCTCGGCGGAGGGTACGATCTTCGCGGAGCCGAGTTCCTGGTACAGCACCTTGCCGAGGTGCAATATCCGGATGAGGATCGTTACGCCCGCCTGGACGGCGGGGCGACGACGGGTTACTTCGATGCTCCATACGTGTCCGAGCTCGAGGATTTGCAGAAAGTCATCGCAAAGGGCCTGGCGGCAAACCAGGCGGGGTTATATGGGCCCGCACTCGCCCTGCGCACCTGGGGATTTGCATACCTGACTGATACGTGGGGCGACATTCCCTACTTCGATGCCCTGAAGGGTGACAGCGTCGGCGGCTCCCTCGGTCCCAAGTATGACCAGCAGAAGCTCATTTACGCGGACTTCTTCAAGGTGCTCGGCAAGGCCAGCACGGACATGGCGGCGTCGGGCGCTGCGGGTAGTCTCGGCTCGGGAGATCCGATCTACAACGGTGATCTCGGCAAGTGGCAGAAATTTGCGAATTCGTTGCACGCGCGGTTGGCGCTGCGGCTGATCAACGTGGATCCCGCGACCGCAAGTGCCGAGTTGCAGGCTGCTCGCTCCGCGCCGGGCGGACTCATCACCGACAACGCCGACAATGCCATATTGACCTGGCCGGGCGACGGAGTATACGACAATCCGTGGGCCGACAATTTCAAGACGCGCGACGATCATCGAATGTCGATCGTGCTCATGAACCTGATGAAGGCACACAACGACCCGCGCATTCCAATTTTCGCGCAGCCGAATCAGAATGATGGTACGTACACAGGTGCGCCGAACGCGCTTCTCGCCTCCGACGTCACAGCGTACCTGACAGGAGCGTCGCGTCCGGGCGTGTTCATTTATCCGGGCGCAACCGTCTACGGCACTTACGGCTGCTGCGGGTCGAGTTATCCCTCGTACATGCTGACCGCTGCCGAGGTCAACTTCATCCTGGCAGAAGCCGCGGAGCGCGGTATTGGCGGACTCACACCAGCGCAAGCAGCCGCCTACTATACGGCAGGGGTCACGGCGTCGATGCAGATGTGGGGCGTGACAGACGCAGCGGCCATTGCCTCGTATCTGGGTCAGGCAGGTGTTGCATATGCTGGCGGCACTCCAGGCCTCATTCAAATCGCCGATCAGAAATACATCACGCTGTTCACTGACGGCGGTCAAGCGTGGGCGGAGTGGCGACGCACGTGCCAGCCCGCGACAATTCAGCCGGGTCCAGCGGCCCTTGCCAGCAACATCCCGCGAAGGCTCGAGTACTCGATCACCGAGGTGTCGGTGAACGGTGCAAACGTCGATGCGGCGATCGCCGATCAGGGGCCGGATAAGTTCGAAAGCCGGATGTACTGGGATACGAAGCCACAGAGCTCTCCGACATGGTTCGCCGGATGTGGTGTCCGCGGCCAAGCTCCAGCGCCGTAAAAGCCGCTCGTTGGACAAACGAAAAAGCCCCTCGAATTGAGGGGCTTTTTCACATCAGTCCATTGAGGTTATCGACTTTTTGTCCAGACAACGATGGCACCGCAGCCCGCCCCGGCGCGATCCATGTATTCCCCAGGAAGTGTCGACCACGAGTTGTAGACTTCGATGCCGCCGACGTCCATCGGATTGGCGACCTCGTCGAGTTCTGCATTGGGCACGCGCATGCCATCGACCCAAATCATCGGTTGACATCCGCGCAGTCTGACGATATTTCCGGCGCGCTCCGAGGCTTTGACGGTCGCCCCAGGAATGGTGCGAAAGAGCTCACTGACAAATACCGGGCCCTGCCGCTCGATCTCGGTGCGTTCGATGAATCGGCCAAAACTGTTTTGCCGTTTGTGCATGTAAAAAGGATCGAGGCGGCTATCGTTTCCCTCGACAAATACGGGAGCAACGTCGCCAGGAACGACCTGCAGAATCAACGCGAGCGGATTGAGAGGTGTCGCACCTGTTACTTCCAGCAGGAGCGTGTGGGCGCGGTAACCAAGTCGGCGCGCGGTCAACGAGACAGGGCCAGAGGGAACGCCATCAAACGAAAACTTACCGTCATTCGCCGTGTGAAAAATGCGACGGTTTTCGCCCTGTCTGGTGAGCACAAGCTCGACGCTCGCAATCGGTTCCTTGCTTTCGTCGGTCACGATACCGCTAACAGTGAACGGCCCAGCAGACTGGGCGGATTGACCCTGTGCGTACAGATCACGACAACTGAAACCAGTTGCGAACATTAGGGCAGCGCTCAGAAGAATTGAGAGTCTGGCGCGATCACTCATGCAGCATCTCCCGGTGAGAGATTCCTCATTCACGGTGCCCTCGGTGACATCTGTTGTCAAGCTCGGGCCACAGATTGCCTGGAGAAGCACGATCGCCTTCAGCTCTGGCTTGCGAATTGCCCCGCTAATGGTCATAACATCATTTCAGACAAGACCTTATGACTGATACTTCCCATCCCCCGATCCTGGTAGTCGACGATAATGCGGACAACGCGCACATCATCCGCGACTACCTCGAGGCGCGCGGATATCCGATCACCGTCGCATACAATGGAGATGACGCGCTCAAAGCGTTTGAGCAGGTAAAGCCGGCGCTCGTTCTCCTTGACGTCATGATGCCGGGACGCGACGGCTGGCAGGTCTGCCGCGAAATGAAGCAGCACCCAACCCTCGGCCGGAACGTGCGGGTCATCATGGTCACTGCGCTCGATGACTGGGTGAATAAGAGGCAGGCACTTCAGACGGGAGCCGACGATTTCGTCGAGAAGCCATTCGAGCTGTCGAAGCTGGTTGCGACTGTCGAGCGCAACATGAAGCAGATTGCTCCGAGCGCCGCCAGCGGCGCTTCGCACTCCAACCCGACCCGCTGAGCGTGGATTACCACCAGCTTCTACGCGACTCGCTCACGCGTTTGCCGACAGTAGCGGCGACGATCGACAGCATCCGGAAGGCGGTCCAGGACAGGGGCGAGATCGTCATTCTCTACTTCAACTTTGACCGGTATTCCAAAGTCGAAGAGGTTTACGGATGGGAAAAGCTCGACAGCGTGCTCGAGACCACCGGTGAGGCGATGCGCGCTTTCCTGAGCAAGAGCACGCTCGCATCATCGAAGCTCATGGTTGCGTTTCCCAACGACGACGATTTCGTTTTCTTCCACGTGCCGCAGGACGATACTCCGGCGGCCACGGATGCGGAGATTACTGAAATCACCGCCGGGCTCAAGGAAGCCGTGTCTACGGAGATAGAGCGCGTGCACGGAGAGGACATCGCCGCTCTCTTCGACATCTTCGTGGGACGCGCACTCGTCGTCTACAATCCGAAGCTCCGGCTCGAGCGGCAGATCTATCGCGGCATTCGCGAAGCTGCGAATGCGTCCAAGAGCATCGAGCACCGCGAGGAGGCGAAAAAAGTCTCGGACCTTCGCGAGACGCTTCGGACCCGCGGTCTGTACATCGAGTATCACCCCATCGTCATCACCGACACCCAGAGAGTGTTCGGCTACGAGGCGCTCGCGCGCGGGACGATGCGCAGCATGCGCAGCCCGGAGGTGATGTTCGAAATTGCCGCGCAGTCGGATCTGATCTGGGACCTGAGCCGGCTCTGTCGCGAGCGCGCGATCGAAGGGATGGGGCGACTGCTCAAGGACGGCGAGCTTCTGTTCATGAACGTGGACCCTGCGGACTTCGCGGATCCTTCATTCGATGTGAAAGCGCTCAACGTCAAGGATCCGACCCGCGTCGTGATCGAGATCACGGAGCGCACAGCCATCAAGGATTACCCGAAGTTTCGCGGCCGCCTGAAGGAATTCCGCGACGAGGGCTACCGCTTCGCCGTCGACGACGCTGGCAGCGGCTACGCCGGCCTCGGATCGATCGCCAATCTCGAGCCCGATTTCATCAAGCTCGACATGTCGCTCATCAACTGCATCGACCAGAACTTCATCAAGCAGAATCTGGTCGAGACGATGGTGCGCTTTGCCAACGAGCACGGCGCAATGGTCATCGCCGAAGGCGTCGAGCGCAAGGAAGAGTACGACATGGTCAAATCACTCGGCGTGCATCTGGTGCAAGGATTCTTCGTCCACAAGCCGAGCACGAACGCAGTGACCTATCGGCCACCCATGCATCCGGCGCCGGCACTCACCGGGGAAGTAAAGCCGTAACCAGCTGGAACGATCGCTCCGCCGCGCCGAGACCATCCCGAACCATCGCTCGCGCTGACGACCCGGCCGCGTCCCGGGCTGGAACAGATCCAAGCCAGTAACCAAGACGAATGGTGAGATCGGCCACTCCCGTGATCGCGGCTCCGCCTCCAGCCTGAACGAGCTTCGTTGCTTCGCGGCTCTTCTCGTGTCGTGGCCCGAACACCACCGGAGCACCGAACGCGGCCGGCTCGAGGATGGAGTGAAGTCCCGCCGAACGAAATCCGCCCCCGACGTAGGCGACATCCGCCAGAGCGTAGAGGTCGCCGAGCAGTCCGTACCGATCGACGAGGATGACGTCCGCGTCCCGAGCGCCGGTAGCGTCGATTCGCTCGGTTCTCAACGCCTGCGAGCGCGCCCAGCCCACGATCGATCTCAGATGCCCGCTGGCCGTTTCATGGGGAGCGATGATAAGCCGCGCGTCGGGAATCTTGTCGCGAACCGTCACCCAGGCGGCGAGCAGGTGTTCTTCATCGGAAGGCCATGTAGAGCCGGCGACGAGAGTCGGTCGCGCCGAGCGCAGCCACTGAACGAGAGGGACAATGCCGCTTTGTGCGCGCGCCCACACCTGGTCAAAACGCGTGTCGCCCGTTACGCTGATGCGGTCGGCTCGTACGCCTTGCTCGCGG
>DASWBG010000227.1:0-11027 GCA_036390715.1 Gemmatimonadaceae bacterium
ACCCCGGCGGTCCTCTACGTCGACCTTCATCTCGTGCACGAGGTGACGTCGCCGCAGGCATTCGCCGAGTTGCGCAATCGCGGCGCCCGTGTCCGCCGGCCCGACCTCACGCTGGCGACTATGGATCACTCGACTCCGACCACTCCGCGCTCAGCCGGTCGTCTGCAGGTGCTCGACGCTCAGGCGTCGGCGCAGCTCGAGCAACTCGAGACCAACTGTGAAGAGTTCGGGATCCGGCTCTTCGGTCTCGATGACACGCGCCAGGGAATCGTCCACGTGATCGGACCGGAGCAAGGCCTCACACAACCGGGCATGACGATTGTCTGCGGAGACAGCCATACCAGCACTCACGGAGCATTCGGAGCGCTGGCCTTCGGGATCGGCACGTCTGAAGTGGGTTACGTCCTCGCCACTCAGACCCTGCTCCAGCGACAGCCACGCAACATGGAAGTGCGCATCGACGGCGTTCTGCCCGCCGGCGTGACGGCGAAGGACATCATCCTCGCCATCATCGCAAAGATTGGCATCGGAGGCGCCACTGGCCACGTCCTCGAGTACACCGGCTCGGCCATTCGCTCGCTCGGAATGGAAGAGCGGATGACAGTCTGCAACATGTCGATCGAGGCGGGCGCACGCGCCGGTCTCATCGCGCCGGATGACACCACGTTCGAGTACATCGCTGGCCGTCCCTTCGCACCCAGAGGCGCTGAGTGGGACGCCGCGGTCGACCGGTGGCGTGGGCTGTCACCAGATGACACTGCATCGTACGATCGCTCCGTGCATCTCGAGGCCGCTAGCCTCGCTCCGATGATCACGTTCGGTACCAACCCGTCGATGGCGATTCCGATCGACGGACGCGTACCCAACCCGAGCGATGCAGGTAGCCGAGCTGAGGGCGCGGATCTCGACAAGGCGCTTCGCTACATGGCGCTCGAGCCTGGACAGTCGCTACTGGGCCGCGCCGTCGATGTCGTATTCGTCGGGAGCTGTACCAACTCGCGGATCTCCGATCTCCGCCAGGCGGCAGCGGTGATGCGCGGCCGGCACGTTGCTCCCGGCGTGCGGATGCTTGTCGTTCCAGGCTCGCGCACGGTGAAGAGAGAAGCCGAAGCGGAAGGACTCGATCGAGTGTTCATGGAAGCCGGTGCCGAATGGCGGGAAGCGGGCTGCTCGATGTGCATCGCGATGAACGGCGATCAGCTCGAGCCCGGTCAGAGTGCGGTGAGTACCAGCAATCGCAACTTCGAAGGACGTCAGGGCAAGGGCGGCCGGACATTTCTCGCCAGTCCTCTCACCGCCGCCGCGACGGCTGTGAGCGGCGCCATCGCCGACGTGCGGAGTCTGTCGTGAAAGCTGCCGCAGATGCGACGCGACGTGGGACGAGGCCCGCGAAAGTGATGGAGCCGTTTACCACGCTCACGTCTTCCTGTGTCGTGTTGCCCGCCGAGAACGTAGACACGGATCAGATCATTCCGGCGCGCTTTCTCAAGACGATCGACCGTCGGGGACTCGGCGCGCATCTTTTCGCCGACTGGCGCGTCGACGCAGATGGTCAGCCGCGCCCCGAGTTTCCGCTGAATTCTCCGGACGCGCGCAGCGCCTCGATCCTTGTCACGGGCCACAACTTCGGCTGCGGCTCATCCCGCGAGCACGCGCCATGGGCACTGCTCGATTTCGGCTTTCGCGCCGTCATCAGCACCGGCTTCGCCGACATCTTCCGGAACAACGCACTCAAGACGGGACTGCTTCCCGTCGCTCTTTCGCCCACCGCGCACGCGACGCTGCTGGAACAGCTCGCGGAGTCACCACGCGCGCAGGTGACGATTGACCTGGAGACGCAGAAGGCGACGCTCCCCGACGGAACGACGCACGCGTTCACGGTTGATCCGTTTGCCCGGCATTGTCTCTTGAATGGCGTCGACGAGCTCGGGTTCCTTCTCGAACAGGACGACGTGATCGCCGCTTACGAGTCGACACACACCAGCCGCGTGTGCACACGCTGACGATTGCGCTGTTGCCGGGCGACGGGATCGGCCCTGAGGTAGTGGCCGAAGGCGCCCGTGTGCTCCGCGCGGTGGCCGACCGTTGGGATCACGCGATCGAGCTGCGCGAAGGGTTGATCGGCGGGTGTGCTCTCGATGCCCGAGGAACGCCCCTACCACCTGAGACAGTCGATCTTTGCAAATCCGCCGACGCTGTTCTGCTCGGTGCCGTCGGTGGTCCGCGCTGGGACAATCCCGACGCACGCCAGCGTCCGGAGCAGGGTCTACTCGGGCTGCGCCGCGAACTGCAAGTTTACGCCAACCTGCGACCGGTGACGGTGCATCCATCGCTCACCGCTGCGTCTCCGTTGCGCGCAGAGCGGCTGAAAGGCGTGGACTTCGTCTTCGTGCGCGAGCTGACGGGCGGTATGTACTTCGGCGATAAGCGCCGCGAGAAAGTGCCCGGCGGCGAGCGCGCGGTCGACGAATGTGTGTACACCACTTTCGAGATCGAGCGTGTGACGCGCGTGGCAGCGCGGCTCGCGCGCGCTCGGCGACGGAAGCTGACATCCGTGGACAAGGCAAACGTGCTCGAGACTTCTCGTCTCTGGCGCTCGACCGTCACTCGCGTGTTGCGCGATGAGTTCCCCGATGTCGCGCTCGACCATCTGCTGGTGGACGCCTGCGCGATGCAGCTTCTGCGCGATCCTCGGGCCTTCGACGTGATCGTCACGGAGAACATGTTCGGCGACATCCTCACCGACGAGGCGTCGATGCTGGCCGGATCGTTGGGCGTACTTCCATCGGCGTCGCTTGGCGACGACACTACGGAGCGGGAAGGCGATGGTCCGCGCATGCGGCGCGGACTCTACGAGCCCATCCACGGCTCTGCGCCCGACATCGCCGGTCGCGGAATCGCGAATCCTATCGGTACGATTCTCAGCGTTGCGCTGATGCTCAGGCATTCATTCGGTCTCGAGCAGGAAGCGGGCGCGGTGGAGCAAGCCGTCTCTGAGACAATCGAGGAGGGTTGTGTGACCGTCGACATTGCCCCGGCAGGAGCGATGTCTTACTCGACCGTAGATGTAGGCCGCGCGATTGCGGCAGCGCTGCCGTACGCCGTGTCGGCGTAAGGTCAGTCCAAACTGAACGGGTGCCAGCTGTCAGTAGCGTAGAACTGCAAACTGAACGGGCGCCAGCTCGCAGTAGCGTAGATGACAGTGAGTAGTTCACGACGCCCAGACTTCCCTCAGTGGCCTTAAGGCACAGGCCTTTGCCCTACCTTAAGCGCGCGAAGGAAAGTCTGGACGTAGTGAACTGGCAACTAGCAGCTATTCATCTCTGACAGCTCGCACCCGTTCAGTTTGCAGTTTGACAGCCGGCACCCGTTCAGTTGCAGTTGTCGTTTCCAGCCTCAGTAAACGAAAATGACATTCGCCCCAACTGTCGTCTGCTCGTGTCCCTAGCTCTCCTCCAGGCGTCGGCCGCTGCGGCTCACGGCGACACGTTGGCAGCTGGTGCGTCCCACGGCGATACGTTGGCGCCGGTCGTGCTGGCGCTTGCCGTCATTCTTGCCGCCGCCAAGCTTGGTGGCGATGTCGCTGAGCGGATCGGCCAGCCCGCGGTAGTCGGTGAGCTCGTTGTCGGCGTGCTCGTCGGCAATCTGTCGCTAGTCGGCGTCGATTGGTTCCAGTTCATTGCCGCCAATGCCACCATCGGGGTCATTGCGCAGCTGGGCGCTGTCATCCTCCTCTTCGAGGTGGGTCTCGAGTCCACCGTCCGCGACATGATGCAGGTCGGAATGCGCTCGCTGGCGGTGGCGGTACTCGGCGTGGCTTGCCCATGGGCGCTTGGCTGGTGGGTAGGTGGCCTGCTGCTGCCCGAGCATAGTGTCTACGTTCACGCATTCCTTGGGGCCGCGCTCACCGCGACCAGCGTCGGGATCACCGCGCGCGTCCTCAAGGATCTGGGGCATGCCCAGTCGTCGGAAGCGCGCATCATACTCGGCGCGGCCGTGATCGACGACGTACTCGGGCTCGTCGTGCTCGCCGCTGTCGCCGCCGTCATCGCCGCCGCGGACTCGGGCGCGGCCTTCTCGTACGGCGCGCTTGCCCTCGTACTCGGGAAGGCGCTTCTCTTTCTTTTTGGAGCGCTCTGGCTCGGCGTCCTGTGCTCGCCGTGGCTGTTCAGGTTTGCGTCACGACTGCGCGGAAGGGGTGTGCTGCTCGCGACGGCGCTCGTCTTCTGCTTCACACTTGCGTGGCTGGCATCGGTCATCGGGTTGGCTCCGATCGTCGGCGCCTACGCAGCGGGGCTGATCCTGGAAGACTTGCACTACCGCGACTTCGCAAAGGAGGAGCGCAAGCTCGAGGAGTTTATCCGGCCGATCTCCTCCTTCCTGGTTCCCGTGTTCTTCGTACTGATGGGGATGCGCGTTGACCTCAGCACTTTCTCGCGCCCAGAGATCCTCGGCCTCGCCGCGGTGCTGACGGTGGCGGCAGTGATCGGAAAGCAGGCCTGCGCCCTCGGCGCGCTGGGCGCGAAACTCGACTGGCTGTCGATCGGTATCGGGATGATTCCGCGCGGCGAAGTTGGACTCATCTTCGCCAGCATCGGTCTTACGCTCGTGGTGCATGGCGAGCACATCATCGACGCGGCGACCTACTCGGCGGTCGTGATCATGGTGATGCTGACGACGCTTATCACGCCGCCGGCGCTTAAGTGGAGTCTCGGGCGACGAAAGTCAACTGCAAACTGAACGGGTGAACTGGCAACTGCAAACTGAACGGGAGCTGTCAGTAGCGCAGCTGCCAGCGATTAGTTCACTACGCCCAGACTTACCTCTGCGGTCTTAGAGCACAAAGCATTTGCTCTGAAGTGCGCGAAGGAACGTCCGGGCGTAGTGAACTGGCAACTAGCAACTATGCATCTCTGACAACTCGCACCCGTTCTATTTGCAGTTGTCAGTTCACCCGTTCAGTTGTGGTTGCCGTCTACAGGTCTCAGTAAACGAAAATGACATTAGCGCCTACGGTCGTCTGTTTGTCCGCGAGCGTCCCCCGCTTGGTGATGATCGGTTGGTTCGCCTTGTCGTAGCGCACCTCTCCGCGGAGCAGGACGTGATCGGTGAACTTGTACGCCGGTGTCAGCGTCCCTTCCGACAGCGTCGCGTTGGTGCCCGTTCCGAGTCGCACACCATCTTCGTCGCGAAACGTCTCGCCACGGAGCGCAACGGAGAACTTGCTGGTCGGCGCGAGTGTCCCGTAGCCGGCGATGCCCTTCCACGTCGCGTCGGATCCCGGATTCACGAGGCTCGTGCCGTTCTCTTTCCCGTAGTCGCCGTTCAAGCCGAGCGTCAGCGTGCTGGTCGGCTTCAGGATGGCGACCAGGTCGAACACGTTGCGGTTCGAGTGGTTGTTGTTCGCGAGCTCAGGCCCCCCGATCCAGTTCAGCAGCACTTGGAGCGGCGCAATCGGCGTGAGACTGAGCTGGGCACCGACAGACTTGGAATGATTGTTGTCGCGCAGGAGGTCCCACCCATTCACCACCTCGACCATCCCGGCCACCTTGCTCGAGAAGACGTAGCTCGCTTTGGCTCCCGTGTGCGTGAATGGAATGGCGTAGCCGAAGAGGATCGACCGGCTGTAGTTGTCGTTGTAGCCGTCGTATCCCTCGATCACCTCGTAGCCCAGGTGCGTGACGAACTTCCCAACATCGAAGCGCAGTCCGGAGCCCAAGGGCGCGATGTAGCTCGCGAACGCCTGCTTCAGGTCAAACTGCGCAGCGGTCTGGTCCTGTGTCTTCGTGATCTGCGGGATCGAATTGCCCGCGTCGAAGTCCACGCGAAAGCCGGCGTCGTTCGGCTTGGAGGCTGCGATCTGCACTACCAGCTCGGCGACGTCGAGGTTGAAGGAGTTGTCACTGAAGTCGAAGACGCGGAAGCTGTTCGCGCCGTTCGTGGGACGGTTGGAGTTGTACTCGTAGGCGGTGGAGACGAAGGCGTTGACCGCGAGCTCGTCGAACCACTTGGGAAGTGCAGCGGCAGCCTTGGCGGCGGCGGCCACGGAGTCCGCCGGTTTCGTTTCTGTGTTGGGGCGCGCTTTCACGGAGTCCGTGAGAGGCGTGGCCACCGAATGGGTCAGCTGCGGCGCCGGCGTCTGACCGCCGGCAATCGCGGCAACCAATAGCGCGAGCGTCGCCGCAGCGATGCTGATCATGAGCGACGGGCCGGCTCTCGAAGGGGGAACCGACACACGAGCGCTTGCGAAAGTTCGATGAATCATCTCGATCTCCTTTAAGGTGGGTGGCACGGTAAGGCGGACTTCACTGGCATTCGAAGCGTTCAGCAGGGAATCGCGGCCGGTCGCCGGCCGCGATTCGCGTTGAGTCCCGGCGCACTCATCGCGCGCCAGAAAGAGCGAGGACTCCGGTTCATGTGTCGTAGTAAAGAAAGAACTCGTACGGATGCGGCCGCAGGTTTACCGCCGGCAGATCCTTCGTCCGCTTCATGTCTATCCATGTCTCGATCACGTCGGGCGTGAACACATTTCCCTCGAGCAGGAACGCATGGTCATTCTCCAGCGCGGTCAGCACTTCGGCGAGCGAGCCCGGAGTGTTCTTGATGCCGAGGCGGGCGGGACCCTCGAGCTCGTACAGGTCCTCGTCGATTGGCGCCGGTGGCTCGATCTTATTCCGGATCCCATCGAGTCCCGCCATCAGCAGCGCCGAAAACGCCAGATAGGGGTTGCACGATGGATCGGGCGCGCGGAACTCGATGCGCTTCGACTTCGGGCTCGACGAGTACATCGGGATGCGACAGATCGCCGACCGGTTGCGTTGCGAGTAGATCAGATTGATCGGCGCCTCGAAGCCAGGAACCAGTCGCCGGTAGCTGTTGGTCGTCGGCGCACAGAGCGCGAGCAGCGCCGGTGCGTGCGCGATCAGCCCGCCGATGTACCAGCGCGCTTTGTCGGAGATGAGTGCGTAACCCTTCTCATCGAAGAACAGGTTCGTGTCGCCGGTCCACAGCGACTGGTGCACGTGCATCCCCGAACCATTGTCGCCGAACAGCGGCTTGGGCATGAACGTGGCTGTGTAGCCAAGGTTGTGGCAGACGTTCTTGACGATGTACTTGTAGGTCAGCTGCCGATCTGCCGTCTGCACCAGCGTGCCGAAGCGGAAGTCAATCTCGGCCTGTCCCGCTGTGCCGACTTCGTGGTGCTGCACCTCGACGGGCACGCCCGCCTCGATCAGCGCCAGCATTATTTTCGAGCGAACATCCTGCAGCCGGTCGACGGGCGGCACGGGGAAGTAACCCTCCTTGTGGCGCGGGCGGTGTCCCATGTTCGGCGTGCCGTTCGAGCCCGAGTTCCAGATGCCCTCATCCGAATCGATGTGGTAGTAGCCCTCGTGCGCGTTCTGGTCGAAGCGCACCGAGTTGAAAATGAAAAACTCGGCCTCCGGGCCCCAGTAAGACGTTGTCGCAATGCCACTCATCTTCAGGTACTCTTCCGCCTTGAACGCGATGAAGCGCGGATCGCGCGTGTACGGCTCGCGAGTGATGGGGTCGTAGATGTCGCAGATCACCGAGAGCGTGCGCACTCCCAGCACCGGGTCGACGAAAACAGTCGCCGGGTCGGGGATGAGGAGCATGTCGCTCTCGTTGATCGCCTGAAATCCCCGGATCGACGAGCCATCGAATCCGAGTCCTTCTCTGAAGACGTCCTCGTCGAACGTCGCCGCTGGAAGTGAGAAATGCTGCCACTGTCCCGGAAGGTCGGTGAACTTTACGTCCACCACCTGGACGTTCTTCTCCTTGATCAGCGACAGGACGCTCTTTATGGAGTCGGCGCGAATATTCGATCCAATGCTGCGCGTCCCTTTTGCCGGTTTGTTCGTCGCCGGTTTGTTCCCCGCCGGTTTATTAGCTGTCGATTTGTTGCTCGCTGATTTGCTCATCGTCGCGGTCGCCATATGGTGTTTTCCTCCCACTCAGTGATTGATCGTCTCGTAGTGTTACGCTGCTGCGTCGTCCTTTGCGGAGATCGTGAGGATCACGCTCTCGGAACCGCTGATCATGTACTCGGGGTATGCCGATGAACCGTGTTCATGCAGGTCCAGTCCCTCGAGCTCACCCTCGGCGGAAACCCGCAGCGTGCCGGTCGCTTTGACGCCGTACATCAATGCCATCGCGGCGGCAAACGTGGCCACTGTGACAACGGCGCTGCCAATGAATTGCGCCTTGAGGGTGCCGAGGCCGCCGCCATAGAACAGTCCTGTCAAAACGGTCGAGACATCCGCGCCCGTTGGCGTCGGCGCGCCGTACTTGCCAGCGGCGAAGAGTCCGAGCGACAGCGTGCCCCAGATGCCGCCCACCATGTGCACCGGGACGGCGCCGATTGGATCGTCGATGCGAAGGTATTCGAGCGCATCGATTCCCCACACTACGACGAGACCTCCGCCGATGCCGATGAAGAACGCGCCGACAGGGTCGACCCAGTAGCAGGGACAGGTGATCGCAACCAGACCAGCCAGGAAGCCGTTGGTCGTCAACGCCAGATCCCATTTCTTCGTGCGTACATACGAGTAGACCAAAGAGGTCAGTCCCGCCGAGCAGGCAGCGAGCGTCGTGTTGAAGGCCACCCGCCCAATGCCTGCGGCGTCGAGAGCCGAAAGCGTGCTGCCAGGGTTGAAGCCGTACCAACCGAACCACAGGATCAAACCACCTGCTGCTCCGATGATGAGATCATGTGCCGGCATCGGGCCGCCACCGTCCCGCTTGAACACTCGGCCCAGTCGAGGACCAAGCGCGATCGCCCCAGCCAGTGAGATCACTCCACCAATCGTGTGCACAACCGTGGACCCGGCAAAATCGTGGAACGCGATGGGGCCCATTGTCGCGAGCCATCCGTCCGGACCCCAGGCCCAGTGACCAATGATCGGGTAGATAAACCCGGTCACGCCAACACTGTAGAGAAGGTCGCCGACGAATCCACAGCGGCCGATCATCGCGCCGGATGTGATCGTCGAGCAGGTGTCAGCGAATGCAAACTGGAAAACCCAGAATGCGAGCAGAGCGACACCGGTGGTGCCGTATGTCGCCGGCAGACCCTGAAGAGCAAAGCCATGCAGGCCGATAAACCCGTTTCCGGGCTCGAACATGAAGGCGAATCCCCAGAGCCAGAACGTGACACCGCAAATGCAAGTGTCGGCGATCCCTTCCACCAGGATGTTGACCGACTCGCGCGAGCGGGCGAACCCGGCCTCGAGCAATACGAAGCCGACCTGCATGCCGAACACGAGGAACGCGGCCACCAAAGTCCACACGGTGTTGATCGCGTTGACCGCGGCCATAGGATCGAGAGCAGGAGCCGGTGTTGTCGCCTGTGCTCCGAGCATCGCTGGCAGAAACCATCGCGTGATGAGCGTCAAGACGATGCCGAGCCCGATGGCCTTTCCGAGGAAGAGCAGCCCGACGTGGCGCCGAATCAGGGGGTCCTGCCAGTTCGTTCGCATCCGTGCGCCGATACTTCGCAACCTGCTCATAACGTTTCTCCTCAACGCAAAAGGGATCGACTCAGAACTCGGGATGAGTTCGAGTTTAGTCTTTCCGACAGCTGCTTAGTTCTTTTCGGCCAGCTCCAATGAGTGCTTTTGGACTTCGTCTACGGTCACGGGCGTAAGAGCTGCGTTGTCCCGCTCTCCGGTCCGAATGCGAACGACGCGGTCGAGCGGCTGGACGAAGATCTTCCCGTCGCCCACCATGCCAGTGCGCGCGGAGCCCACGATCGCATTGATGGTCGCCTCGACGAACGGCTCGGAGCAGGCCATCTCGATCTTGACCTTCTCGTGAAACTGCAGCAGGAGCTTCGTGCCTCGCCTCACCGTCACAGTGTCCTGCTCACCACCGTGACCGCTGGCGCGCGTGATGGTGATTCCCGTAACGCCGGCACGGAACAAAGCTTCCTTGACCGCGGGGAGGCGATCGGGACGGATAACACAGCTGATGAGTTTCATCGTTCGAGCTCGACTCGAAAGGATTGGTGGATGTTCACCGTGCCTGCACTCTTCATGATCCCCTCCACAGTTCTCCTCCGGCGCGACAGGTGAGAGTTGGTTTCGCGATCCCTAAAACAGAAAATCCCCCGCTTTCATCGATCGAAACGCGAGGGGAATGGAAATGAGCTCTGGTTCCAACTTGTGCGGCTCTACCCGAAACGTTCGATCACGTCCCACAGGTTCTGTGGGAGCGGGCGGTTATTTCGATCATTCAAGGACGAGACGCGACGAGCAGAGAGCTGCATGGCTGAGCTAGTGGTTGCGGATCACATCATTAATTCCGGACGCGGGCAAGGATATGCAGTCATTGTTCCGATGTCAAGAGAATATTGCAAAAACTGCAAAAAACCTACTGCAAAGCGCAAATATCATCCACTTGTAAGGTTGGATGGGCAATAATATTGCAAAATGTGCACAATTCTTGTGACAGTCTGCAAGCGGCTGTATCGCGTGGAAGGGAAAGGCGCTGCCCCCGCTCCCCGCTCAATGCTGCTCGCCACCGCTGCCTGCGACTGGACTTTCCTCGCCATAGTGGCAAACTGCAACTGACGACTACCGGCCTGGGGCTTTCGGCGGGTCGGCCCTGGGCTACGTGCGAGCTGTTCCTCGGCGCCGATTATAGACAGGGGGCGGGAGAAATCTGATGACGAGTCTGCGCGACCGTTGCTCATTGAAGCGGTTAGCGAAAAGGCGTTCAGCGGAAGCGGACAGCAGCGTTTTTGAGAAACGAATCGAAGCGAGAGATCGCTTTTCTGCGAAGCGCTTCGTTCAGCGGAGATGCGATTCGCACTTGACAGCATCGACAAACCCGAGTTATCCTCACGACAGATCGATTTTCACACTTGAACAAACGACACAAATAAAATCGTGATCCGCAGCCAGCTCTTTCTCAGCCTTATTCTGTCCCTCCTCCTTATTGGAGTAGGGCTTATCGGCTATGGGAAGAGAACTGGTCTAGCAACTATGTAGCGCAGACTTCACGCCTCT
>DASWBG010000228.1:0-9646 GCA_036390715.1 Gemmatimonadaceae bacterium
GCAAGACCTTCGCGGCTATCAGCAGACGTTTCGGGGAGCCAAGCTCTGCGGAGTCAAGGTTTCTGTACACGCTCACGATAGCGATGCCGGCCTCCATGCCAAGGTCGAGCGCGCTGGTGTAGCGATGGGGCTGGTCGAACAGATTCTCGACCGCCACGGAAAGTTGTCTCGGAAGTTGCCCGAGACGATCCCTCAGCGCTTCGATCACGTCGTGTGTCAGTGCGTTGCCTTCCACGCGCTCGACTCGCTCGCGGAATCCATCAGGCGCGTCGTCGAAGTGGTGAAGTACGACCTCCTTCAATCCGAGCCGACCCAATTGTGCGACGGCGTTGAACTGCGGCGCGTGAAGCGTGACGTACGCGATCAATGGGAGTGACGGGTAGCGCTTCAGGATGCCAGCGACTGCGCCCACGTTCATAATCCCGTCCGCTGTTGGGTCGAGGATTACGACACTGATGGGCTTACGGCGGATCAGGGATTCGAGCTCCTGCCATGATGAGGCGACGAAAAGTTCTGGCTCATCAGCGAGGACATGCTTGACGTGGGTGAGGAGCCGGGAGGGCAGGAACGCCGCAACGCTCAAATGGCGATCGCGCGCATGGTTCTAGAAAATTGGCGTCAAAAGCTCGTCAGCGCGAGGGCAAATGATAAGAAAAGTGCTGTTTTTGATATGAAACAAGCATTTTCTGATAAGAAAACGCCCTTTTGGAGTTTGCGGATGCCAGTACGTTGGAGGCGTGCTTCGTTCCGCAACGACGTTTCGCTTCCTTCCTCAGGAGTTTTTCAAATGATCCGCCGCCTTCTTGCAGCATCCGTGATCGTCGCCGCCGTCGTCCTCACCGCTTGCTCGGACATGACCGCTCCCAAGCACACGACCTGCCCGGTTACGAGCGGTTCTTCGACCTGCCTGACCCGTTAGCAGACACCGGCCGGCTGCCGCAGCGATCTTACGCGGCAGCCACCGCCGTCCTGCGCAATTCGGACATCGCGCGAACGACGGTACCGACCTCTTCGGGCACCCAAGTAGGAGGCGCAACGAACGGCTTGCTGGGGTGCGCGGCCGCGCGAACCTCAGAGAGTGCGGATTGCGCTCGGAACGAGACCTGGTGAATCTGATTCGCTTCCGCGAACGAGATGGCCTCTTTGAGTGCGTCCTCGGATGCGTCGCGACGACCGAGTCGGTCCATACCTTCGCCCAGGAAAAGCAGATAATGTGCGCGAAGCCACGGAGACAGGCGCGCATTAGCCAACTCGCGTGCGTACGAGTCGAACACTTCCACCATCCCATCGATCGAGGCGAGTTCCATCAAGTTGATCGTGGATTGGGCCTGAACCATTTTGGATTGACTCGTCGCGGCGAGGACGAGGTGGGTATCGCGCGCAGCATCGCGCAGACCGAGCTCGGTAAACATGGCCGCGATGTCATCAAGAACGACATCTCGTTCAACAGCGTTCATGGTGAGGCTAAGCGCTTCATGCGCGAGCTTGAGTCCTTCCGAATGATCGCCTTTACGCTGCGCCAGCGCGGCGCGGCTGTGAAGCGCAATCGCCTGGACTTGCGGCAATTCCTGATCGCGCGACTGGACGAGTACATCGTCAAGGATCGTCTGCGCCTGGGGAAGGTTGCCCTTGGCCATGTAGGTGTTCGCGATACCGACCTGCACCGTCAACACACCTTGACGGTCACCAAGCGTGTCCGCGATATAGGCGGCTTGCGAGTAGGCGCGCGCCGAAATCTCCCAATCGCCATTGCGGCGCGCGGCGCCGCCCACGGCCACATGCGCCTCTACGGCGAGTTTCGGATTCATTTCAGGAGCCGTCATCTTGGCGACGACTGAGAACACATCGATTGCGAGTCCCCAGGCTGCCTGGTAGTCCAAAGCACGCCCGTACGCCAACAGCGACGCGGAAACGGTATTGTCGATCTTCCGGCGCTTCGTCAGCTCCTCGAGCACGTTGGTGAGGACGCCCCGAACCGGGTCACCCTCGCCGACTGCCTCGATCGCAGTCCGCACGCTGTGCAGCTGCGCCCAATTCGCAGGGTCAACGGACGAGCCTGTCTCTGTGTAGGCGTCGACCAGACGCAGGACTGACAACCCGGCGAATACTGCTCGCCAGGAGGCGCTGTCCTCCTGCATCGAACCCAGTGTGTCGAAGTAACTCTGATGGCGAATCATAGGCCTTTTTTGGGCGTAATTTGGTGCATTAAAATGCCATGGTTCGCCCAAATAAGAAATGCCTGTTTCATATCACCGTAGGGGCGTTTTCATGTCACCTTCGGCGAGTTAACCCCAGCCAGAGGCCCTTAACGTGCCAAGGGGATCCGGTCCCTCAGCAGGCGGTCAACTGAGGGTATATACCAGTCCGCAAGGCCAAACCACCATGCATCCGGGCGCATTTTCGTGGTCCGGATTCGTCTGTGGATCCCGATGATTTTTCGGGGTTCATACAGCCAGACGGCTGGCGCGTCATCGTTGATGATGGCGAAGGCTCTTGTGAATTTTTCACGCGCGGTGGCGGGATCCCCCCAGAGCGCGCTATCGAGTAAGGCGTCAAATTTCGCATTGCTGTACGAGCTATAGTTGACGCCGTTCTTGCCTATACCATGAGTGGTCCAGGCGTCCCTCATGCCGTCGGGGCTCGACCCCATCGTCCAGCTGCTGAGCGCCGCATCGAATGCTCCGTGGGCTTCCCTGTCGCCCTCCGTGGATGTCTCGAGCTGTTCCAGCTGGACGCGAATCCCCATGCGGCGAAGCTGTTCCTGGAGCAGGGGTCCCATCCTGATTCTGTTCATGCTTGAGGTCGGGATGATCAGACTGAAGGCGAGGTCTTTTCCGTTCTTCGCTCTCTGTCCGTCCGCACCGCGACGGATCCAGCCCAGGGAATCGAGCACGCGGCTGGCCCGCGCAGAATCAAATGGAAGCTGCGAGCCCCGCGGATCGGTCGTTGGGTAAGCCCGCACGATCGGGCCGACGGGCACCAGCGCAAAGGTGTCGAGCACGCTTCGCACAAGCGTGGAGCGATTGATTGACATCGTTATTGCCCGGCGCAGCTCGCGGTCGCCGAAGAGCGGGTGTGGACGGTCCTTGTTGGCGGGATCGCGCAGATTGAACCGCAGGAAGGCGTAGTCCATTCCCGGCAGGGTGATTATCCCGAGGTTCCTCGCACGCGCGAGCTGCCGCAGATTCTCGGGGCGGAGTGCATCGAAGAGATCAGCCTCTCCGGCGAACAGTTTCGTCACTGCCGTTGGGAAGTCCGGCGAGACGCTCCAGATCACGCGATCCAGCCTGGCCCGGCCGCGATAGTTGGAAGTATCAGCGACGATCTCCACCGAAGCGCCCTTGTCCCACCTTCGCAGGCGGAAGCGTCCCGTTCCAATCGGGGAAGGCGCTCTTTCACGCAATGAGTTGACCGGAATTCTTTCGAGTTGATGCGCGGGAAGGATCAGCATCTGGGCCGCGGCATCCAGGAACTGCGTCGGTGATCTCGCGTGAAACCAGAACATGGCCGTGAGTGAATCGCTAGCCGTTACGGAATCGATGTTCGCCAGCTCGGTGCTCAGTCTGCCGCCGAGCGCGGGATTTTTGTTGAGCGCGAAAGTGAATTGAACGTCTCGCGCGGTGACACCTCTACCATCGTGCCACTTCGCCAGTGGATTGAGGTGAAACGCCAGCATCAGCGAGTCGCCGGACCAGTGCCACCGGTCCGCGAGCGCAGAGCGAAATCCTTTTTCGTTCCTGGTATTGAGGTCCGGGCCGACGTCAGCGAGGTAATCGTAAAGCTGCTCCGTGATTTGCTTCGCTTGCGTGGTGATCCCGAAAGGAGGGAAAAGCGTCCCGGGATCCGCGGTCGTCGTTATAACCAGCGTGCCTCCTGAAACGGCGTGACCGGTTCCAGGCACGCCCTCAGTACAATCCCCGATGAGTAAAACGAGAGCGACGACTACGATTTTTTTCATTGACAAGAAAGTAGCGCTGTCAGCCCCGCGGGGAAGGTATTAACTCAAGGTGATAGAAAACCGACAGTTTGAGACACAAAACCGACATTGACCCTCTTGCGCCGTTGATGAAGTCTCAATCACATGGCAAAATCGGCCTCCAACCAGACCGATGCGATGCCCACCTTTCAGGTGGCTCAGTTGCATCAAGGTGGCCTGGACGTAATCATCGTCCCGGTCGACCGGTCTTTCGGAAAACGATCGGCCGCGGAACAGGCCCGCATTCAGGAGGCGTTCCAGCGGAGCGCGGTCGCCGTGGAGATGCGCGGCGTCGTGGTTCCGGTCTGGGAAGATGCCTCGGGAAGAATGGCATTTCGTGCTCCCCCACCTTTGCACGATTTCCTCAAGAGCATAGACATGGTCTATGTTGCGACCGCACTGAATCGAACGCTGAGTCTCGAGTCGCGGTAGCTCTCGCGCGTCTCGTGTTGGGACGCGGTTGAGATTCAAGGATCATTTCTCGAATCACGCTGCCCTCTACGCCGCGTACCGTCCGCTATATCCCGAGGGGCTGTTCGAGTTTGTCGCGGGCCTGACACACAAGCATCGTTTGGCTCTCGATTGCGGAACCGGGAATGGCCAGGCCGCCGTCGGACTCGTGCCGCATTTCGATCGGGTCATCGCCACTGATCCGAGCGCAGAGCAGCTAAGCAATGCCACTCGACACGAAAGGATCGAGTACCGTGTCGCGCGCGCGGAGTCGAGCGGACTGGCCGCGCGGTCAGTCGATCTCGTCACCGCGGCGCAGGCGCTCCACTGGTTCGATCCCAAATCGTTCTTTGCGGAAGCAAAGCGAGTGCTCGTGAAGGATGGCGCGATCGCAATCTGGGGATACGGCGATCCGATTCTCGACTCGGCGACGCTCAATAAAACGCTGCACGCATTCAACCACGATATGCTCGAGCCATACTGGTTTCCCGAGCGAAAACTCCTGCTGGACGGCTACAGGGACATTCCGTTCCCGTTCGACGAGGTGACGGCGCCCAGGCTCGAGCTCGCGATGCGATGGAACCTCGCTGCACTCGCCGGTTATCTGCGAACCTGGTCGTCGACCGTCCGCTGCGTCGCCGCGCACGGGGTGGATCCCGTCATTGCGGTTGAGAGCTCGCTGGCGGCGGACTGGGGGGATCCTGGCGCCCCGCGACTCATTCGCTGGCCGTTGCACATTCGCGCGGGAACAATTCCGATGCACGCTCACGCCAGCGGCAATCGTGGCAGTTGAATCGCGCGCGGTCAGCGGCAATTATCCGCATGTGATTAATCCTTCCTGTCTTGAATAGAAACTCCTCCGCCACGCTCGCGCTGGCGCTCGCTGCGATAATCGTCATCGCGCCACGCGGCAGCGCGCAACACGAAGACCATGCAGTGATGCGGGACATGCCGGGCGATACGCTTGTCACGGCTCCTACGACTCCGAGTCGTCCAGTCTCGGACTCGGGTGCGATCGCGGACTCGCTCCTCACGGTTTGCAAGCCGCATATCAGCCATTCGATCGACGCGTACTCCACCTGCCTCGGGGACGGTATCGCATCGCTCTCGTCCGCCGGAAACATCGCGCTGGCAATGGGAACGCTCGACCGCATCATCCACAGTGACCTGTCCCTCGTTCTACTCGGGCATCCGCTCGCGCACGCGCTGGGATACGCGGTTCGATCCACGCCTGCGACTGCGACGCGCCTGCTGTCCCAGTGCGACGACCGCTATCAGTCGGGATGCTATCACGGAATCCTGCAGAGATACTTCGACGCTCGGGTCGGGATGCCGATCTCCCAGAGCGTGCTGGTCGCGCCGTGCGACGGGCTGCGCGGCACTCGTGAGCAATTCAGGTTGTACGACTGTCTCCACGGGACGGGCCACGGTCTCATGATGTACCACCGCTATGACGTCAACGCATCGCTCAAAGATTGCGATCGGCTCACGAGCGACTGGGACGAGCGGAGCTGCTACAGCGGCGTGTTCATGGAGCACAACATGGGAGCCAGCATGCAGCTGTTCGGCGGCGGGGAGTTCGGGATGCACCGGCACTCGATGCCCGCCGCAACCGTAGTTTTGTTCAAGGCCAACGATCTTCATTATCCCTGCGATGCAATCCCGGCTCGCTACCGGCGCGAGTGTTACGAGCTGCAGGCAGATCTCATTCTCCCGGCGGTTAAGCAGGACTATAAACAAGCGGGCGCGGTGTGCGATGCCGCCGGCACTCCGGATCTCGTGCAGGCATGTTACATAGGGTTGGGCAGAAACGCGTCCGGGGCGTCGGCATTTCAGTACGCCGGCATCAGGAAGAGGTGCGATCAGGCTTCACCGGCCGGCGTTCCGTTCTGTTACGAGGGTGCGGTGCGACATCTCGCGTACGCGCCGAGTGAACTTCCACGCGGGGTAGCCTTCTGCAAGTCTCTCCCCGAAGGAGAAAGCCGATCGCGTTGCTGGGACGGCGTCGGGCTACAGATCGGAGGATTTTTTGCGGACCAGGCATCGCGACAGCGAGCGTGTCAGTCGGACGCACCACGTGATGTTGCGGCTTGTGTCGAGGGCGCCGGAGTTATTCAGGCGCAGCCCGCGAGGAATCAACCGTAGCGCGCAGTGGCGGGTGTGCGAATTGCTTCCGCACGAGGAGACGACAAGTATCGAGGGGAGAAACCGCGGCCACAGTGTAGAGGAGCTAGAGTGGATAAGCGAAAGATCGGATCGCTCGAAGTCTCGGTTGTCGGCCTCGGATGCAACAACTTCGGCGGGCGGATCGATGAGGCGCAAACCGAGGAAGTAATCAAGGAGGCGCTCGAACGGGGGATCAACTTCTTCGATACCGCCGACATGTACGCTGACGGGAGGAGCGAGGAGCTGATCGGCCGCTTTCTGGTCGGAGGTGGCCACCGGTCCGCAGCGATCATCGCCACCAAGTTCGGCAACCAAATGCCGGGACAAGGTCAGGGTGCGCGCCCCGCGTACGTGAAAAGAGCTTTCGAAGCCAGTCTCAGGCGACTCCGTACCGATTACATCGATCTGTATCAGCTGCACCTCCCCGATCCGGATGTCCCAATTGCGGAAACTCTGGGCGCTCTCGACGAGCTGGTAAAGGCGGGCAAGGTGCGCGAGATCGGTTGCTCGAACTTTTCAGCTCCGCAGTTACGGGAAGCGCAGGAGGCCGCCCAAGGCCCGGGGTCAGCGAGGTTCGTGAGCGTTCAGAACGAGTACAACCTTCTTCATCGAGACCCGGAAGAGGAAGGCGTGCTGGCCGAATGCGAGCGGCAGGGCCTTGCCTTCCTCCCGTTTTTCCCGCTCATGAGCGGGTTGCTGACTGGAAAGTACAGAAAGGGCGCCCCCATTCCCGAAGGCACGCGCGTCGCGAAGTACGAGCGCTACCGCAAGCTTCTCACCGACGAGAATCTCGACAGGGTGGAAGCGCTCATCGCATACGCCGAGTCACGCGGTCACACCATCCTAGAGCTTGCGATATCATGGCTGTTGGCTCGACGCGTCGTTGCGTCAGTCATTGCCGGGGCATCTTCGGCTCAACAGGTACGCGCCAACGTTGGCGCCGCCGGTTGGGGGCTTAACACAGCGGAGCTCGAGGAGATCGACGCGCTGCTCAGCCGTGAGGCAGGACACACGACGGCCTGACTAAATTGCGAACTCCGTTTCGAGAAGAACCGCCACCAGCGGCGGGTGTAGGAACGGACGGGTTCAATATTCACGACGAGAATTGGAGCAACAGTGAAAACCACTATTCTTTCCACGATTGCAGTCTTGGGACTCGCCGGCGCGGCGCCAGTCGCGCAGGGCCAGGCATACAATCCATTCCAGATCGGCGCATCAGGCGGAATTGCATTCCCGACAGGTGATCTGGGCACTGGAACCAATACCGGCTACAACATCGCGGTTGCAGTCGGCTACAAGCCTCAAGCGATGCCGATATCCCTGCGCGCGGAAGCCGCGTACAACCAGTTCGGGTTCACGAACGGCGGCGGGAGTATAAACATTCCTGCTTTCACAGGGAACGTGCTGTATGAGCTGCCTCTGGGCATGTCCTTTACGCCCTACGCGATCGGGGGGGCCGGTCTGTATCGTGTAAGCGCAGGCTTCAACGGTGGCGCCAGCACTACCGCCGAGAATGACTTCGGATGGAACATCGGTGGTGGCATCAAGATTCCGTTGAGCACGAGCTTCGAGACTTTCATCGAGGCGCGTTACAACAGCGTCAACGCCAACGGCGGCACTGCGAGCTTCATTCCGGTTACGGTTGGGGTAATGTTCTAAAGCGACACCACAGGAAAAGAAATGGCCAGCCGAAGAGGCTGGCCATTTCTTTTTATTGGCTACGAACTGCGAACTAAAGGCTGAGGACTGCGGACCAACTGCGATTGCGAATCGCAGACTAACTGCGGATTGGGAAACTAACTACGAACTACGGACCACGCAGCTTATTGTACCGCGTTGACCATGTCGAAGATCGGGAGGTACATGGCCACGACCATGCCACCGACGACAACGCCGAGGAACACGATCATGATCGGCTCCAACAGCGAGAGGAGGTTGCTCACCGCGGCGTCGACTTCTTCGTCGTAGAAGTCAGCGATCTTCGATAACATTTCGTCGAGACCGCCTGTCTGCTCACCAACCGCGATCATCGATATGACCATGGGCGGGAAGACCTTGGACTTCTGGAGCGGCTGAGCGATCGTGTCACCGCCGGCGATCGAGGAGCGGGATTGCATGATCGCATCCTGAATGACGCGGTTGCCAGCCGTCTTCGCCGTAATCTCGAGTCCCTCGAGAATGCTGACGCCCGAGCTGATGAGCGTGCCGAGCGTACGCGTGAAGCGCGACACCGCCGACTTGCGCAGAACGTCACCGAGAACCGGGAAGTGAAGCATCGCCCGGTCGACCACGAGTTTTCCGGGCTGCGTGGCGTAGTACTTATTGAATGAGTAGCCGCCGATGATGATGATGGCGCCTATGACCCACCAGTAGGATCTGAGGAAGCCTGAGGCTCCGATCACGATTCGGGTTGGCAGCGGCAGTGCCTGGCCGGCCGACGCGAACATGCCGGCGAACACGGGGATGACGAAAATCAGGAGGACCACGACCGCGATGGCCGCGACACTCATGATGACCGCCGGGTAAATCATCGCGCCCTTCACCTTTCTCACGAGCGCGTCGTTCTTTTCAAGGAATGTCGCGAGTCGAAGCAGAATCGTGTCGAGAATACCACCGGCTTCACCGGCCGCCACCATGTTGACGTAAAGGTTTGTGAACGCTCTCGGGTGCTTGGAGAGCGCGTCGGCAACGGTGTTACCGGACTCGACGTCGAACACCACTTTTCTGGTGACTTCCGCGAGCGCCTTGTTGTCCGTTTGCTCGGCGAGAATCGTGAGGGCCTGCACCAGCGGCAGACCCGAGTTGATCATCGTGGAGAACTGACGGGTGAAGATGACGACATCGCGCGTCTTGATCGACCCGCGGCCGATTTTCTTCGCGGCGTCCTGGTCGATTTTGACGACGCTGAGGCGCTGCTTTCTGAGCTGCGAAATGACGTCGTCTCGCGAAGCCGCATCGATCGTAGCCGTGCGGAGATCGCCGTTGAACGCTCTCGCCGTGTAAGTAAACGTAGCCATTTGCTAATCCTCTTTAACGTCTTGCCGGGGAGCCCGA
>DASWBG010000229.1:0-14620 GCA_036390715.1 Gemmatimonadaceae bacterium
AGCGTGTCCTCCCTCTCGGCCAGCATCTCCTGCGTGCCGCGTCCTACCACGACCACCGGGCCGCGCGCGATCGCTTCCTCGATGATGTGCCGGGTGACCTCGATCAACTGCTCGTCGGTCGGACGCTTTGTGTCGGCAATCGGCGACATCCACTCCTGCGAGCCCATCGCCATCGCCGATGTCAGGCGTTCAACGAGTGACGGCACTCTCTCCTCACGCGCCTGCACTTCGGCGACGCTCAACCCCATCCGCGTAGCGACGGCGTCGACGACCGCGTTGTCGAGCAGGGACCAGCCGAGCGTTTTGGCGACGATGGCGGCGACCTCCGAGCCTCCCGACCCATAAAGCCGCGAGACGGTGAGAATCGCCAATTGTCAGTCCTGATAGGGGCGGCGGCGCTTCTCTTCGACTGCCCGGCCGTACGTGCCCGCGTCCGACCGCGCGATTTTCTTGCGCGCGACGAGAGACTCGAGCACGAGCTCGCACCCAGCGGCGACGACCGGGAGATCATCCATCGGCGACAGGCCCGCGGTGTTCACGACCTGCATCAATCCGGGAACGCTGCCGAAGCCTTCGACAACTGCCTCCACCGGAACATCATCGGTCACCTGCAGCGCGCCACCGACGTCGAACCACATGATGATCTCGTCGGTGTTTATGCCGCCGGCGCGGTCTTGATACGTCGCATCGGCCGCGCGGCGAATCAGCTCGCGCGCAATCACGTGTCCGCCGACGAGCTCACCTTCATATTCCAGCTCGATCTTGCCGGTGATCGCCGGCAGCGCGGCGTAGATGTCCGCGATCCGTGGAACGATGTCACGCTCACCGGTCTGAATCGCCCGGCGCTCCGCGTTCGACACAACGTTCTCGAGAACGGAGATCGGCATGCGCTGCGAAACCCCCGAACGCTTGTCGATGCGCTTGTCGGTCCGCGCCTCGAATGCGACCCGCTCGATTACCTCGGCGATGAAGTCGGGAACGCGCACTTTCCCCGCCCCGCGCGCAGTCCAAGCTTCTTGGTTCGTGATCGCCATGCCCAGCTCGACGCTCTCGGGGTAGTGCGTGGTCACTTCGCTCCCAATGCGGTCCTTGAGCGGCGTGATGATCTTGCCCCGAGCGGTGTAGTCCTCGGGGTTTGCGGTGAAGCAGAGCATGACATCGAGTGGCAGGCGCACCGGATAACCTTTGATCTGGACGTCGCCCTCCTGCATGATGTTGAAGAGGCTCACCTGCACTTTTCCTGCAAGATCCGGAAGTTCGTTCAGGGCAAAGATTCCGCGATTCGCCCTCGGCAGCATTCCGTAGTGCATCGTGAGCTCATCACCGAGGATGTGTCCTCCGCGCGCGGCCTTGATGGGATCGAGGTCGCCGATGATGTCGGCTACCGTTACGTCGGGAGTTGCGAGCTTCTCAACGTAGCGCTGATCAGGCTGCAGCCACGCAATCGGTGTGTCGTCTCCCGCCTCGTTGACAAGATTTTTTCCGAACTTGGAGATCGGCGCGAATGGATTGTCGTTGACCTCGCTGCCGGCGATGATGGGCATTGCCGGGTCGAGAAGAGTAGTCAGTGCACGGAGTATTCTCGACTTCGCCTGTCCGCGAAGTCCGAGGAGAATGAAATTGTGGCGGCTGAGAAGAGCGTTGACGATCTGCGGCATGACCGTCTCCTCGTAACCGATTACCCCGTGGAAGATGGGTTTTCGACTAGCGAGACGCGTGAGAAGATTCGAGCGGAGCTCATCTTTGACTGACTGCTGTCTTCGGTCAGGGGAGCCGAAGGCAGAGCGCTTGAGTGCGCCAAATGTTTCTGGATAGACCGACAACTGATCTCCGAGGGAAATGCCAACTTTGAGACTTAATCTAGTCCGTGTGCGAGAGGGCAACTAGAAGCTTCTGCCCTTGACAGCGGTTCCAGATGAGATAAATTTTCGCGCGCGCCAAAAACGGGCACCGCGACCGCGGGCACGGACCGGCGACTGATCCACGTTCCTCTTAAGGAGATCGTAAATGAAGCGCCTGGCCCTTGTCGCCGCTGTTCTCGTACTTGCCGCATGCACCGCCAAGAAGGATGAATCAGCGACCGCCGATACGTCGGCTCCTGCAATGGCTCCGGCTCCGGCCGCGATGGACACCGGCATGAAGATGGACACGACTGCGAGCTCGACTGCCGCGACGACCACCACGACGAAGACGACGACCACCACCAAGAAGACGACAGCGAAGAAGAAGTAAGACTCTTCTCGGAGATCAAGAAGGCGCCGCTACACAGCGGCGCCTTTTTCGTTCTGCTCGATTTGCACGCTGCATTCTCCTCCCTCCCACTTCGCCTGCAGCGTCGTTCCCGGCGGCACCTCGCGCCTCACCATCCCCAAGGCGACACCGCCGAATCGCGGCGAGAGAGCGGAGCTTCGAACGTCGCCGATCACCTTTCCTGTCTCGTCCACCAGCTCGGCGCCCTTGGGCGGGGCGGGCCGCGTGACGAATCGCAGTCTTCGCAAAAAACGATTTACGTGGCCGCGGAAGTGTACGCGCGCGACGGTCTCCTGTCCGATGTAGCAACCTTTGGTGTAGGAGATCGCGCCCAGCTCGTCGAAGTTGGCTTCCTGAGGAAGCGTGGATTCATCCATATCAATGCCCCACTGCGGACGACCACTCTCGATGCGAGCGATTTCCCAGGTGTCCTGGGCTCCGGCCGAGATTCCCGCTGACTCCAGTTTTGCCTTGAGCAGCGCGGCCGCTTCGGTCGGGATGAGTATCTCGAATCCATCGAGATCGATCTCGGGAACGCGGGCGATGATCACGGTCACATTCCCGAACGGCCGGCTGATGTGGCCATAAGGAGGAAGCGAAACGAGGTCCTTGTCGTCGACGTCCAATACTCGCGAAACGACGGCGCGGGCCGAACGTCCGAAGACTCCGAAGTCACTCAGCTCGGACGTGAGATCGTGGTAAGGCGCGATCCGCGGGTTGACGTATTTCCGCACCATTTCCTTCCATCCTGTGGCGGCGGCGGCGGAAGTGTCGATGAGAAGCGCATCGTCGAGTGCGAAGATGCGGAGGTCGGCGACGATCTTCCCCTTGGGAGTAAGCGCGGCGGCGTACTGGCCTTCGCCAGGAAGCAGAGCCAAAACGTCGTTCGTCACCATGCCGGTTACCAGTTCGGCGGCCTTAGGCCCGGAGATCCGCATGCGCGTCCGGTCGCTCCGGTCAAAAAAGAGAGCACCGTTGTGTAACGCCGAATACACGCTCATTTCCGACATTACCTGCAATTAAGCCAGTGCCAACAATGGGCGCTACTGGCCGAACGCGGCGTAGGATGCGTCGAGTAGATCGACCGGATGAATGGTGCGTGCGGGAATCTCGGCGCGAATCAGGCCGGCGCCGATCTGCATCAGACAACCCGGATTTCCCGTCGCGACCCATGGCGCGCCAGTCGCCGCAATGTTGCCGAGTTTGGGCGCGAGCACCGCGTCCGACGTGTCCGGCTCGATAAGATTGTAGATCCCGGCGCTTCCGCAGCATTGATCGGAATCGTGGAGAGGGACGAGTTCGAGACCAGGGATCGCGGCGAGAACGGATAGCGGAGCTTGCGTCACACGCTGTGCGTGCTGGAGATGGCAGGGCGCATCGTACGTGACCCGAATGGGAAGGGGCCCGCCTTCGCGCGGGCCAGCGGCGGCGAGCAGCTCGCTCACGTCTCTCACGCGCGCACTCATGCTAGTGGCTCGCGCGCGCCATTCGGCATCATCCTTCAACAGATGTCCATACTCCTTCATGATCGCTCCGCAACCGGCAGCGTTGACCGCGACAAAGGCCGCACCCGAGCGCTCGAACGCCGCGATATTGCGCCGTGCGAGTGAACGAGCGGTTTCGAGATCGCCGGCGTGCGCGTGGAGCGCTCCGCAGCAGTTCTGACCAGGAGCATCGACTGTCGCGTAACCGTTGACGATCAGCACGCGTCTGGTCGCGCGATTTGTCTCGCTGAAGAGACCGTCCATCACGCAGCCGCGAAGCAAAGCCGCAGTTCCACGTTCGCCGCGTACGACTGGCTCATAGCGCGAGCGCTCGATCGAACGACCGGTCGAGGCCAGCATCGCCATCGCAAAGCCAAGGCGTCCCTTGACTCCGGAAAACAGCGTCGGAATCGGAGTGGCAGCGAGAATGCGCGAGAAGAACATCGCCGGGCGAAGCAGCCATACACGCGCGAAAACGAACAGTATCAGCCGCGCGATGAACGGCGTCGGCTCGCTCTCCCGGAGTGTGGCGCGCGTCGCCTCGAGTAACTGGCCGTACGGGACACCGCTCGGACAGACGGGCTCGCATGCTCTGCATCCCAGACACTGATCGATGTGCCGCTGCACGCTCGGATCATCGGGCTTGACCGTGCCCTCAAGCAGCGATCGCATGAGAAAGATGCGGCCGCGCGGACTGTCGTTTTCGTCCTCCAGGTTCAGGTACGTCGGGCATGCCTGGAGACAGAACCCACAGTGCACGCACGCATTGATTCCGGGCAGCGCGTCGGCGAGCGGAGTGCCGGGAAGAGCGCAGCCAGGCATCGGATCACGCGGAAGCGGGCGAGCGGGAATAGAAGCGGTCACGTCACTCGCCGAGTATTCCGGGGTTTAGAATGTTGTCCGGATCAAACGCTCGCTTGACGCCCTGCGACAACGAGTCCGACACAACACTTGGTGAAATTCCCTCCCAGATTTCTGCGGGAAGCTTCTCGAAGATCACCTCACTGTAGCCGTTTCCGGTGGTATGGAAATCTCCCGCCGATCCGATTGCGCCGGTGGTTTGGACGCCGTCAGTTTCGTCCGCCCTAAGAACGATCCGGAGAGTCCCACGGCGCGGATCCATATATGTGTAGACCAGGTGAATGTCGTCGCGAATGATCGTCGCCGCCGCGGCAAGAACCTTCGTCGGGAGTCCGGAGATCCTGATCGTCGTGTGGGCGCTCGCCTCCAGGTTTCGGAGCCGGCCCCACAAACTCGATTCCTGTTCCTCCGGCCGGGAGATGTGAGACAAGGCGATGAGCTGTGCGTTCACGACTGCTTCGTTGCCGCCGAACCGAATGACACAAACTGGATTATTACCGAGGCCAAGCGCCTGCGCCGCCGAGCGACTGAGGAGCTGCAGGGCATAAGGGCTAAGAGGAGACAGGGTGATGGCGTGGATCAAAGCTGCCACTTCATGCTTGTCACCGGCGAGCGTGATCGAGAATGTCCGATCGGTTGCTGGCAGAGCGTAAAGTCGAAGGGTTACCTCGGTGATCACGCCCAGCGTTCCCCATGAACCGGTCATCAGCCGCGACAGATCGAAGCCCGCGACGTTCTTCACGACTTTGCCCCCGCCTCTCACCACTTCTCCGCGACCATTCACGAACTCGAGACCGAGCAGCAGATCGCGAGGCAGCCCAAAACCAGTCGAGAGCGGGCCCGCTGAAGCAGTCGCGATTGTCGCACCGATGGTTCCGTCGCTCGATCCGTATGGATCGAGCGGCAACCACTGGTTGTGCTCGTTCGTCACACGCTCTATCTCCGAGAGCGGAGTTCCCGCGCGCACCGTGAGCGTCAGATCCCCTGGTACGTAGCCGACAACGCCGCTGTCGTCCCGAAGTGAAAGCGTCTTGACCGCACGCACCGGACGTCCGGCGTCCAGCCATGTCGATCGCCCCGCAATCCGAAGCGGCGTTCGAGTCGCGCCACTATCCTTTACCGCGGAGACTACAGCTTCCGTACTCACTCGGCGGAGGGATGCGTAGGCTCGGTCTCGAGTGGACGGGCCGTGGCGCCAGGTAGATCGTCATCTGCATGTGCCGGTGCGATCGTACTCATTCGCAGCCGGCTCCGGGCAACTGAGTTCCATTCCTTGCAGGCGTGAAGCGGAACGACCTTTCCCGGATTTGACCGCCTCTCCGGATCGAACACGCCGCGCAGCTCGCACATCGCGTTGAGCGAGCTCTCGGAAAAGATCGCTTCCATGTATCCCATCTTGTCGAGCCCGACGCCGTGCTCGCCGGTGATGCTGCCGCCCGCATCGATGCACGCCTGCATGATCTCGATCATCGCCTTGTGCACCCGCTCGGCTTCTTCCGGATCGTCCGCGCTGTAGGGAATGTTGGGATGAAGATTTCCATCACCCGCATGAAAGACGTTGCAAACCATGACGCCGTATTTCTCGCCGATCTTGCGAATGGTGGCGAGAATCTCAGGCAGACGCGTCCGCGGGATTACGGCATCCTGAACTATCAGGTGGGGAGCCATACGCCCCATCGCTCCAAACGCCTTCTTCCGTCCCTGCCAGAGCTTCATCCGTTCCGCATCATCGCGCGCCACCTTCACATTGCGCGCGCCTCCATCGATGCAGATCCGCCGCACAGCTTCGAGATCCGCCGAGACGCCAGCTTCGAGCCCGTCGAGCTCGATCAAGAGAATAGCCTGCGCGTCCCGTGGATAGCCTGCGGCGTAAATGGAATCCTCGACCACACGAATGGTCGCACCATCCATGAACTCCAGCGCCGCTGGTACGATCCCGGAGGCGATGATCGAAGATGTCACGTGCGCGGCGGCGTCGACCGACATGAAGTCAGCGAGCAGAGTCCTCACCGTCTGAGGCTTGGGAGTGAGTTTGACGGTGATGTCCAGAGCGAGCCCGAAGCAGCCTTCCGATCCAATGAACGCGCCACGCAGATCGTAGCCATCGCGCTCGCCGACCTTGCTGCCAAGCTCGACGACCTCTCCACTCGGCAAGACGACCGTCAGCGCCAGGACATGGTTGAGTGTAACGCCGTACTTGAGACAGTGCGGACCACCGGCATTCTCGGCGACATTGCCGCCAATCGTGCACGCCGCTTCGCTCGACGGGTCCGGCGCGTACAGCAAACCGTACGGCGCGACGTGCTTATTGAGCCGCAGATTTACGACGCCTGGCTCGACGGTGGCACGTCGATTGTCGACATCGAGAGAGATGATCTTTTTGAGACGGTGGATTCCAATGACGACGATATCGTCGGCGAGTGCGCCTCCGGACAACCCAGTGCCGGCGCCGCGCGGGACGAAGGGAAGTCCTTCATCGGCAAGCAATCTTACGACCGCGATGGTCTCTTCTCGCGTTCCCGGAAAAACCGCGAGCCTCGGCTGGCGCCTGTACCCGGGAAGTCCGTCGGAGTTGTAGACCAGCAGCTCACTCGGTCGGCTCAGCACGTGGCGCTCGCCCACGATTCCGGCCAAACGCTCCGCGACCGTAGATTGAGCAGGCGAGAGCTGGGCCGGCCTGGAGGCGGGAGACGGCTGGGTCATCCGTGGAATTTAGCTATTCATCTCCCGCCGGCGGGGCGACGATCAGGCGGAGCGCATCACGCTCGATGCGATAGTTGAGCGGAGTACGCATTTCCTTGAGCTCGCCATCAAGGCCGATCAAGGCATGGGATCTCGCCAGATCGATCCGGCAGCTATCGACCAGGAAGTCGTCGAACTCCGGAAGCTTTTCTGCCTCCTTCGTCCCCCTGGCAATCCCGGCGAGCGCGACAGCGAACAGGCGTGCCCTCTTCTGGCCACGAACGATCATGACGTGAAGTCCGCGCTTACCGTTCTTCACTCTGCTGCCCAGCGCCGGCAGCTTGAGATCACGCTCGCCGACACCGATGAATACCATGGATGACAGGTAGGATTTCTTCCCGCCCTCGACCTCCAGCGTCACCGTGAACGTGCGCAACCTGGACCACGTTTGGATGAGAGCGACGAAGCTCGCGATTCTGTAGCCGATATGCTTTTCGAACCGCTCGCGATCGCGGACGAAAGTCACGTATGCACCGATGGAGCTTGTATTCAGAAACACGCACTCGTTGACGTATCCGGTGTCGGCGCCTGCGACCACGCCATTGGCCGCGACCAGCGCCGCCTTGCCGAGGTCAGCCGGGATGTTGTGATCCTTGGCGAAGTGGTTCAGCGTTCCCCCGGGAAGGATCGCCAGCTCGATGTCGGTGTTGGCGACGAGCGATGCGGCAGTCGCGATCGTACCGTCGCCACCGGCGACGAGGATACGCTTCGTTCCGCGGTCGATTGTCTGCTTCAGTCGCTGCTCGAGCTCGCGCGGCTGCACCACGTCGAGGTCGAAACCGGCCATAGTGAGCGCTTCCCGCGCTGCTTCAGCGTTTCCGCACGCGGCATTGAGAAAGGCCTTTAGCTTCGAGGAACGCGGAGGTGCGGGCGCGGCCTGTGTCGATGGCATTGGCGGGAAAAGGGAAGCGGGAAGCGGGAAGCTGGTGTTCCACCTATACAAGAAAGACGCCGACTCGATTTGGCCGGCGTCTTTTCAACTGCTTTTGCTGCCTCTTCCCGCCTCCCGCTTCCCGCTTAGCTCCAGAACCCGGCGAGCGCCGAACCGTCCGGCGACTCGCGCAGCTTCTCGAACGCCCGTTCGCGGATCTGTCTGATTCTCTCGCGGGTGACGCCCATCAGCGCGCCGATCTTCTCGAGCGTCATCGCATCGGAGCCCTGCTCGAGGCCGTAATAAAGGTGAAGGATCTTCCGCTCGCGCGGTGTGAGGTACTTCCGGAAAACGCGGTCGATGAACTCCCGCATCAGATGGAAGTCCGTCACGTCCTCGATCTCGGCGCCGTCCACTCCGGCGAAGCGCTCGCCCAGCGTGCAGGCCTCGCGATCCGAGCGATCGATCGGGGCGTCGAGTGAGATCTCCGTCGCCGACATCTGCTTGGCGGAGCGCACCGCGTCGGGAGTTTCTTCGAGCAGGCGACCGATCTCGTTATCGGTGGGATCGCGCTTCAACACCTGGGACAGAACAGTCTGCGCCCGGGCCAGCTTGATCAGCTGCGAATTCTGATTGAGCGGAATTCGAACGCTTCGCGTCTGCTCCGCCAGCGCCTTGAGAACCGCTTGGCGAACCCACCACACGGCGTAGGAAATAAACTTCACGCCCTGATCGGGGTCGAATTTCCTTACTGCCTTGAGCAGGCCTTCATTGCCTATCGCGACGAGCTCGCCAAGGTCGAGACCGTGGCCCTGATACTTTTTGACATACGAAATCACGAATCTGAGATTCGCGGTGACCAGCCGCTCTGCTGCCTTTTCGTCGCCAGCCTGCGCACGACGCGCCAAACGCCGCTCTTCTTCGGCGTCGGTGATCAGTGGAAGCTTTTGTATGTCCTGGAGGTACTGGTCGAACGCGGTGGAGGGGGATGAACGGAAGAAGCCTTTCGATCTACTCTCGCCCGTTGTCTGCATAAGCCCCTTGGCAGAGACATTACCGACCGGCGTGCCTGGGTGACACGCCTGGTATGCTGGACGCGCACGTTAACTAGGGGCGCACTCTACCGTCAACAGCCACGTTTCATGCCACTGTCAAGCTTGCGGATCTTTGGGCTTCGTTCGGGTTGTGGCGGTTACAATACCGATTCCGATGGCGATGATGGCTCCCACAGTGACCCAAGTGGATGAAACACCGAGCAGAATGGCGGCGATCGCCAGACCGATGATGAGGACGATGAATCCGATCAGGTAGGTGCTGAACGAGGACATTAAGCGCTCTCGGTTAGAATTTTCGCGCGTGAATCGAGCAATTGTAGGGCCAGTTGCAGCAATAAAAAACGCGGCTGTCAGCGCTTCGCGAGTCCGTCCCAACGAGTGGGCATGAGCGAATCATTCGGAATCTGCTCGACTTCGCGCGCGACGAGTACAGCGCTGCCCCAGTGACGTCCGAAGCGTGCGGCTTCCTTGCAGTCCGGGTTCCAGATGTCGAGCGTCGCACCAAGCACATTGCCGCCGGTGTCATCCACGAGGTACCGACCGAGGTATTCCTGACCGAGGAAGACTTCGACATAACGGGCGAGCGGGAAGATTCTGGGGTCGGCCGCAACGATTCCATGCCGAGTCTGGCGTCCGCGACGAGTTTCACCCTGCACGCAGTACTGCGTGAGTGACACCGGGATGCTGATGCCATTCTCGGCGCGAGCGAACTTGGATGGAATGAGCGGAATGATGCCCTTTTTCATCTTTATCGCTTCGTGAGCCGTGGCGCGGGAGATTCTCGCGGCGAGTGGAAGGGCGTCGACACCATCCGCGATAGGCTTCGTCACTGCAGTCGTCGCCTTCGCGATTCTTGCGGCTGCGGACGGAAGCGCCCTTGCAATGTCCGATACGGTTTCCGTCAGTGGACCGCCGAGCGTCCGCGTTGCCTCGGTGATGGTCGCGACATCGCCTATGTCTTCCGGCTCGAGCTGCGGTCCCTTGGTTGGGGGAATCTCGACTCCGGCCATGACGACCGGAGCAAGCGACGGGAGCGCGATTGCGCCTGTGCCGACCAGGCCAACGGCAAGGGTTACCGCGACGATGGTGCGAACGAACTCGACTCGCCGAGGCTGGCGGGTGCCGTCGCTAGCGATCCCTGGGGTGAGGGGACGCCGAGAGATTCTGCTGATTTTCATGCAATACCTCCCGAAGTTGATCGTCACCCACTTGAACAGTCCATCCCGCCTCTGCCCCCGCCATCGCGCCAACGCGAAGTGGAAGGGCTAACCTCGTCTTGCCCGACACTCCCTTCTTATCCGATCTCATCGCCTCGATAACCACGTCCGGTTCCATGCCGGGGGGGAGGTCGGTTGAGAGCCCGGCCGACTGCAGCACTTTCGTGATCGTTGCTGCCGTTCCGGTTTGGGCTACGCCGATCCGTTCGGCGAGCCTGCTCTCCAGTGCCATCCCGATTGCGACCGCCTCACCATGAAGGAGTGAGTAGCCGCTAACCAGCTCGACGGCGTGGCCAATCGTATGGCCAAAATTGAGAGTTTTTCTAAGGCCTTCCTCCCGTTCATCACGTGAGACAATGTCGGCCTTGATCTCCATGCTACGGACGATGAGCGAGAGCATCCTGTCACTCGTCGAACCGCTCGCCGACAGCATTTCTGAAGCACCGCTGGCGACCAGACGAAGATAGGGCTCGTCCGCGATTACGCCATGCTTGACAATCTCCGCAAAACCCGCACGCATTTCCCTAAGTGGAAGTGTGGCAAGGACTTGGGGGTCGGCAAGCACAGCAGCAGGAGGATGGAAAACGCCCACCAGATTCTTCCCCGCGAAGGTATCGACCCCGGTTTTTCCACCGATCGAGGCGTCGACCATGGCGACCAGGGTAGTGGGTACCTGGACCACCGGAATCCCACGCATGTATGTGGCGGCGACGAAGCCCGCGAGATCGCCCACCACCCCGCCTCCTAGCGCAATCACCGCCGAGTCGCGCCCATACATTTTGGTGAGCATTTGGTCGGTCAGCCAAGCCCAGTTGTCCCGGGTCTTGTGCGACTCTCCGGCGGGTGTCGTCAGGACCTCCACGGTACCCTTTTCGAGCTGATCACCGACCATTTTCGCGTACAGCGGACCGACGTTGGAATCGGTGATGATGGCGTACCGATGGGCAGGGGCAAGCTCCCGGGCGATGTCGCCGGTCTTGGCCAGAAGTCCGGGGCCAACCCGGATTGTGGACGCGCCGAGCCGGATCTCCCGCGGTGATGGGGATCCGCTGGTTTTCTTAGTCAACCCGCCGGATGGGTTGCGTCGCGGTGGCTTTACCAGGTTACTTCGCCTGCACCCGTGCGTACGTTCGCGACGCGCGCGAGCATGAAGAGCAGATCTGACAGCCTGTTGAGATAAATCACGACGAGTGGGGGGATCTCGACCTCCCGCTGGAGGTGCACGACCCTCCGTTCTGCTCGCCGGCAGACCGTTCGGGCGACGTGAAGCACCGCGCCTTTGCGGCTTCCGCCGGGGATGACGAAAGCCTTGAGCGGCTCCAGCTCCTCTTCGCAGTCGTCGATCGCGCGCTCGAGGTCCTTGATCCGCCGCTCATCTATGTTCGCCTTGCTCAGGTGGCTATGCATCTTCTCGAGGTCCGGCGTGGCAAGGAGAGCGCCGATGCTAAAGAGGTCGCGCTGCATCGGGACAAGGACCTCATCGATGCGCGGCAGCGGCTCGATGGCGCGCGCCATCCCGATGACGGCGTTCAGCTCGTCGACGTCGCCGTAGGCTTCGACGCGGGGGTCGTCCTTCTGGACCCGACCGCCTCCGAAGAGTCCCGTATCACCGGAGTCGCCGGTCTTCGTGTAAATCTTCATTCGGCTGGAAATCTACGATTATCTGAAATCGAACGAGTATCTACGGATTGGGAACTACGAAGTTATGACTACCGGCCGGGGGCTATCAGAAGCACAGGTGACGGCCGCGGGCGTACGATCCTTGAGCATCATCTCGCGGCGGCCCGAATCGAAAAATAGCTCGCAGCCATCAACTGACCCGCCCAAAGCCCCCGGCCGGTAGTCGTCAGTTGTAGTTTTGTAGTTTCAACACCTTCCCTCACGGTGAGCCAGTTTTGACGGTGCCCTTGGACGACGACGAAGACTTGCCTGACACTGAATTTCCGCTCGGCGATGGAACGGCCGAGACGGGAGCGACCGTCTATTGCCCCTACTGCAACGAATCGGTGGAGATCGCGATCGATCCCGGTGGCGGAGCCGCGCAAGAGTACGTCGAGGACTGCGAGGTCTGTTGCCAGCCCTGGAGCGTGAGCGTGCAGTATCGTGAAGACGGCACGGCTAAAGTCAGCGTAGAGCCCCTCGACGAGTAGGCTCTCTCGTGGCGACAACGGCGCCAATTCTTATCGGCTGGTCCGCGCCGCTCTCCACTCGGGCTCGAGGATCGAATAGACCGCGAGCGTCTCGAAGCGATCCCATTTGATGGCCCAATCCCGCTCGACCCCTTCGGGCTGCATACCGAGTTTTTTCATAACCCGTCCGGATGCGGGATTGCGAAGAAAGTGACGCGCCTCGATTCTGTGCAGACCGAGCACGTCGAAACCGAAATCGATGAGCCGCTGGCTCGCCTCAGTCGCGTAGCCGCGATTCCAGAACTTGAGGGCGATCCAGTATCCGAGCTCGGCGCGACGGTGCTCCGGCTTGATCATGAGACTGATCGCACCGGCCAGGGCGCCGGTATCGTTCGTGGTGATCGCAAAGGTTGCGCTGGTTCTGTCGTTCCAGGCCGGCAAGTGAGCCTTGATCCACTCGGCTGCCGCGCCGTGTGGATAGGGGTGAGGGATGTTGAGCGTCGTGTCGGCGATCTCGCGCATTCCGGCGAGTCGCTCGACGTCGAACGCATCGTCGGCAATGAACGGGCGGAGCGTCAGGCGTTCGGTCGTGAGCGTCGGCTGCTCATTTTGAACCCGCGCTTCTACAAAAGACCGCGTCATTCAGGCAACGGGCTTGGGGGTCTCGGCTCGTTCAGGAAATAGCCGTCGGACTAAGGCTCCCAGCTCGTCGATAACGAACGTCACGAGCACCAGCAAACCGAACATCACAAGGAAAAAGCCGACGAATGTGGCGTGCTGCGAGTCGCGCAACTGTTTTGCAACTTCGACCTGCGGATCGGCCCTGAGTCGGTCGACCTTGTGCTGAACCTGGACTAACAGCCCGTACGCAATCGGGAGAGCAACGATCCAAGCCGCCACGACCCGTGATTGAAATGGCTTCATGCTGGCGATTCTCCTGACTCGAAAGTCAAAAACCGACAGGTCTGTGCCCTATCGCAGAGTCTAGGGTACCGCAGCCGAAGTCGCCAGAATGTTGAGCGTGTCTGGGTGGACTTCTCGCTACTATATATTTCGCGTCAGAGATGACCCACGAGACAACCGACATCACCATCATTGGCGGCGGTCCCACCGGACTGTTCGCCTCCTTTTATACGGGAATGCGCGGTGCCACCGCGCGGATCGTCGACGCGTTGCCTCAGCTCGGCGGGCAGCTCACCGCGCTCTACCCTGAGAAGTACATCTTCGATGCCGGGGGATTCGCGAAGATCCTGGCGAAGGATCTGGTCAACGCGCTCGTCGAGCAGGCGTCGCAGTTTCCCTTCCAGTCGCACCTGAACCAGAACGTCACCGCACTCGAGCGAAACGACGATCATTTCGTCCTTGTCACCGAGACGGACCGCTTCCCAACGCGCGCGATCGTCATTGCCGCGGGGATCGGCGCCTTCTCGCCCCGTCGTCTCCCGCAGGCCTGCGCGGAACCGTGGTACGGGCGTGGAATCTTCGACCGCGTGTCGGATCCCGAGGAGTTCCGCGGCCAAAGCATCGTCATCATCGGCGGCGGAGACTCCGCGTTCGACTGGGCCCAGCAGCTGCGCAGCCGCGCGAAAGCGGTGACGCTCGTCCATCGGAGCGACAAGTACCGCGCGCACGGCGCGACCATCGCCGACGTTCAGGCCGCGGCATCATCGGCCGAGGGACGTACGACGCTGCTGCCGTTCCACGAGCTGCACGACGTGCTGTCGCGCGAGGGCAAACTCACGGGTGTGACGGTGCGCGAGGTCAAGGCAAAGACGACTCGTGATATCGATGCGGATGTCGTCCTGCCGATGCTCGGCTTCCATAGCGACATCGGAGCGCTGGCCGAGTGGGGATTGAACTGCGAGAAGGGCGAGATCGTCGTCAACAGCCTGATGGAGACCGGGCGTCCGGGAATCTATGCCGCCGGTGATATCACGACCTATCCCGGCAAGCTGAAGCTGATCGCGACGGGATTCGGCGAAGCCGCCACCGCCGTGAACCAGGCCGTCCA
>DASWBG010000230.1:0-9096 GCA_036390715.1 Gemmatimonadaceae bacterium
CCGCGGATCTTCCCTTTCATTTCCTTCACGGTCCCTTTGACTTGGTTCTCGGTACCCCTTTCGTTTAGATCCTTCATTTGTCCCTCCTCCTGTAGAATCAGTGCGTTTCTGTCAGGCTTGTTAAACGCAAGCGATATGCCCGGGCAACGTCTGTTTCTTACACTCGAATTACCGGATTTTGCAGCCGAATTCTCGGCCTTCAATCGCCATACCCGGAGCGGGGTCGTGTCCCGGCGCACCAGGTATCGGCCTTGCAAAGGGTCGTGCCCTTGCGGAAATTCCGAGGTCAAAGCCGCCAGCAGCACGGCAGCCTGAACAACCTCTATAGGTCGCGCAAATCAGCACTAACCTCGAAGCTCGTCCGAGCGGCCGCCGTCTCGCAAAACTCACTATTCTCGCGTTGGGCGTCGTCTATGGGGACATCGGCACCAGCCCCCTTTATGCCCTGCGTGAGTGCTTCAAGCTGGAGCATGGACTCACTCCAGTGCCGTCCAACGTCTATGGCGTTCTCTCGCTGATCGTCTGGTCGCTGATAATCATCGTCAGCATCAAGTACATCATTTTCATCATGCGGGCTGACAACAATGGCGAGGGCGGAATTCTCGCGTTGTTGGCGCTCATTCTCCAGAAGCAACGCCGTGATTCGGACTCATTTCGGCGCAAAACTATCATCGCCCTTGGCTTGATCGGTGCCGCACTGCTCTACGGCGATGGCGTGATTACTCCCGCGATCTCCGTGTTGAGCGCCGTGGAAGGCCTGGAAGTGGTAGCTCCACAATCGCAGCACCTGGTGATCCCTCTCACGGTCGGAATACTCGCGGGACTCTTCTTTTTCCAGCAGCATGGAACCGCAAAAGTCGGACGAATTTTCGGCCCAGTGATGGTCGTCTGGTTCGTGGTGATTGGAGCACTCGGCCTGCGCGAGATCCTGGAGGCGCCACAAATCCTCGCCGCGGCGAATCCATGGTACGGCCTGGATTTTTTCTTCCAGCATGGGCATCTCGCGTTCATTCTCCTCGGCGCCGTAGTCCTGGCCGTCACCGGAGCCGAGGCGCTCTATGCGGACATGGGACATTTCGGCAAGCGGCCGATCCGGCTTGCCTGGTTCCTTCTCGTATTGCCGGCGCTGCTGGCTAACTACTTCGGGCAGGGCGCGCTGATCCTGCGAGACCCGACGAGCGCGATCAATCCGTTCTATCTTCTCGCGCCCAGCGCGCTCCAGTACCCGTTGATCGCTTTGGCGACGATCGCTGCCATCATCGCGTCGCAGGCTCTCATCTCAGGGGCATTCTCGCTCACACAGCAATCCGTACAGCTCGGCTACAGTCCACGCGTGCAGATAATCCATACGTCATTTCAGGAAACGGGGCAGATCTTCGTTCCCGAAGTGAATCGCGCGCTTGGATTGGGGTGCATTCTCGTCGTGCTGATGTTCAGATCTTCCAGCGCGCTCGCTGCCGCCTACGGAATCGCAGTCACGGGAACGATGACCATCACGACGATTCTCTTTTACGTCCTCGCACGGTCGCACTGGCAGTGGAGTATCTGGCGCGCCGGCCTTCTGACCGCCTTTTTCCTGATCATCGATCTGGCATTCTTCTCCGCGAACATGCTCAAGATCGTGCAGGGTGGCTGGGTGCCTCTCGCCATTGCGGCGGCGATTTTCATTCTGATGACTACGTGGCAGCGTGGGCGCCTCATCGTGCGCAGCCTCCTGGTGGACGCTTCGATCCCGCTCGACGCGCTGCTGCGTGACCTTGGTGACGAGAATCCCGACAGGCGCTTCAAACCTCCGCGAGTTCCCGGCACCGCGGTGTTCTTGACATCCGAGTCGAAGGACGCGCCGCTGGTGCTGCTGCATCACCTGAAGCACAACAAGGTGCTGCACGAGAACGTGATTCTGCTGTCGATCGTCTCTGCCCAGGTCCCGGATATTCCGATCACGGAGCGCGTAGAGGTCACGTGCTTCCCACACAATTTCGGGCGCATCAAGGCGAAGTACGGCTTCATGCAGACGCCGAACGTGCCGGAGATTCTCGCGCTGGCGGCCGAGCATGGCATCATCGCCAAGCCCAGCGAGACCACGTACTACCTCGGCCGCGAAAATCTCATCCCGACGGGAACGAAGCCGCTCGCCCACTGGCGCAAGCGGCTTTACATCTTCATGCAGCGCAACTCACGCTCGGCGACGGAGTTTTTCGGGATACCGCCAAATAGGGTAGTGGAGTTGGGCGCGCAGATGGAGTTTTAGGCGTTTCCTTGGCTAAAGGGGCTTGTCGACTTCAACTGAACGGGTGCCAGACGTCAGGAGCGTAGTTGCGAGGTATTGGTTCACGACGCGGGGACGTCACTCAGGCCATCATGATATACAAACGGTTGCCCTTACCCTGAGGCGCGCCACCTACGCGTCCCGACGTAGTGAACTGGCAACTGGCTACTACGCCACTGCAAGCTCGCACCCGTTCAGTTTGCAGTCGCTCCTCAGATTGTAGTTGACGTCAATCCCGATCCGGCCTCCGTACCCTTTCGAAATCCCGCCGGTCCTTCTTGGTGGGTCGCCCCCGATCGTACCCGGGAACCGCCCGTGCGATTTTCACCTGTAGCTGCATCGCCTCGCGCGCTTTTCGCCCCTCTTCGCTTTCCTCGTACAGCTTTGCGGCGATTGGAGCAGGTCCTCGGTGCTCGGAGACTGCGCGAACCGTCACGATGTGATGGTACGGGCCAAGCCGGATGCGCAGAGAATCGCCAACCTGAAGCTGTTTGGACCGCTTGGCCCTCTCGCCATTGACCTCGACCTTTCCGGCTTCGATTGCCGTCGCGGCGAGCGCCCGCGTCTTGAAGAAGCGGGCGGCCCACAGCCATTTGTCGAGTCGGACCCTCATTGTCTCGCCTAAACTCATTTTTCGTTGCCCGTACCGAGGCTGCGGAGTCAGAAAGATAAGCGGAGACCATTCCCGCACCGGGAGCGCTATGGCTCAAGATGACTGGTCCGTCCAATTGAAAAAGATCGAGCGGGAGTTCGATGGACTTCCGCCCGAGCCTTCGGCTGCCATGAAGAAGCTGCAGAGCGAGGAGGAGCGGCGCGCCCAGGAGCGCGTTTACCAGCGTGCGGCCATGATCGGCGCCGGAGCCCGGTTGATCCTTGTGTTCGCGCTCTTCGCCGCACTCCTCATCTGGCCTTACGAGCGCGAGTGCGGGCTCGGGTTTTTCGAATATCTCGGCGTCGAAGTCGTCATCGTCGTCGGCGGCCTATGGGTAGCATTCACGACCTGGCGCTACCGGCTTCCGAAGATGCACATACTGTCTCTGCTGATCATCCTGACCGGCCTGCTCCTGATCGCGACTGAGGTACTTCCGCGGATCGGCTATGCGGCCGTGGATCCGAAGCATCCTCCACACTTCTCATGTCCGGATACGCAGAACGCGTTACCCCGTACTTCAGCGGTGGAGCAACGGCTCCAATCTGCGAGCCGTTTGATGGAGGCGCGCTGGCAGGAGCGCGCCGATGAGCTAGCTAGGAAATTCCGTCCGCAGCGAGCTGCTTTAGCGCGGATTGAGCGTTCCGAATTGTTGTCGCCACAAGCTCCCTGATCACATCCGCCGAGACGGGCTCGATCTCGCTCGCATCGACCCTGTAAGTCCGATGTAGGCGCAGTGGGGCAAGAGGACTGATCCGCATCGGAACGCGCACCTCGGGCGCGTCGCGCGCTGGAGCGCGAATCTGAATTCTACTCGGCAGGTCGTTAAGAGCGTCGGGGCCATCGAAATTCATCATTCCGTCCATCCCCGGCATCATGTATCTGAATCGATTGCCGAGTCGCATGACGTCGCTCGCCTTTCCGGCCGTCACCTGCACATCCCGGAACCGTCCGCCCGAGTAGACCCGAAGATTCACCCGGGTCCCCGGAGATAGCTTCTGGACTTCCCGGCTCAAACGGTGTGCTGCGAGTCCATTAGTGTACGAATCCTCGGTGTCGCCCGCGGATGTGCGAAGATCCACTCCGTTGATCGAAGCGATGCGATCTCCTTCGATGATGCCCGCTGTCTCAGCCGGACCTTTCGGTGTCACCGCTTCGACGAAGACGCCAAGCGTATCACGTCTGGTTCCCGTGGTCCGTAGCTCGAGACCCAGGGCCGCGCGTTTCGCCATCGCCGAATCCATTCGATAGAAGATTCTATTTCGCAGCGCGGAATCTCCTCGCGCCCCGCCACGAAAGACACGGCATTCGACGCGTCCGTCGGGATAGTTGGTGCAGCTCGAGTCCGGCTTGGCCGTTGTAACCTGTGCGTTCAGCGTTGCGGATGTCGCCGCTGCTAGCGCGGAAAGAAGCAGTAGTGCCCTCATCTTTTCTCCCTTGATGGTTCTGTGTCGTAGGACATCGAGCCTCATCCAAGGGTTGCCGCCGGTGCAAAAGGGGGCCGGCCGGGTGATATTGAAGAATGTCGACGACGCTTGAGCCCCGCGAAGCACCCCCAAGGAGCCCTGAGATCGACGTCCATTCCTTCGAGCACCACTGGCAGGACGAGGCGGACGCGGCCTACCTATACCGCCTTCTCGCCGGGGCGGAGCCTGACCCAAAAAAGAAGGACATCTACTCCAGATTGGCTGACGTCGAAGATCGGCACGTCATAGTCTGGTCCGATCTTCTGGCAAAACACGGTCATCCGCCGGCAGAATTTCGTCCTAGCGGTCGCGCGCGACTGCTGGCCGCATTCGGGCGTTGGTTCGGCCCGGGATTCCTGCTGCCGATGCTCCTCGAGGAAGAGGGACGCGAGGTCAAGGCGTACCTCGACATGCATCGCGAGACGCCGCGCGGGGCACCCGGCGGCGCAGAAGCACTTGTACTGGCGCGCGAATCTGCTGACCACGCGACCACGCTTGGTGAAATCGCTGGCAAGGGCGGAGAGCCCTGGCACAAAACGTCGTCAGGCGGGTTTCTGCGCAACGTCGTGTACGGATTCAACGACGGACTCACCGCGAACTTCGGCCTCGTGGCGGGCGTGATCGGCGCGGCCACCGTGAACCAGCACCAGGCCGTCGTAGTTGCTGGCCTCGCCGGTCTGATTGCCGACGCCCTGTCGATGGGTTCGAGTGGATATCTCGCCAGCAAGAGCGAGCGGGAAGTCTATGATTACGAAATATCGATGGAGAAGGCCGAAGTCGAGCTGATGCCTGAGATCGAGCGAGACGAGCTGGCGATCATTTATGAAGCGAAGGGAATGGGCCGCGAGTCCGCGTACACACTTGCAACACAGATCATGGGCGACCCACAGCAGATGCTGAAGGAGCAAGTGCAGGAAGAGCTCAAGATCGGCGAGTTCAGCATGTCGCCGTTCAGAGAGGGATGGATAACCGGGCTTGCCACAGCGATCGGCGCCGCGATTCCGGTATTTCCATTTCTGGTCTGGCATGGGGCGACGGCGATAGTGATCTCATTCACCGTGGCGATGCTATCGCACTTCCTGGTCGGGGCCGCGCGATCGGTTTTCACCGGACGCAATGCGTTCCGGTCCGGGCTCGACATGTTCGTGGTCGGTGTCGGAGTGGCGCTGGTCGGCTATTACGTCGGCGGATGGGTGGGCAGGCTGATCTAGTTACAGGGGCTGCCTCACTGGCACAGTCGGTTGTGCATGATTTGCGCGCAGCGCCTGCGCCTCGAGCAAGATCGTACCAAGTCCCAGTAGTCCAGCGATCAGCGAGACCCAGCCGCCAACCACCGGTATGATCTCCGCGACGAGAAGAAAGAATCCGCCAACAATAAAGTTCACGAGCGTTCCTTCGAGCCCCCCGCGTGCGCGCGCGCCAAGCAATAGGCGACCCAGCCAAACCGCGAACGGTACGCTGGCAACGCACACCACGACTACATAGACCGCCGCCGTCAGGAACGCCAGTGGTAGCCCGACAACCGTGATCGCCGCGATGACAATGGCAATTGGGACCAGGATACCCCATCCGAGGCCAACCAATGCGGCACGTCCCGGATGGTCGGGCAGTATCTCCGCCGCCTCCGCCATAAAGCGGGGGAACAGCGCGACTACGACAGCTCCCACCAGGAGGAAGCCCAGTATCCAGAGCACGTGCCAGAGGGCTCCTCTGTTGGAGACAGGGAGCGCCGTAACAGTCCCTGTGATACGCGCGGCCGGGTCGATGTGGACCTTTCCCGCGGGCATGCGATAGCGAAGATTCCCCGCGATCCTCGCGTGCGGCCCGACACGAAGCGTTCCCCCGGCGACCTCGACATCACGGCCAACCACCCCGTCGAGCGTGATAGCACCGCCGTAGGCCAGGATGCCCTCTTGCACCGTGCCGTTGACCTGAATCGTTCCGCCAACGATATAGGCGTTCCGCGCGATGATAGCAGCGGAATCCAATTCGACGCTGCCGGCCACGATAGTGGCGTTCCGATCGATGGCGGCCGCGACGTGAATCTCGCCGGCCACGGCGCGGAGCGATCCGTGGATACGTCCGGTGATCGCCTGCTTTCCTCCTGCTCCGAGATAGTCCCCGCCAGTCACTCCGCCGAAGCTCGCATCGCCACCTGCGAGAATTGCATCGCCAGGTACGCTGTCCATGACCGTTGGCGTCGATCCCGACGCGATTACATCTTCGCCATGCCGCGTGACTTCGTTCTGCGGCCTTTCACTCTTGCGGCAAGAGAGCGTTGACACGATGAGCGCGGCCGACAGTGCAAGCAAACGGCGAGTCTGGAACACCATTAGGATGTCTCCGGCGGGACTGTACGAAGCGGGATTCGACGCTTACTCAATGCTGAAGTGGGACGCGACGACTGGCCAATGTTGGCCTCTCCTGATAATCTCGCAAGCAGAAATCTTGCGCGCCGGTGCCGGACTTTTCCTTTTTGCCACCATCATTGATGCCACCACGCCCATTCGTTCTCGCCGAGTCAAACTGGAAAGCGGTAAAGGACACACCATTCGAAGTCGCGATTCTTCCCTGGGGCGCGACCGAACCGCACAACTATCACCTCCCGTACGCGACCGACAACTACGAAACCGGCGCGCTCGCTGAGCGCTCGGCCGAGATCGCATGGAACAAGGGCGCCAAAGTTGTGGTGCTGCCGACGGTTCCGTTCGGGGTAAACACCGGCCAGCTCGATCTGAAGCTCGCCATCAACATGAACCCGAGCACACAGCTAGCGGTGCTCACCGACATTGCCTCGGCCCTTTCCGGACAAGGCATCAGGAAGCTGCTGGTGTTGAATGGGCATGGCGGCAACGACTTCCGGCAGATGATTCGCGAGCTGCAGCCCCGCATCGATCTCTTCATCTGCACGATCAACTGGTGGACCTGCGTGAAGAGCGCCGACTACTTCGATGAGCCCGGCGACCACGCGGGAGAGATGGAGACCAGCCTCATGATGTCGTTGCAGCCGGAGCTGTTGCGACCGCTGTCGGAGGCGGGGCCAGGGCGCGCGAGAAAATTTCGAATTGCTGGACTGCGTGATGGCTGGGCGTGGGCGCCGCGTCAGTGGACGAAGGTCACTGACGACACCGGAACGGGAAACCCGAAAGCGTCAACCCCGGATAAGGGCGAGAAATTCCTTCGTGCGGTGACCGAGAGGATCGGCGGGTTTCTCGTCGACCTCGCAAATGCAGACGTCAATGCGATGTACGAACCCTAGACCGGGCGGATCTGGTTCGTAACGTCGCGATGCGGTGCTACTGGCAACCTTCAGCCTGAAATCCGCAGCACCTTTCGTTTTGTTGCAGTTGGTGTCTGGTCAACCCACCGCGAATGGCTGCTTGCTGGCGACAAAGTGCGCAACCGCACGCAGAGATCCGAGGTTGTCCGCGCTGATCTCGCAATCCGATACGTGAACGCCGAATTCATCTTCGATGAATGCGATCATCGCGGCCACGTACTTCGAATCGAGCGCAGCCTTCTCGAAGAACCTGTCGTCTCCGTCGAGCACATAACCGTGTTGCCGGTACAACGAGTTCCCCTGCGCGAAGCTTCGAACGCGCGAGAGGATACTTGATTCTGATACGCCTGGCGTGAACTCGATTTCTTTTGTCAGCATGGCTCGGGACGGGTGGCGCGGGGGTCGAGCCTGTTCTCGCGGGCCGGCGCGATCGGTCCACTGAATGGTCAGTGCGCAAGCTTGGCACCGGCATTTTTTTGATCTCGACGGTTTTCGTTGGCTCCGCCTAACATGAGGAGGAGCAAGCAGTTAGCCAGCCCCACGCCCTGACTTTTCGCCACTTGTCCCGTGGCGGAGTGTAGTAGCTCTGCAACAGCGAATGATGGGATGCCGGGAGGTTCGACGGCGCCAGTCAGACCACGATGTTGAGCAGCCTGCCCGGAACGAAGATGACCTTTCTGGGATCGCCAGCAGTGAATCTTGACACTGTCGGATCGGCCAGTGCCGCGACCAGCGCATCTTGTTCAGAGATGTCGCGCGCTACGGTGATCTTGCCCCGCACCTTGCCATTCACCTGAACGACGAGCTCGATCGAATCGTCCAGCGCGAGCCGGGGATCGAAGCTTGGCCACGCCGAGTCGAACACACTCCCCGTCCCGCCCGTCTGCTCCCACAGCTCCTCGGCGATGTGCGGTGCGAACGGCGACACAAGCGGAATGAGCGGCAGCACCTCGTCGCGATGGGGCGTTCGCTCCCCTTTGCGGAGAACGTTCATGTACTCCATCATCGCGGCGACCGCCGTGTTGTAGCTCAGGCGCGAAATATCCTCGCCAACTTTTCTGATCGTCTGGTGCAGCTTCCGCATCACTGCGTGATCCGGCTCGCCATCGCCCGACATGCTCTGGACAGATGCGAACAGCCGGTCGAGAAAACGTCGCGTTCCCGAGATACTGGCATCGCGGAAATCGCCGCCCTGTTCGTATGGTCCGAGGAACATGAGGTAAGTGCGGAACGCATCGGCGCCCCAACGCTCGATGTACTCATCGGGGTTCACGATGTTGCCCTGCGTCTTGGACATCTTCGCGCCTTCGCGGATGATGTGACCGTGCGCGCGGAACCGCGTGAACGGCTCCTCGAACCCGAGGTGCCCGCCGTCGTGTAGCACCATCGTGATGAACCGCGAATACAACAGATGCAGCACCGCGTGCTCGTT
>DASWBG010000231.1:0-1782 GCA_036390715.1 Gemmatimonadaceae bacterium
TCTTCGAGCCCTCCGCCTCCCGTAGCTTCGTCGCGCAAATCCTGGATTGTCCCCACGGATCGGATCTTTCCGTTCTGAATGATCGCGATGCGATCGCAGAGCGTCTCCGCGACTTCGAGAGTATGCGTGGACATCATGATCGTGTGGCCGCGCTTCACGTACTCGCGGAACAGGTCCTTGAGAATTCGTGCCGCCTTCGGATCGAGACCGACCATGGGCTCGTCGACCACGATTACTTCCGGCCGATGAATGAACGCGCTCGAGATGATCAGCTTCTGTCGCATTCCATGGCTGTAGCTCTCGACGAGCTCGTCGGCCCATTCCTCGAGATCGAACAGCGCCATTAGCTCACGACCGCGGTGCTCGACCTTGTCGCCATCCTGGCCGTACAATCCCGCCACGAAGCGAAGGAATTCGGCGCCGGTCAGCTTCTCATAGATGAAAGGGCGATCGGGAATGAAACCCAGCTTCGATTTTGCGGCGAGCGGATCCAGAGCAAGATCGATCCCCGCGAGATGGATGCTGCCTGCCGTCGGCTGAAGAATCCCCGCGATCATGCGAAGCGTAGTCGTCTTTCCCGCGCCGTTAGGGCCCAGGAATCCGAACAGCTCCCCATCCGGTACGGACAGATCTATGGAATCGACGGCTGTGAACGAGCCGTATTTCTTGGTGAGACTTCTGAGCTCTATCATTTGGCTTTTGCGTTTTTGAATGCGATTTCAAAGGCGGTGCGGATGGCCGAGAGACTTCCGGCCCGCGCTGCGACGACCCGCCCTTCGGCGTCTACCCATGCTGTCAGGGACTGCGGTGCTCCTTCGATGCGCCACGCGCGCACAGTATCACGATGTGCCACTTCCCATTCTCCGGCAGTGTTCCGCGCCGCGCTATCGACGACCGTGAACAGCGACTCGGCTCGAATCGTCAGCTCTGGCCGGGTCACAAGGCGCGTCGTCGGATCGAACACCGACATCATCTGCTTTCGTCCGATCGTGTGCGGACCACCCAGCATGAACGCGACTGGCGCTAGAGATGGCGTGAAGAGCGGTGGCACGAAAGTGTAGTGAGCCGGAGGGTGACCACCCGTCGTTTTCGTGCCGGCGATGAAAAGGAGCGTGTCCTCTTCAACCGCGGCGTTGATCGAGAATGGACGTGCCGTTCGGGCGATGTCGATGGTCAGATCGACGAGATGGAATCCACGCGTCAGTCTCGTCTGCCAACGGGCAGACGTCCGTTCGATCGATTTGCCAGCCGGATAATCGCCGACGAAATACTCCTCGCTGACGAGCGTGTTGGCTGTTGTATCGAGAGCCGAAGATGCGGCACCGATCTGCTGTCCATCGCGCTCGATGCTGTAGTAGAACGTTGCGGGCTGGAGTCTCAGCGCGACCTCGGCGAACTGCTGCGCCTCGCTCACGTTGGCGTTGCGCCGGAACATCATTGCCATTCCGCCAACCCAGAGCGCGACGATGAGCACCGCGAGCGCGGCACGCGTCGACGACATGAATGGTTGTGTGCTGGAAGACGTGGCGGGACTCACACGTATAGGACGATTTAGACGATCGTTAGACTCGTCTCGTCGTTGATCCACCCAAGGTACCGTTCGAGCCCGCCTGATACCGGTATGGTGAGGAGCTCGGGGACCTTGTAGGGGTGCAATTCCTTGAACGCTTTCTCGAGCCCGTGAACGGCTCCAGAGCGCGTTTTGAGCATCACTACGACTTCGGTCTCGTCTGCCAGTTTGTCTTCCCACCTGTAAAGCGACCGGGTGCCGGGCAGAATTGT
>DASWBG010000232.1:0-3300 GCA_036390715.1 Gemmatimonadaceae bacterium
GGCTTGAACGAAGTCAAAAAGATCTCGGTCATCTGGGCGTTGACCGAGACGAGCCGCCCCGACGGAACTTCCGCTACGACAACGCCGACCGGCATCTGCTGCTGCACTGCATGCGCGAGCGTCCGCTCGGCGATCAGGCGCAGCTGTGTGTCGTGCGCCGCGCGCGCGGCAATGCGGCGTTGAATCTCCGACATGACAGCTGTGGCAAGCGCAGTCAGTACTTCGACGTCGCGCCCACTCCAGTCGCGAGGGCTCTCATCGAAAGCGCACAGCGCGCCGAGGGTATGCCCGTCTTCGGTTACGAGCGGCACTCCCGCGTAAGCCCGGACCTTGGTGTCCCGGTCGGCGAAAGCGGGCTCGTTCCGCGCGTCTGCCATGATGAGCGGAATACCCTTTCCCACGACGTCCTGGCAGAACGATGCGTCGAGCGAATTCCAGCCAGCCGGCGGGGAACCGCCGTTACCGGCTACGCTTTTGAAGCACTGGCGTTTGGCGTCGACGAGCGAGATCAGAACCGTGGGAACGCCGATCAGCTCCGCCGCGAGGCGCGTGAAAATGTCCAGGCGGTCGTCTGCGGGTGTCTCGAGAAGTCCTGTATTATGGAGAGCAGCGAGCCTGACGGGGCTTGTCAGTGCGTAATCGTTGGCCAAGAAGTGATTGCGGAGAAGAGAAGTCGAACACTATCTGACGAGCAACGCATGGTTCCGGACATGGTTTCGACACGCCAATACTGCAAGAATCACAGCAAGCAAGGCCATCTCAGGCGCGCGGAGAGGGACGTGACCGAAAGCGATCTCTGAACGCGTTCCAGGGGGCTCCGGGGGTTTACCAATCAATTCCGAACGGGTCTCCCGGCGGTGCGCGAAGTGCCGGAGTCGGGGACGGAAGCTCCTGCCGCTCGAGCCAGCGATTGAGGTCCGTGGCGATGCTCGTCCAGTGCGCACGGCGCTGTTCGTCTCCCGAAGCGGCCAGCGCGCGGGCGCGGGCGCGGAGGGAACTCATCTTGAGCTCGACGAGCGACCGGACCTCTGGCGCCGCTTCTTTGTCCGCAGCCAGAAGCAGCATGCGATCGACGACGGCTCGCTGCGCCACCCGCTTCAACGCGGCAAGCTTGGGACTGGCGGGATCAGCCCCGCCCCAGTCAGCGGTCAGTGCGTCGACTACCTCTCCGAGCGTAAGGGGGCGCGCCGTGCGGGTCTGAAATGCGACGACACGCGCGGCGCGCTCGCGCTGAAGAATTCCGTCTACAATCATCTGCGCCAGCGTGCGCGCCGCACCTAGCTCGTCGAACGCGGGACGCGTGCGGCTGCTGAACAGCTCGACGTAGGGCTGGTAGGAGAAGGGCCGTGGGCCGAGCAGTGTGACGACCGTATCGGGGATCGCCAGCTCACGCGGATCGAGCGCCAGAATCAAGGACGCCAGTGCGGCGCGCTGGGCGGCGGGGTCGATGGGGCGCGTCGCCTGCAAGCGGTCACCCCGGACAGCGTTTGCGTATTCCATCCCACCGATCGTCTTGGTCAGCGAGTTGAGCGCAAACCGGTGCATGAGATAAAGGGGAACGAAGCGCTCCTGGAGAAGCGCGATCGGCTCCCCGACGCGAATGTTGCGCTCTCCGAATCTGGACATTGCCACTCTTCGGGCTGCCATCTCGTGCTGGAGGAACTCCAAGGGTGTCGACGCATCGTCCCAGAGATTCGTGCGTGGGTCCGACGCGAAGTCGGGACGCGCGTCCGCGTCGGAGAGGAAAAGGAATCCACGTCGCAATCCGTCTTCGACGATGGCGCGCAACGAGTCCTTTTCGGATTCGGGAGGGAAAATGCCGTAGCCCCAGTGAATCGCGAACACGTCGTAAGCCCCGGGGCCGACTGCGTAAGCACTCGAGATGTCGATATCTCCGCTGGCGTTGACGGTAACCCGGGGCGGGGGATAATCCATTACCGATCCCCGATCGTAGGTCGAGGCGATGTAGTTGTGGGAGAGGCCCAGCGTGTGTCCCACTTCGTGGGCGCTGACCTGCCGGACGCGCGCGAGCACAAACGCGGTGTCGGCCGCCGCCGCGTCCGCGCCAAACAATCCGGCGTAGATGTTGTAATCCGTTCGGGCGCGGTGCGAATCCAGACGCGCCATGCCTTTGATGATTTCGCCGGTCCGCGGATCGCTAAGAGCGCCGCCTACCGACCAGCCACGTTCGTTTCGATTCTCCCACTGGACGACATTGTAACGAGCGTCCATGGGGTCCACGCCTTCGGGCAAGTCCTCGACCCTGAAGCCACCCTTCAGTCCCGCCCGATCGAAAGCATCGATCCACCAGCTGACGCCCTGTTTGGTCGCGGTTCGGATGGGCTCCGGAATGCCACGGTCGATGTAGTAGACGAGGGGGTTCCTGATGGGACTGTTTGGATCCGCGGGATTCACGCGCTCGAGCCGGTGACGCGCGATCCAGCGCTGCTCGAGCGGCTGCTGAATGGGCTGTGCGTAGTCCTTGAACACGATGCCGAAGTACCCGACCCGCGGGTCGAGTACACGCGGCCTGTACCCACCGTCGGGAAGCGACAGCAGCGAGATGTGCTGCCTGAGCGTAAACGATTTTCCGTCAGGGACTATGGACGATATCGTTTGGCCGGGGCGGCCCTGGGTGGAGAATGTGAGCGCTACGTCGACTTCGGTGTTCTCCGGAAAAGCTTTCGTGTAAGGTCTGTAGATACTCGACCTGTCGCGAGCGACGGAATACAATCCCTCATTGCTCGACGTGATGGTTCCGGCCACGTCGTTCCAATCGCGCATGAAAAACTCGGTGGCATCGACGACCAGGCGTCGCCCGTCTTGCGCAATGATCGGTAGCGATGCCGCGGTACTCGGCGGAAATGCCTCGAGGACCGTTCGCGCGTGGGCCGGATTGTCGAGCGCCGACGTTCGGTAATTCCAGTTCTCGAACACGACCAGGACGTGGTCTCCGTTCTTGTCGAAGCGCGCGATGTAGGAATCGCCGCTCGCACCACGGTCGAGGCCGATCGGATTCGATCCCAGGCCGGTGGCGAGACTGACGAACATGAGCGCGCGCGTTGAGTCGCGCGGAATCTCGAGGAAGATCTTGCCCTGTTTCGCATCCAGGTAGAGCGGGATAAAACCGTCGCGCCGCTCCATTCCAGCCGTCTTCGCCTGGAGCTGCGATCCGGTCGCAGTCTCCGGAGTCGGCGTCGTCGCTGCCTGGTGCGAGGAGGACGCGCAGGCGCCGGTGGCGATGAACGTCGCAACGAAAGGGATTGCGTATCTACTCGACATGTCGCAGGAGAATGGGGA
>DASWBG010000233.1:0-2812 GCA_036390715.1 Gemmatimonadaceae bacterium
CCGGTGACGTGAAAAGTGCCGTCGGAATCGGCCGCCGCGCCAACAACGAAGCTCGTATCGGTCGCTCGGCGGACACTGATCGAGCCGGTCGTGATCGCCTGCCCGGTTCCGATCGCAACGATGCGGCCGCGGATCTCGCCCGCGTCCGGCGCGGCCTGCTTTGCGGAGTCGGGGGTTGTTTGCGCCCAGGTCGCCGAGGTGAGACCAAAAAACAGAATCAATCCCAGCGCCACTGCAGTCTGCCATCCCCACTGCGCGCGACCCTTTCCGCCAGGAACACATGTCATTTGACTGTCTACGTAAGTCGAGTGTGGTTCGCTGACTCTATTCATGGAAGTGCGACCGCGATTAGACAGCCTAAGTGGAAGAACCGTTTGGTGGAAGCGGGAAGCGGGAGGCGGGAGGAGGGAAGCGGGCAGAAGGAGTGACCACTGAAGTGACACGAGCGGTCACGCCTTTCCCGCTTCCCGCCTCTCGCTTCCCTCCTCCCACATCCCGATCCGCTGTGCGAGCTCGACGATGATCCCCTCAGGCCCGCGGACGTAGCAGAGGCGGTAGCTGTCCTCGTAGCGCACTACCTCGCCAACGAGCTCAGTGCCGCGGGCTCGCAGGCCGGCGACGGCGGCGTCGATGTCTTCGACGACGAATGCGACATGGCGGATGCCCGGTGTGTTCGCCGGCGCGTGTCGGTTGCCGCCCTGGGACGACGGCGTGAGGAATTTCGTCAGCTCGAGTCGTCCGTGGCCGTCCCGGGTCTGCAGCATCGCGATCTCTGCCCGGACGCCGTCGAGCGCCACGATGCGGTCAACCCAGCGGCCCTCGACCAACCCCTCGCCCTGCAGCTCGAGTCCGAGTTCGACGAAGAACTCGGTTGCGGCCGCGAGGTCGTCAACCACGATGCCGACGTGGTCCATCCGTTGAATCGTCATGTGCTCGATGGTAATGACAGTCGGTGAAACATAGTTAGGCAGGCGCACCATGATCACGCCGGAGAGCCCGTCGCCGAAGCACTGACTCGAAGCATGTTGCCGCTGCCACCGAATTATCGCAGCATATAGTGCGACGCAGCTTATTAGAATCGTCGTGCCGTTTGAGAGTGAAGACTGAACAGAGGTGAGGGCCTCATGGAAGTAGTCATCAGCCAGAATTACAACGAGATGAGCAAACTAGCGGCGCACATGGTCGCCGAGCTGCTCAACACCAAGCCGAACGCCGTGCTCGGCATGGCGACGGGGTCTACACCCCTCGGGCTATACCAGGAACTGGTGCGAATGCATCAGCAGGGGAAGATCGACTTCTCACGGGTGATGACGTTCAATCTGGATGAGTATGTCGGCCTGCCCGGTAATCACCCGCAGAGTTACTCCTATTTCATGCAGGAGAATTTCTTCCGGCACGTGAACATCCAACCTCAGAACATCAACGTCCCGTCCGGCACGACCAGCAACTATCCGGCGTTCTGCGAGTGGTATGAGAAGCGGATCGCCGAGTGCGGCGGGATCGACCTGCAGATTCTCGGCATCGGCTCTGACGGCCACATCGCTTTCAACGAGCCGACGAGCTCGCTCAGCTCGCGCACTCGTCTCAAGACGCTGTCGATGCAGACGATCGGCGACAACGCACGCTTCTTCGAGCGCCGTGAGGACGTGCCCGTGTATGCGATCACGATGGGAGTCGGCACGATCCTCGAGGCGCGCCAGCTATTACTGGTTGCGAGCGGAAAGTCGAAGGCGAGGGCGATTGCGCAGGCGGTGGAGGGACCGGTGACCAGCATGGTGACCGCGAGCGCGCTGCAATTGCATCTCGACGCCACCGTCATCGTGGACGAGGAGGCGGCGTCGGAGCTGACGATGCGCGACTACTACGAGTTCATCTACGCGGCCAAGCCTGCGGCACCCAGGACGTAACCGGATCGACCACGCCGCTTCGACGCGCGTCTGTCAGCACATAGATCGAGTCGTTCACAACCGCGCCTCTCGTTGATCGTCACGAATTCTCGCGCGAGAATTCGCGCCCGAGGGCGCCGCCTTCGCCTTGCTCAGGGACGTTTCAGGAATCTGAAGTAGAAGGCTGCGAATACCAGGACGATTCCCAGGTTCACCGTCAGCCGTTCCCAGAATCTGTTCTTGAAGAACAGCAAATCCACCGCGGCGATCACGGCTGCCATCAAGACTACGTAGAGTGCGGTGGCCATCTGGCTTCTGACTTCAGTCCCCTTTCAAAAGGGTCGTCGCTCGAGGGGCTGCCTAACGCCAAAGTTAACTGCAGGCGATTCTCCTCATACTAGACGCTGACGAGCCTGCTCATTGGCCTTGAGGCGGCTCCCCTAACTCAGACTTCCAGCGGCTCGACGCGAACGGCGGTCCCGTAGCACAATACCTCTGTCACGCCTTTCATCAACTCGTTCGCGTCATAGCGAATGCCGATCACTGCGTCGGCCCCCGCCTTATGCGCCTGGACCAACATGGTGTCGAAAGCCTGCTTGCGCGTGCGTTCAGCGAGTTCCGTAAAGAGCGAGATATTGCCGCCAAGCAGCGTCTGAAATCCAGCGCCGATGGTGCCGAAAACCGATCGCGAGCGGACGACAACACCGCGCACCACGCCCAGATTGTCCACGATTCGGAATCCGGGAACGTCGAAGCCGGTCGTTGTCATGTTATACGGTATGTCTGATGTCTGCGAATGGATAATAGAAGACATGGGTCACATTACGTGGCGAGTGATCACTTAATTAAGCCTTCCGCACCGGGTAGCGCAGGTGTGTAACGCCGACGCCCGCGATCACCGTCGGATTGCCAAGGACGGCTGGCGT
>DASWBG010000234.1:0-6093 GCA_036390715.1 Gemmatimonadaceae bacterium
GAGATCAGCGGCGGCGAGCGCGGCGCGCATGCGAGTGTATAGTCTGGTAACGGCTGCTCTGAACGTCGAGTCGTTGGCGACGGACGACGGGGCCGCCCCAACAGGCGACCACGGTGTCGCCGTTAGCTCACGCGCGATGCCGGGCGCGCGGTAATCAGCTGAGTTGGGGAAGACCGCCATCCACGCCAAGGCTATGGGATCGGGAGCCGGATCCGCGGCGATCGTTACTCGAGCGGTGCGCGCGTTTGCGAGCGCGGTTGCGGCGTGCCTGAAATAGCTTCGCTCCTCCCCAGCAAGGACGAAGCGCTGGCTGAGAGGGTAGTTGGACGACGCGGTGTACAGCTCCAACTTCCAGTAAAGTGTGTCGGCGTGAAACACCGGCTCGACCATGCTCCCCTGCGCGAAGATCGGCGCAAGGGCCCGAATTCTGGTCCGCAGATCGCGGAGGGTCACGAGCCGGGCGCGTCGCGGGACCGAATCATTCAGAAGATCGATCGACTGGTACGCCCATGCGTATCCCAGTCTCGAGAGCCCATCGCCAAGCCTTTGTCCTGCGACATCGAGCTGTGCATTGGAGACGACGACCAGTCCTTGCGCGCCAGGATAGACAAGTGAGTCCTGTCGCAGCAGCTGCTGGCTGGCGGCGCTCGTGACCACGCTGTCGAGCGCGGCGGACACCGCGGAGTTCCGCAGGGCTTCGTACGATGCCGCGCTGAGAGCGTAGGCGCGTCGCGTAAATTCGCCGCGGGTGGCGATGTAAGGCCGCTCCCGCACAATCTGTGTCTCGCGCGAGGTGAATCGCCTCACCAGCAACGGCACGATTTCCTGCACCGTGACCGACAACACCACGATAACAGTCACGGCGACAAAGCTTGTGCGAAGCTGTCCTGTCCATCCGCTCAGTAGTACCGTGATCGCGACGGCAGCCGTGGCGATCGAAAGCAGCAGCAGGCCCGGCAGCAGCCACTGATGATCGACGTAGGAAAAAACGCCCTGCTCGCCACTGCCGCGCATAAGCAAATCGTACGATTGCAGGCGGTAACTCCACATCGTGATGAGCAGCAGCAGTGCTGCGAGCACGCTTAGATGCCGCCTGACGCGTGCGCTCATGCGAAGTCCGGCGCGCTCCCACCGCAGACCGGGTGTGAGTGAATAAAGAATGACTACGACGATTGAAACACCGACAGTCAACAGCATCGCCCACGAGTAAGCGGCTTTTTCAAAAGGAAGCCAGGTCGTGTAAAACGCGAGGTCGTGCTGGAAGTATGGATCGCCCTCGCGGAAACTGACGCGGAGGCGCGCCAACGCCAGCGACGTCCAGGCCGGAAGAGCCGGTGTGACCGCGGCGGCGATCGCGATCGAGAGGAGAAAGGCGAACCGGTCGATGTATTTCCGCGGCACGGCCTCGCCAAATTCCACGTTAGCGAGTCGGCGAGGCAGTGTGAGGACACCAATACTTCTGCCCAAGGCGGAAAGATTCAGAAAGGGAACAAGAACCGCGATGACGGAACCGATCCCGTAAATCAGCAGGAGATCGCCCGTCCGTTCACGCCAGAGCGGGCTCGCTCCGAGCGCGTCGTACCAGGTGTAATCAGCGTAGAGCATGGATGCCGCACGTCCGCCGACGAGTACTACAGCCGCGATGACGACCCCGATGAGGAGGCGCCTGCGGGTAGAAGGCATCACATCAAACCTTTACGCCCCTGGAGCGGAGCCAACCCTGCATCTCGGATTGAATCCTATCCAGCTGCTCTTTCGTTCGCGCCTCGAACCGCATGACGAGCACGGGCTGAGTGTTCGACGCTCTGATGAGCCCCCAGCCATCGCCGAAGAGGACTCGAGCGCCGTCGACGGTGATGACTTCGTATTTGGAGCTGAAGTATTTCGTGGCTTCCTCGACAATGCCGAATTTCTTGTCGTCGGGACAGTCAACCCGGATTTCCGGGGTGGAAACGAAGCGGGGAACGTCAGCCAACAGATCCCTCACGCTTTTCCCCGAATCGGCGACGATGCGAAGCAACCGCGCCGCTCCGTAGAGAGCGTCATCGAATCCATAAAATCCCTCGGCGAAGAACATGTGCCCGGACATCTCTCCCGCAACCGGCGCGTGGGTCTCGTGCATCTTCTCCTCGATGAGCGAGTGTCCCGTCTTCCACATGAGGGGGATTCCGCCCGCCTTCTCGATGGCTTCCGGCAATGCCTGGGATGCCTTCACGTCGAAAACGATTGCCTGGCCCTTTCCCGTGCGCGCCAGCACATCGCGCGCATAGATGATCAGGATGTAGTCCCCCCAGATTATCTCGCCGGTATTGTCGATCACGCCGATGCGGTCCGCGTCGCCATCGAACGCAATGCCGATGTCGGCGCGGTCCCTTTTCACGGCGGCGATGAGATCCTCGACGTTTTTAGGGATGGTGGGATCCGGGTGGTGATTCGGAAACGTGCCGTCGCTGTCGCAGAACAGAAAGCGAGGTTTGATGCCGAGCTTAGGAAAAAGCTTTGGCGCAACGAGGGAGCCCGCTCCGTTGCCACAATCGAGGACAACCTTCAGTTGACGTGAAAGCTTCCCGACGCGCGCCGTAATGTCGTCGACGTAGCGGTCGGTGACCTGTTCGTGGCGAAGCGTACCCTTGCCGCGCGGGAATTTGCCCGCGACGGCGAGCTCATAGATGTGTTGTATGTCAGCGCCATAAATGGAGCTGGTAGCGAGACCAAGCTTGAAACCGTTGTACTCGGGAGGATTGTGGGAGCCGGTGATCTGGATTCCGCCGACTACATCCAGATTGTGCTGGGACCAGTAGGCGAGCGGGGTCGGAACGACCCCGATGTCGACTACGTCGACGCCGCTTGCGAGCAGACCCGCCACCAGCGCTCGATGCAACCCTTCCCCGCTCGGCCGGTTGTCGCGCCCGATAGCGAGCGCGCCCTTCACGCCTTTCTCGGTCAGGAACGCGGCGTACGCGCCTGCGACTGCCGTGGCCACTTCTTCGGTGAGATCCTTTCCGGCGATGCCGCGGATGTCGTACTCGCGAAAGATCGCGCGCGACATTGCCATTGGAGTTATCGCGATCGTAGCGCGACTTCCTTGCTCACAGCCGGTGTGCTGCGCTGTGTCAAGGAAACAAGGGCGTCGGGGAACAATCCGAAAATAAGAATGACGGCAGCCGATCCCCAAATCACTGCGCGGGTCCAGCCGCTGGTGCGCTCGGGAAGAATGGCGGAACTCGCCCGCGGCTTCATGAACATCACCATCACCACGTACAGATAGTATCCCGCACTGATGACGCTGGTGATGACGAGTATCACGGCGAGTTTGGTCTGCGGGAACGGAGCCTGCAGCGCGGCCTGCAGGATGTACCACTTGGCGAAGAACCCGATGCCCCCAAAAATCGGGAACCCGAGCAAGGCGAGCATGAACACCGTCATCGCGACCGCGAGTCCCGGCCTGACGCTCCAAAGTCCGGCGTACTCCTCCACGTTCATGTAGTCCTCTCCCCTTCTCCCGAGCGCGATGACCACCGCAAACGCTCCGAGCGTTGCCATGGTGTAAGCGAACAGGTAGAACATGAACGCCGAGCTGCCGAGGCTCGTGCCCACGACCAGGGCAACGAGGATATATCCCGCGTGCGCGATACTCGAATAGGCCAGCAGGCGCTTGATATTCTTCTGGGACAGCGCGACCAGGTTTCCTACGATCATGGTAAGAGCGGCGAGCCACCACACCGCTTCGTGCCAGGTCGAAAGCAATGTGGGGAACGCCTCGAGCCAGAGGCGGAAGAGCGCCGCAAACGATGCCGCTTTCACTGCGGCAGCCATGTATGCCGTGGTCGGGGTCGGTGCACCCTCATATACATCGGGTGCCCACATGTGGAACGGCGCAGCGGCGATCTTGAAGCCGAATCCCACGAGGAGGAGTGCGATTCCGACGAGCAACAATCCGCTGTGCTCGAGTTTGAAGTTGATGATGTTCGCCCTGATGGTCAGGAAGTTGGTCGCACCCGTGGCGCCATAAACGAGAGCGATGCCGTACAACAGGAACGCTGTCGAGAATGCGCCAAGCAAGAAGTACTTTATCGCGCCCTCGGCGGACCGCTCCCGGCGCCGGTTGAGGCCCACGAGTACGTATGCGGCAATCGACATCAGCTCGATGCCGAGAAAGACGATGATGAGATCACGCGCCGCGGCGAGAATCATCATTCCTGACGTCGAAAGCAAAAGCAGAACGTGAGACTCGCCTGGCGTAATACCCTCGCGCCTGTTGTAGTCGAGCGACATCGCGATAGTGCCGACCGTCGCGATGAGAAAGATCTCGTCAGCGGCCCAGCGAAAGTTGTCGACGGCGATGACGCCGTCAGTCGCGGTGTATCCCTGATATGCGTAATAGCCCACTGCCACCATGGTGAACATGCAGAGCGCCATGCTCAGGATTCCGACGCTTCGCTGGTGCTCGTCGCTTTCGCGACGCCAACCCGACCAGAGGAGCAGGAGCATCGCTCCTCCCATCAGCAGCAGGTCTGGTCCGAGAGCGGAGGTGAGCTGCGCGGGCATGCTAAGGTCGAACTGCATCAGCGTCCTGCCTCGCTGACCTGCGTGAGGCTTCCACGTTCGACGCGGTCGACAAGAAGCTGGGCAGACCCTTGCATCCGGCGCAGAACAGGAGCCGGGTACACGCCCAGCCAGATGATCGCGGCTATCAGCGGAACGAGCAGGGCGAGCTCACGCTTGTTCAGATCCGGAAGGTGTTCGTTCTCGCGCTTGTCGAGCGGATTGAACAGAATCCGCTGCAGCGCCCAGAGCAGGTAAACGGCGGCGAAAATCACACCTGTCGTCGCGATGATCGTCAGCACCGGGTACGTGCGGAACGACCCGATCAGCACCAGGAATTCCCCGACGAATCCATTGGTGCCCGGGAGTCCGATGCTGCTGAGGGAGACGAAAGTGAGGACCGCCGCGAACATCGGAACCACTCGCGCTATTCCGCCATAAGAGTCGATCAGACGCGAATGGCGGCGCTCGTAGATAATGCCCACCAGAAGGAAGAGCGCTCCGGTCGAGATACCGTGATTGATCATGACCATCAGCGCGCCCTGCACACTCTGGAGCGTGAGAGCAAAGATGCCCAGCATGACAAAACCAAGATGACTCACGGATGAATAGGCGACGAGCTTTTTGAAATCCGGCTGGACCATTGCGACGAGCGCGCCATAGATAATTCCGATCAGAGCAAGAATGAGGATGATCATTCTGACAGTCGGATTCATCGCCGCGCCGGGGAATAGTGGCAGCGCGAATCTCATGAATCCGAACGTGCCCATCTTGAGCATGATGCCGGCAAGGATCACAGATCCCGCGGTCGGTGCTTCGACGTGCGCGTCAGGCAGCCAGGTGTGGAACGGAAAAATTGGCACCTTAACCGCAAACGCCAGGAAGAACGCCGCGAACAGCAACAGCGCTGTTCGGTCCGGCATACCACCACTCGCCGTGAGCAGACGGTCGTAGCTGAAATCCGGCGTCCCGATCGCGGTCCTCATGTGAAGGCCGAGGTAGATGATCGCGACCAGCATCAGCAGCGACGGCAAGAAAGTGTAGATGAAGAACTTGATGCTTGCGTATATGCGGCGCTCCCCGCCCCAGATGCCGATGATGAAATACATCGGGATCAGCATTACTTCCCACATCACGTAGAAGAGGAAGAGGTCGCGTGCCAGGAACACGCCCACCATGCCGGTGGTGAGAATGAGCAGCAGTGCGTAGTAGCTGCGGGTCTTGGTGCGGATGGTCGTCCAGCTCCCGAGAACCGAGAGCGGCATGATGAAAGTGGTGAGCAACACCATCATCAGGGCGATCCCATCGACCCCCAAAGTGAATCGCACCCCCCACGTCGGAATCCATGCGGTATCGATTGGCGCCTGCCAGCCGGTATCCGCGGGGTTGAACGACCACCAGAGGCCAAGCGAGACCAGGAACTCCAGAACGAAGAGCCACAGCGCAACGTGGCGAGCGGCCGGCGTCTCGATACCTTCGCCAGTCGCCGGCTTTCGCACCGGCAGCAGGAGCAGGATCACTGCACCGACGAGCGGAATTGCCAGCAAC
>DASWBG010000235.1:0-2040 GCA_036390715.1 Gemmatimonadaceae bacterium
CCCGCGTGGCCGCAGGGGCCATTTGCAGGCGGTTTCTGCGTGAATTCGACATATCCATCGGGAGCCATGTGGTGCACCTGGGAGGGGTCGACGCCAAGCGTCCGGACAAGATGCCCGCGGATCTGAATGCAGCCGCGGACGAATCGCAGTTGCGCACGCTGGACCAGGACGCCGAGCAGGAAATGATCAAGCGGATCGACGCTGCGAAGGCAGAGGGCAACACCCTGGGCGGCATCGCCGAGGTCATCTGCAATGGTGTGCCGGTGGGCCTCGGCTCACACGTATCATGGGACAGGAAGCTGGATGGCCGGCTCGCAGCGGCTCTGATGTCCATTCCCGCCGTAAAGGCGGTCGAGATCGGGCTCGGGGTGGAGTGCGCGCGCAGAAAAGGGTCGGATGTCCATGACCAGATAGATCCGGACGAGAGCAATGTGAAAGCGGGGCGGGTGCGCAGGAGAACCAACCGTGCGGGCGGGATGGAAGGCGGCATCAGCAATGGGGAGCAGATCGTGCTGCGCGCATCGATGAAGCCGATCAGCACCCTAATGCAGCCGCTGGGAACGATCGAGATGAAGACGCGGGAGCGCGCAGAAGCGGTGGCGGAACGAAGTGATGTCACCGCCGTTCCAGCGATGGGGGTCATCGCCGAAGCCATGACAGCGTTCATCCTCGCTCAGGCTCTGCTCGAAAAGTTCGGCGGCGATTCGCTCGGAGAGACGCGTCGCAATTATCAGAATTACATCTCGTCGCTGAGTGACAGACAAGGACGATAAGTCGCCGGCTCCACATCTGATCCTCGTCGGACTCCCCGGAGTGGGGAAGACAACGATCGGAAAGGCGGTCGCGCGGAGGCTGGGAAGACAGTTTCTCGATTTCGATCAGGAGATCGAGCGACGGTCGGGAATGGAGGTGCGCGAGATCTTTCGCGTCAAAGGCGAGGAGCATTTTCGGGAGATGGAATTCGCCCTGACGAAAGAACTGAGCGTCACCAGTGGTATGGTGCTGTCACCGGGCGGGGGATGGATCGCACAGCAGAGGTCAGTCGAACTTTTGCGTTCGAATGGGCGTATCATATACCTTAGAGCGTCACCCGAGGCAGTCGCTCGCCGATTGCGCAGGGTGGAGACCAGGCCGCTGCTGGCGGGCCGGGACCCGGTGGTAGCCCTCCGGGAGCTATACCAGAAACGAAGGGCCCTGTACGAGACAGCCGACGTGGTTCTCGATACGGAAAGGCTTGCACGGCAACAACTTATAGCGAAAGCAGTCGAGCTCGGCTCGACCTTGACTTAACTACGAACGACAATGGACGAACGCTTACCTGCACAGACCACATTCCGCGTGATGGGCCCGCACGAACGGGGGCGGTTCGCGCCGGAAGCTTGGGGTCATCTCCTGTCCCTCAACGGGTCGGGCGCGATCAACGGGCTGGAGCTGGAGCACATCATCGAGCGGGCAATGATGCAATTCGAAGGACGCATTGCGCTCGACGACCTCCGCGGATTGCTGGAAGGGACTGGGTTGGAAGATTCGTCCGGAAGCGGCGACAACACTACGGTGCATTAAATGGCGAAAGCCAGGACAACTAAAGCAAAAACCACCGCCAAGCGCGCTACCAAGGGCGTTACCGCGGAGAATGCTGCGATCAAGGATGCCGGTATGGCGATTCCGGCGACGAAAGAAATTCGTGCTACCAAGGGCGTGTCGGCGAAGAACGTCGCGCTCAAGCCCGCACGTGCCAGAAAGCGCGCGGCGGCAAAAATAGTCGATAACGAAGGTCCATCAGAGCCTGGCTCCACGTCGCTAGTGATCGTCGAGTCGCCGGCGAAGGCGAAGACGATCGGCAAGTATCTGGGCCGCGCGTACCGCGTGCGGGCCACGGTCGGCCACGTGCGCGATCTTCCCGAGAAGAAAATGGGAATCGACATCGAGAACGGCTTCGAGCCGGAATACGTGACGATCCCCGGGAAGGAGAAAACCGTCGCCGACTTGAAGTCGGCCGCGCGTGACTCGAGAGCGATCTTTCTCGCGACCGATCCTGAT
>DASWBG010000236.1:0-5492 GCA_036390715.1 Gemmatimonadaceae bacterium
TCACAATCAGTTCTCCACGTGAGCCCAATCCCGCTGACTGCGGATCACCAACCTCAGCGACCATCGCGACCGGAGATCTGACGATCATGTCGGTCGTAGTTCCCGGGACGACGTCTACCAGTGCCGCCTGACCCGACACGAGGCCGCCTGTGGGAACGACGACGAAGCTGGTGATGCCTTCCTTTCGCGCGGGTGCAATCAGCACCGAATTGGGGTTCAAGCCCTCCCACACGGTGAAGGCGGCAGCAATGTTGTCCTTGCCACGCGCGCTCATGTCACGCGTGTCGTTCACGGCCGCGATTTCCTGAACTCCGAGCTGCGTCGACGCGTCCACGAAGCCGGGCGTCACGATCTTACCGGCCGCGTCGATGCGCTGTGCGCCGGCCGGGATCGGCACATTCGCACCGACAGCGACGATCTTGCCGTTGGTGATTATGACCGTTCCGTTTTCAATCAGTGGCCCGCTCACCGGGTACACTTTCCCACCCGTTATCGCGATGGTTTGCGCCGCGGCGGGCATTGCCAGTATCGCCGCGAAAACAACTGCGCCGATACGCGAATTGAGTCTGTAGGAGATCATCGATTAGTTCCGGTTCAATGGTACGAAGCCAAGCTCGAAGTCAGTGCGCCACTGCTCGGACGGGTCGAGGCGATCGTACAGCAGGGCGCCGTCGATCCACACCTTTTCCGGTTTCGAGTAGACGCTGAACGGATCGCCCGTCCACAGCACGACATCGGCGTTCTTTCCCTTTTCGAGTGAGCCGATCCTGTCGTCGAGGCCTAGTGCCCATGCGGGATTGATGGTGAGCCACTTGATTGCCTGCTCCTCGCTCACGGGGATCCCGATTTCCGCTCCCGCTTCCATCGCCTTTGCGGCTTCCTGATTCAATCGCTGCGAACCCGATGGATCATCGGAATGGACGATCACTCGGGCGCCGGCGTGATCCACCAGCGCCATGTTCGCCTTCACCGCGTCAATCGCTTCCATCTTGAAGCTGCCCCAGTCGGCCCAGAGGGAGCCGGCGATTCCTTCCTTGGCGAGAAGGTCTGCGATCTTGTACGCCTCCACTCCGTGGTGGAACGACCTGATCTGGTATCCGAACTCGTGCGCGATGTCGATCATCTGGGCCATCTCGTCGGCGCGATAGCAGTGATTGTGGACGAGAATGTTGCCGCGCAGTACCTCAGCGAGAGTCTCGTTACCGAGATCGCGCGCCGGTGGATCTCCCTTGTGATCGGCGTTCCACTTGTCCCACTTGCGGCGATAGTCTACGGCCTTGATCCAGGCGGCGCGGTAGCCGGCGACATTGCCCATCCGTGTTGACGGTCCGCCGCGTCCTCCATAGACCCGCTTGGGATTTTCGCCACACGCCATCTTGAGTCCGTATTTCGCGCCAGGGAACTTCATCGCCTGCACCGTGCGTCCCGGGACGACTTTCAGAATGGCGCTGCGACCACCAATGAGATTCGCCGAGCCCGGAAGCACCTGCAGCGTCGTCACGCCGCCCGCGAGATTGCGAGGGAACTGCGGGTCCTGGGGCCACACTGAATGTTCCGCCCACACCTGGGGGGTGGCGGGATTGGTGGCTTCGTTGCCATCGCTCAGCGCGTTACCGCCTGGTGCTGCGTAGACACCAAGATGTGAATGGTCGTCGACAATACCGGGAGTGACGTACTTGCCGGACCCGTCGATCACGAGCGCATCGGCCGGCGCATCGACCGTCGCGCCTACTGCCGCGATCTTACCGTTCTGCAGGAGAATCGCGCCATTCCTGATGAGTGGTCCGGCTGCTGTCAGAATGTTCACGTTGCGGACGACAGTCGTCCGCGAAGGAAATGGAACGTAGGTGCTCGGAAACGGATCGGCGTTGGGCGTCGATGTACCCCCGCGACCGGCGTCGGCCTGCGCTGAATCGCGAGCTGGCGAGGGAGTGGTCGTCGGGGTCCGAACAGTGCAGGCTGCCGTCCCCATCAATAGCAGACAAAGAAAAGCGCGCATGTGAAAGATTTTCCTCCGAAGAAGGGCTATGGGTCGCAATAAGCTAGTGCAGTTACAGGCTCATTGTGGCGAGCTCGGCGATGCGATCCGTGCAGATGCCGTCGACACCGATGTTCTTGAGGGTTTCCCACTCGTCCGGATCGTCGGAGGTCCAGGCGATGACTCTCGCGTTGACGGAATGGGCGCGCGACACCAGTTCTTCATCGATGAACGACACCTCCTGCCAGAGATCCTGCGCCCCAGCAGCGACGAGCGATGCTACCGGATCGATATGACGCGCCACTTCGAGAACGCCGGTTCGAATGGCGGGAAAAACCCTCTTCACGGTTTTGACAATGCGATGGTCGAAAGCGTGCACAGCGCACCTCGCGCCGGACTCTCGAATGCACCGCACTACCAATGGCTCGATGTCAGCCGCCTTGATTTCGACATAAACCATCGCCCGACCACCGACAGCATCGAGAACCTGTTCGAGCGTGGGAATTTCAACGCCGTGCGCCAGTGGGAAGCGGCTAATCTCCGATGCGGAGAGATCGGCTATTCTGGTTCTCGCCGCCGCCGGCGCGTTGACGACCGGATCGTGGTGCACAATGACGACGCCGTCGCTCGTGGCGTGAACGTCGAGCTCGATCGCGTCAGCTCCGAGCTCGATCGCCCGGAGAAAAGCTGGGATCGAATTCTCCGGCAGCGTCTGGTGTGCCCCGCGGTGGGAGATCTTTTCGGGCTTGGGGCGCTGCCGTGATTGAGTCAGGGGTTCCTCGGGGTAGTAGTATTGGGCACGATGAGCGCGAAGGATATGAGTGCCATTCGGCGGGGTCAATCGGCCTTAACGGCAGGCCCCCGGCAGCGTCTACCGGATGAGGCTCCATGATTCCTAGCCCCGAGGGCAGGCCCGACGACACCGATACGGAGCTAATCAACCGCTGGAAGGCCGGAGACAGCCGGGCCGCGACGCAATTGGTAGGTCGTCATTCTCAGGCTCTGGCGCGCTTCGCTGCGAGTGCCGGGGAGCGGGAGGGGATAGAAGAGCTGGTGCAGGACACGTTCGTTCGGGCGTTCGCGTCGCTCGATTCGTTTCGAGGAGCAAGCACGCTGCGGACATGGCTTTTCACCATCGAGCGGCGGCTGATGCTGGATCGAAGAAGGGCGGAGAGAAGGAGCCGGGAAACAGTTCCCGTGGAAGAATCGGATCACGTGAGTGAATATGGCGCCCTCGATGGGCTGATCGCCGAAGAGGCGCAGGAGAGAGTGAGGAAGTCGCTGGAAGCGCTTTCTCCGACGCAGCGAGAGGTGTTCACGTTGAGGGTGCAACAGGGTTTGTCATACAAGGAGATCGCGGAAGTGGTAGGAAGCACTGAAGGGGCGGCACGAGTCCACTACCACAATGCGCTCAAGACGGTAAAGGAGTTTTTGAAAGATGAATAAGTGCATTAACAGCGACATCCAGGAAATGCTTCCGGATCTCTTGCATGGCACACTCGCGGATGATGCGAGGAAGCGCGTCGAAGCGCACGTCGCGACTTGCGAGAGCTGCCAGGAGGATCTGGACGTCCTTCGCACTGTCAAGAGCGCGGCGATCTTCGCGCCATCGATCGATGTCGATGGGGTGGTGCGACAGATTCCGCCCTATCGGACGATTGTGCCCGCCATCGAACGGCCGGCGAGCACGCGTGTGGTATCGTGGCTGGTCGCAGCGAGTCTTGTGCTCGTCGTGCTGGGCGGGGGATCGGTACTGATGATTCAATCGAAGGGTTCTCAAGCGTCAAATTCGACCTCCTACTCGCAGGTTCAGAAGCCCGTTGCGGCGGGTTCCGAAGCGACCAAATTGAGTCCTCAGGAATCAGTCGTCGTTCCTAAAACAGTTGTGCCGGTTGTCGCGCCGAACCCGCACGCGCTCGCTCTCGCCGCCGACGCCGACGGCCTTAGTGATGGCAGTCTCGTGCAGCTGATGAACGACATGGACGGCTTCGATGCTCTCCCTGGTTCGGAGCCGGATCCGGTGATCTCCGTGGACAGCGGTGACAGTCTTTGAACATCATTAGGTCGATGAACCGATCGCTCCGATTGACGACGCTGATGGTCGGGCTCAGTGGAGGGGCTGCACATGCCCAGCCGGTGACAGCGCCCATCGCGAAGGCAAACCGGCCAGCGCTCGAGCAGCAGTTTCGCGAGCGCGTCGCCAGACTGACTCAGGACCGGGTTGGCCTTACCGATGCGCAGATGGCACAGCTGGAGCAGTCCAACGCCCGCTTCGCCCCGCAGCTCAGTCAGGTGGCGGCGCAGGAGCGGGAAACTCGCCGCCAGCTCAGGCTAGAGATGACATCGAGCGGCCAGCCGAATCAGCAGCGCGTCAGTGACCTCATCGACGCTTCGTTGCAACTCCAGAAGCAGCGCATCGCCATCGTCGAAGCGGAGCAGAAGGAGCTCGCGCGATTCATGACGCCGGTGCAGCGCGCGCGCTACATCGGTCTCCAGCAGCAATTCCGGAAACGGGCGCAGGAGCTTGCCGGACAAAACGGCGCGCAACAGGGTGGGCAAAAGAATGGGATGGGTCTGCAGCGGCTCCGACCCGGCTTGAAGAAAAGGCCCTAGCCTTTCGCCAGGTTTCGCGGGGACTTGATATTCGAAGCCCTTGATCCAAAGGATCGAGGGCTCTTTTATTGCCTTCGATCCAAAGATGCCTGATCTCGCACACCACCTCTCACGACTGCTCCAGTCGTATACATATCCAGTGCTCGTGGCGCTGGTTCTGCTCGAGAGCGTCGGCATCCCGCTGCCGGGCGAGATCGCGCTGGTGACGGCGGCCGCATATGCGTCGCTGGGCCACATCTCCATCTACATCGTCATCGGTCTTGCAGCCGTTGCCGCAATCGTCGGTGGAATTCTAGGCTACTGGATCGGAATCAGGGGCGGATTGCCGCTCGTCGTGCGGTACGGCGGTTACGTCGGCGTGAGGAGATCCCACATCGAACGGACCCACGCCTTTTTCGAGCGGAATGGCGCGAAAACGATTCTCTTTGGGCGGTTCATTGCGATCTTGCGCACGTGGGCGGCCGTGGTCGCGGGTGCGGCGTGCATGTCATTCACGAAGTTCGTAATCTACACCAGCATCGGCAGCGTCGTCTGGGCGATAGTGTTCGGCTTCCTCGGCTACAATTTCGGACGCGACCTGCCGCTGCTCGAGAAATACATTTCACGTGCAAGCTTGGGAGTGCTGATAATTGGCGCCGTGGCAGTCGCCGTTTTCCTGATCATTCAGCGAAGAAGATACAAAGCGGAACGCCCGCTTGGCGTGGAGCCTCCCACAACGATGGAAAATCACGTCGATCTCTCGTGACAATAGCGGTCGATGGGCTAAATTGGAATCACGCCCGGGTGGCGGAATCGGTAGACGCACGGGACTCAAAATCCCGCGGCCTTTGGCCTTACGAGTTCGAGTCTCGTCCCGGGTATTTTGCTTTTGGAACTTCTGGAGGCCAGATGAGATGGGTCG